>CANQQB010000004.1 GCA_947625845.1 uncultured Oscillospiraceae bacterium
CGTACATTTTACACGATTTGGGCCATGTTGTCTCTTGTTTTGTTTCACCCCCACGGGTGTTGCACTTCGTATGATAATCTACCCTGGGATAGGCGCGAGGGGGACAACCCTTCCGGCGCGGCGGAGCCGCGCCACCTCCCCTTGCACAGGGGAGGCGTCGATAAGGAGCGGCTTGCGCCGCGTCGAAATGCAATTCAGGTCGCATTTTCTGCATTTCAGGACAAAACTATTGACGTTTTCCGCTTTTTGTTTGATACTGAGCTTGACCCGGACGAGAAAATCAACAAGGAGGAATATAGATCATGACCGACGAAAAGAAACCCTGCGGGGGGGTAACCCCGGAACTAAATGACGAGGCACTGGACGCCGTGACCGGCGGAATGATGGCCCCCGGCGACCCGCAGGGACGGGGTCCCGACTCGACAATGCGGGCAGACCAGGCCTGGGAGTGGTTGAAGAAGATGTGCGACGCGGACGAGGATAAGGAGCAGCAGACGTGAATATGGTGTCCCCGGCCACGCCGGGGACACTCCTTATTGAAGGCCCCCTTACACAGGGGGCCGTCCATAATGTGCGGCTGCGGCGCGGATCAAAAGGAGGGTATATGCTATGACGGAGAGAGAAAAGATGCTGGCGGGGAGGCTGTATGACCCGTCCGACCCGGAGCTGGGCGCGCTGCTGGTGAAGGCGCGAAGGCTGGCACGGCGGTATAATCAGATCGACGAGGACCAGCCCGCGCAGCGGGAGGCGGTCCTCCGGGAGCTGCTGCCCAACTCGCCGAACCTGCCCAGCCTGCAAGCGCCGGTTTATTTTGACTACGGCTGCAACACTTATTTCGGAAAGGCCAGCGGCGCGAACTTCAATTTCACCTGCCTGGACGTGTGCCCCGTCCACATCGGGGACAATGTGTTCATCGGCCCGAACGTGACCCTGGCCACGCCCATGCACCCCCTATTGCCGGAGGAACGGAACTTCCGGCAGCGAGCGGACGGCGGCTATTACAACCTGGAATACGCCAAGCCCATCACCATCGGGGACGACTGCTGGCTGGCGGCCAATGTGGTGGTATGCGGCGGGGTGACCATCGGGGCGGGCTGTGTCATCGGCGCGGGAAGCGTGGTCACGCGGGACATTCCGCCGAACACCTTCGCGGCGGGCAATCCCTGCCGGGTCATACGGACGCTGACGGAGAAGGATAGGATGGGGGGATAAATTATCTCTCCCTCCGTCAGCGCGAAGCGCTGACAGCCCCCTCGTCAGAGGGGGCCGCGCTGCGGCGCGAGGGAGCCGCGACGGGGGGAGAGAAGCATTAAAATCCCACGGGTCCACGGCGTGAGCCGGGGACACCTTTTTGTGAGCGGCGGGCACACCACCGTTGACAACCCTTCCGGCGCGGCGGAGCCGCGCCACCTCCCCTTGCACAGGGGAGGCTTTCGATAAGGAACGCCTCCCCTGGCGGGGAGGCAGTTTTATTAGAATTTTACCTTCTCTTTCGCTGGTCCATAGGCGGTCCAGAGGGCGGTGGCGAGGGAGCAGCCGCCGAGCAGGTTGCCTAAGGTCACGGGCAGGAGGTTTTTCAGGAAGAACGCGGTCCAGGTGAGCCCTTCCGGGCCGCCGCCCTGGCGGATGGCCATAAAGAGACCGGCGGGGATGTAGAACATGTTGGCCACGCAGTGCTCAAAGCCGCACAGCACAAAGGTGACGATCGGAAGATAGAGGCTCGCCAGCTTGCCGCCGGGGCTGTCGGCGGACATGGTCATCCAAACCGCCGCGCAGACCAGTACGTTGCACAGCGCGCCCCGGATGAGGCCGTCGGTGAAAGTCAAGGAGACCTTGGCCGACGCCGTGGCCAGCACCGCGTCGGATACGCCGTCCAGGGTGCCGCCGCAAACCGCCAGCGCCGCGATCAGCACGGCTCCGGCCAGGTTGCCCAGGTACACCGCTGCCCAGGAGCGAAGAAGCGCTCCCGGTCCGATGCGCTTGGCATATAGGGGGATCACCAGCAGATTGTTGCCGGTGAAAAGCTCCCCGCCGGCCAGCACGATCATGGCAAGACCAGCCGGGAAGATACAGGCGCCGGCCAGCTTGCCGGCTATGGACGTGGCAAGGGTGGCGGCTACGCCGGCCAGGGCGATATACGCTCCCGCCAGCGCTGCCAGCAGAAACGCCTTCGGTGCGCTCTGGGCCGTCTTGGCTGCGCCGACGTCCAGATAGTCGCGGGCAATGTCCTTCGGTGTTTTCATGGTTCCCTCCCTCTTGCATTCCGGGCCGGTGCGCTGTAATATATTGGATAATGTCATTGTAACATCATTCTGCAACGGTTGTCTATAGAAACGAGGAAATACCATGCTGCACCAGCAAAATCTGACCGTGAACGCCGCCGGGCACTTGGCCGTGGGCGGCGTGGATACCCTTGATTTGGCGAGGGAATACGGAACCCCCCTTTACGTGCTGGACGAGGATATGGTCCGGGAGCGGATGGGGCTGTACGTGGCAGCTATGGGGGCGTATCTGCCCGCCGGGAGCCGGCCCTATTACGCCAGCAAGGCGCTGTGCTGCAAGGCCCTGTGCCGGATGGCAAGGGACGAGGGCATGGGGCTGGACGTGGTGTCGGCCGGGGAGCTGTACACCGCCCTGGCGGCGGGATTCCCGGCGGCGGATATCTGCTTTCACGGCAACGCCAAGACCGAGGCGGAGATACGCTATGCCATTGAAAGCGGCGTGGGCCTGATCGCCGCAGACGGTGAAGAAGAGCTGCTGCGCATCGACACTCTGGCGGGGGCGATGGGCGCGCGGCAGCGGGTGCTGCTGCGGGTGACGCCGGGCATCGACCCGCACACCTTCGCGGCGGTAAACACCGGCGTGCTGGACGTGAAGTTCGGCGAGCCCATCCCAACGGGCCGGGCCCTGGCCGTGGCGGAGCAGGCGCTGGGGCTTTCCAACATCGACCTGGCGGGCTTTCACTGCCACATCGGGTCCCAGATCTTCGAGGCGGGGCCGTTTTTGCTGGAGGCGGACGTGATGACGGCGTTTCTGGCAACTGTCCGGGAGAAGACCGGCTATACCGCCGGGATATTGAACCTGGGCGGGGGCTTTGCCGCGGCGTATGAGGAAACGGACGCCGCTCCGGACTGCGCCGGGATGATCCGGGCCGTGGGGCAGCGGCTGGTGGAAAGATGGGCGCAGTACGCCTACCCGGCGCCGAGGGTGCTGATGGAGCCGGGGCGGGGCATCGTGGCCGCGGCGGGCATCACGCTGTACACGGTGCAGAACTTGAAGCGGACGCCCGGCGGGGCGTGCTGCGTTGCCCTGGACGGCGGCATGGGGGACAACCCCCGCTATGCCCTTTACGGCGCGCGGCACAGCGCCGTGGTGGCGGATAGGGCCGGCCAGACACAGGATCGCGTCGTCACCCTGGCGGGCCGGTGCTGCGAGAGCGGGGACCTGCTGGGCGAGAACGTGGCGCTGCAAACGCCCAGGACCGGGGACACGGTGGCCGTGCTGACCACGGGGGCCTATACCTGTTCCATGGCGTCCAACTATAACCGGGTCCCCCGACCGCCTATGGTTGCCGTCCGGGGCGGGAAGGCAAGGCTCATCATCCGGGGGGAGACGCTGGAGGACGTGGCGGCCTATGATATTTGAGAGGAAAACGGCGGCCATCGTGGGCGTGGCCGGGAACGTGGACAATTATATCGCCGCGTTAAAGGCGGTGGGGATAGAGCCGGTGGTGACATTGGACCCGGCTGAGGCAGCTCGGTGCGGCGGGCTGCTGCTGCCCGGCGGCGGGGACGTGGACCCGGCACGGTTCGGGGAGGAAAACCACGGGTCGCGGGACATCGATACGGCTTTGGACGCGGTGCAGCTTGCGGCGCTGGACGGGTTCGTCAAGGCCGGTAAGGCGGTGCTGGGCATATGCCGGGGGCATCAGGTGGTGAACGTGTACTTCGGCGGGGGACTGGTCCAGGACCTGCCCACGGCGGAGGACCATATGGCCCACGGGCACGTGGACAGCGTGCATACCGTGGAGATTGCGGCCGGGAGCGTGCTGGGGAGGCTTTACGGGCGGTCCGCGACGGTGAACAGCTCTCACCACCAGGGGCTGGGCGCGATGGGGCGGGGGCTTTCCGTCACGGCGCTGGCGCCGGACGGGGTGGTCGAGGCGGCGGAGCATGAGAGCCTGCCCATCCTCACCGTACAGTTTCACCCGGAGCGGATGGCATTTGCACACGCACGGGAAGATACCGCCGACGGGGCGGGGATTTTTCGGTGGTTTGGGGAGAGGATATGACATGATTAAAGCCTCCCCTGTGCAAGGGGAGGTGGCGAGCGACAGCGAGGCGGAGGGGTTGTTGCTGTGGATAACAGACAACCCCCCAGTCATGCTGACGCATGACAGCCCCCCTTACACAGGGGAGGCTTTCAATAAGGAAAAAGATTTAATTATTCTCTCCCTCCGTCTCGGCCCGGAGGGCCGAGCCACCTCCCTCGTCAGAGGGAGGCTTTTAAAAGGAGAGAACAACGCCTCCCTCGTCAGAAGGAGGCGGTGATCGTGTCGGTAGATGGGTATCAATCTTCTTTGTATTCGGCAATGTCTTCCAGCCGACAGCGCAGTATTCGGCAGAGTTGGGACAGAGTGTAGGTGCTGACATTCTCATTTTTCCGCAGACGGTCCAACTGACCGCTGCTGACCCCGTGGTCTCTTATGAGTTTGTATTGTGAGACGCCGCGTTCCCTCATGGTCGTCCACAACCTGTCGTATACTATCATGTAAAGCACCTTTGCCCATAGTAGCTTTACGCATAGCATATTTTCTTATACGTATGTTGACAATAGCCCGTATTCGGGCTATAATTATGGGTATCCATCACACTTTAAGAAAAGAAGGGAAACAAAATGAAAAAGCTTTGTATGGTACTCCTGTGCGTTTTGATGCTGGCACCTGCACTGGGTATGAACAACACGCGGGACAAGGAAGAAAAAGAAGGCGACATGGAAGAATTTGAGGAAGTCGTTGTGGTCGATAACGAGGAATGTGCCATCGTCATCAAGGATGTCGACCCTGACGACATGTGGGGCTACACCCTGAAAGCCCAGTTGGAGAATAAATCTGCCGACAAGACCTATATGTTTTCTGCAAAATCCGCCTCGGTCAACGGCGTCATGAGCGACCCGTTTTTTGCCACAGAGATCGCGCCCGGTATGCGCGCGAACAAGGATATCACATTCGACATGGATGATTTGGAGGATATCGGCATCAAAGCCGAGGATGTATCGGATATCGAGCTCAACTTCCGCGTCTATGACAGCGACGACTGGAGCGCCGATCCGGTCTATGAAGACGTGTCCCATGTTTACCCGCTGGGGGAGGACAATGCGACAGCCTATGAGCGTCAGGCGCAGGATACGGACGAGGTGCTGGTGGACAACGACATGGTGACGGCGATCGTTACCGGTTATCGGGTCGATGAGATTTGGGGATATATGGTTGATATATTCTTAGTAAATAAGACGGACTCCACCGTTATGTTCAGCGTAGGCGACGCTGCTGTGAACGGGTATATGGCGGACCCGTACTTTGCCAATTCAGTGGACCCGGGAAAATGCGCGTTTGAATCCATTTCCTGGGATAACAGCACCTTGGAGGAAAACGATATTACGGAAGTGGAAAAGATAAACTTTACCCTGCGGGCATATGATGACGAAGATTTTGCGAAAGATGATTATGTAAATCAACCGGTGGCGCTGACGCCGACAGCATGAACGCAGTTCAACCGTATAGTATAAAAACTTCCGCCGCTGAGGCGGAAGTTTTTGTGCCTTTGCCAGTTGGGAGGTGTAGCCCGCGGTGACGGGGGCGTCATCGCCTCCATGCGGGCGGGGAAGTTCGCGCTGGGAAGGGGGTAAAGGGGTGTGTCCTTGGACCTACTGCAATCCCCCCGGCCGCCGATGGCGGCCACCCCCCTTTGACAAGGGGGGCTTTCGATAAGGTATTATTTATTATAATCCAACGCGTCTCCGGCGTAGCCGGAGACACCTTTTTTCCGCGCGGTAGGCGTGCCGCGTGGGGGCCCCGGCGTCGGAAGGCTCCTGAAGACGATGAGAACCGGCAAGCCGGTCCTCATTCGTCGGTCAGGGGCCTTCCTCCTTTTCCCATCGCAAACGCTCCGCTGGTTTGCGATGGGAGCCCTGGACAATAAGGAAGAGGATTTAAATATCTCTCCCTCCGTCGCGGCATAGCCGCGACGGAGGGAGAGAAACATTAAAATCCAACGGGTCCCCGGCTTATGCCGGGGACACCTTCACGTGTACACATAGCCGCTGGCGGTGATGTCGTCCAGGGCTACCTCGCTGTAGGTGCCGTTGTAGTGCCAGGAGACGGTCATGGTGTCCGCCGTGTCGGCGGGCACGTCCAGCGTGGCGGTGAACAGGGTGCTGCTGGCCAGAGAGGTGCCGTCGACCTTGATGCTCTTGCCCATGACCGAGGTACTGTAGCTGCCGTAGGTGATGGAGATGGGCAGGGAGGACACGTTCAGGGCATAGGAGTTGACGGTGCCGGTGACGGTGATGCGGGCCGTGCCGCCGCCCTGGTTCTGAGCGGACCAGCTCACGCTCATATTGAGGCCGGTCCCCGTGTTGGAGGCGAAGCTGCCGCCGGAGATGGTGCCGCCGACCACGTCAGGCGGGACGTTCGTGGCCGCCGCCGGAGGCGCGGGCGGGTCCGTGGGCGCCTGGGCCGCGGGAGGCTGGGTAGCGGCGGCGGGCGCGTTGGTGGCGGGGGGCCGGGTGGGGGCCGTGTTGGGAGCGGCGCCAGGAGGGCTGGTGAAGCCGGGCGCCTCCGGTATGGCCGTGGAAATGGGCGCGGGGGTGTTCACCGTGGGCTCGTCGGTGAGCGCCGGCGTGGGCGTGGGTCCGGCCGCGGCGTCGTCACTGGTGCAGCTGTGCATCAGCACGACCTCCAGCGTGATCACCAGCGCCAGCACCACGAGAAGCAGCGCGATCCTCTTGACTTTCATATCGCTTTCCCCCTTTCACCGCCATTATACGACGGTTCTCGGCTAAATGCAACTTTTTGTTACCATCGCAGGACCTGTCCGAAATAGCCGCATTCCAGCATCCGGCGGGAGAAAACGTACCGGTCGTAGACCTGTTGGCGGGTTTGGACCACATAGTACCGGGCCGCCTGCTCGGACCCACCCAGGTCGTGGGACGGGGTGAAGCTGTGCCCGGACGCGTCGTAAAAGCCCGCGTCCGATACCCAGTCCGCGTAGGCGCTGCCGGCCAGGGGCACCGGGGGCGTGAGGCCGTCGCCATCCAGGCTGTCCGCCAGCAGGTCCCGGCCGGACAGGAACCGGGCGTCGTAGGCCGCGCCACAGAGGTCCAGGAGCGTGGCCGTCACGTCCAGCTCCGAACAGGGGGCCGTCACGGCCAGGCCGGAAAGCCCGTCCCCCCGCAGGTACAGCCCGCCCCGCAGGGGCTCCGCGCCGCCGGTGACCAGGCACACCGCCGTTGTCGACGATAGGGACAGGTCGTCCAGGGCCCGCATGAGCGATTCCAGCGCCGCCTCCCCGTCAGCGCCGTCAAGCTCCGCGTACAGCAGGAACGGGCCGGTCTGGCGCAGCTCGGCAAGCTGGTCCTCCGGCGACGCGCCTGCGATGACCGAGCCGAAACCCAGGGCGGTATAGGCCCCGTCCAGCTCGGACGAGGCGGGACAGGCACGGCAGGTATACCCCGCGCGGGTCAATGAAGCCGCCAGGGAGAAGGGGAGGCCGCCACCGTGTTTTGCCAGGAACGACAGGGACGGCATGCCCTGCACATTGGTGGGCGTCAGACCGGAGAGCAGGGCGAATATGCGGCCCTGGGAACCCTGGTACCAGTCCGGGGCGTACACGTCCGCGAACCGGATACCCTCGGACCGGAGCTTGGCCAGCGCCGGGGCGCTGCCCGCGTCCGCGCCAAGGGGCCGCCAGGCGTCCGCCAGCAGTACGATCAGGTTGTCCCCCGCCAGCGCGCCGGTGTATGCGTGCCTGGCCGTGGGCCGGCAGGAGAGAAAGTAGTCCGTCATCTCCGCGATACGGGCGCTGCCCGCCGTCTCGGCAGGCGCGGCCAGGTCCAGGTCCAGCACGTTATAGGCGGCCGGGTCCCAGGTCAGCGCCGCCATCGTCTCCGCCGCCGGGGCCAGCGCGGGAAGCGCGCCGCGGGCAAAGATAAGCGCCGCCAGCACGGCCGACAATAAAAACAACAGCGTCCGACGCATAGCCTGTCCCTCCTTTCCGCGTACTTATCTATAGAATGACGCAGAGACGGGGAGAAGGCGGTCGAAGACCGTCGCCGGACGCAAAAAATCCGCTGTCCCGCGCTTGCAAGCGGGCGGGGAACATGGTATCATTGGGAAAAATAACTAAAGAGGTGTGGGACACATGAAAAAGTTCTTCAAAGAGTTCAAGGAATTTGCCACCAGGGGCAACGTCATCGACCTGGCCGTGGGCGTCATCATCGGCGCGGCGTTCCAGAAGATCGTGACCTCAGCCGTCAACGACCTGTTCATGCCGCTCATCGGCTTCATCACCGGCAATTCCAACTTCAACGACGCGTTCGTGATACTCCGGCTGCCGGAGGGGGTGGAGGCGTCCCAGGTCACCAGCCTGGCCACCGCCACGGAGCTGGGCGTGACCACGTTCAACTACGGCGCGTTCATCTCCGCGGTCATCGACTTTGTGATCATGGCCTTCGTCATCTTCCTGATGGTCAAGGCACTGAACAAGGCAAGCTCCCTGCGCAAACACAAGGAGGAAGCCCCCGCCGCGCCGACAACTAAAATCTGCCCCTTCTGCCTGTCCGAGATACCCTACGGCGCGAAAAAGTGCGCCCACTGTGCCTCCGATTTGACGGAGACGGCGGACGCGTGAGGAAAAGATGCAGGACGAGCTGCAATTATATATTCCCCGTCCGGAGGACGGCTGGTTTTACGTGCGAATGATGTCCGACCCGGCGACGATGGCCTATAACGCGCCATGGTTCCCGCCGGACGGGTGCATCCCGGAGCCGGAAGAGGAATGGCGGAGATTGCAGCAGTCCTTTATCGGGAAGGAGCCGGAGCGGTTCTACGCCTTCTTGCAGCGGAGAGGCGACGGGGCGTTTGTGGGAGACGTGAATTACCACTATAACGCCGGGCAAGGCTGGCATGATATGGGGATCGTGGTCTATGCCCCGGAGCGGGGAAAAGGATACGGCGGGCAGGGCCTTCGGCTGCTGCTGGACCGGGCGTTCAAGGTGGATGGCGTTTCCCGGCTGCACAACGATTTTGAGACGACCAGGGACGCGGCGTACCATATCCACCGGGCGGCGGGTTTCCGGGAAGCGGGTGTCGCCGACGGGTGCGTCCAGCTGGAGTTAACACGGGAGGAATATTTAAAAGGATAAAAAGGCGCGGCCGATAGCCGCGCCTGTTTTCATATTGAAGCCTCCCCTGTGCAAGGGGAGGGGGACCGCGCGAAGCGCGGTGGAAGGGTTGTCTGTCATCCGACGTTACAACCCTCCAGTCACGCTAACGCGTGACAGCCCCCCTTACACAGGGGGGCCGTTCGATTAGGAAGCGGCTGACGCCGCTAAATCAAATTGCCGCCCGGAGGGCGGCAACCATATTGAACGGCCCCTTTGTGTAAAGGGGGGCTGTCGCCGCGCCTTTAGGCGGTGACTGGGGGATTGTCCTTGGACGTACGGCAATCCCCCCGAGCCGCCATACGGCGGCCCACCCCCCTTTGACAAGGGGGGCTTTCGATAAGGTAAAGGGATTTAAAATCCAACGCTGTCCACGGCGTGAGCCGGGGACACCTTTGACGGGGGCGGGGACACTATTGTTACAACCCTCCAGTCACGCTAACGCGTGACAGCCCCCCTTACACAGGGGGCGTTCAATAAGGAAATATTAAAATCCAACGCGTCCCCGGCGGAGCCGGGGACACCTTTTATTTTCCCATGGTTTTTGTCTTTTCCACGGCGGCGAGCACCGCGTCGGAGGCGGCGGCGCGGAAGGCGGAGCGCTCCAGGGTCAGCACACCCTGGATGGTGGAGCCGCCGGGAGAGCATACCGCGTCCTTCAATGCGCCGGGATGACGGCCGTCGGCCTGGGCCAGAGCGGCCGCGCCCTCCACCGCCGCGGCGGCGTAGGCAAGAGCCTTGGCGCGGGGCATGCCGTAGGCAACGGCTCCGTCGGACAGCGCCTCAATGAACATATAGGCAAACGCCGGGGTGCACCCGCCGATCACGCTGGCCACGTCCATCAAATGCTCCGGGCAGGCGTCCCACACACCCGCGCCGGCCATGGCGGCGATCAGCGCCGGGGCATCCTCGGGAAGCGTGTCCTTTTCGCACCAGGCCACAAGTCCCTTGCCTACGCCTACGGGGGTGTTGGGACAAAGGCGTATCACCGGCCAGTCATGGCCGGCCAGACGCTGGATGGCGGCGGTGTCCAGCCCCGCGGCCATAGACACCAGCACAAAATGGTCCTGCTTCTGATAGTCCTGCTCCCGGTGGGCCAGCGCCGGGGCGATCTCCGCCAGGCACGCGGCCATGTCGTAGGGCTTCACGCCCAGAAAGATGTATTTCGCCGTGGACGCCACGGTCCTGGCGTCGCCGGCGGCGCAGCCAAGCTCCTGGGCCAGGGCCGCCGCCTTTTCCGGCGTGCGGTTGGCCAGGACGATGCGCTTGGGGGAGGTGGCCTTCACGGCGGCGCGGGCCAGGGCTCCGCCCATGTTGCCCACGCCGATGAATCCCAATTGGTACATACAGTGCTCTCCTTTTTATATTTTCGCTGTCCCATGAATGGGACAGGTCAGGTTGCGTAAAGTCTTGGAACGTGTTACAATGTTCGCCGTACCTCACCAGGGGTCCGGCGTGGTCGTCTCGGCGCCGGCGGCCTGCACCGCGGCGAAGGCCAGTACCCGCGTGGGGTCCAGGCAGCCGTCAGATAGTCCCAGTGCCCGGAAGGCGATGGGCAGCTCCGTACAGGCCAGCAGCACCGTCTCGGCGCCTTGACCGCGCACGTCGGCCAGAATGTCCTCCACGGGGATGTCCGAAAGGGGCACAGTGGGAGCCTTCACCCCGTCGTAGATAAGGCGCATGACCTGGCGCTGCATGGCTTGACCGGGGTATACGGCCCGGACGCCGGCATCGGCCAGGGCCGTCTCATATACGCCGCTGCGGACCGTGCCGTCCGTGGCAAGAACGCCGGCGGTCTTGATCCCCGCCTTTTGCAGCACGGCGGCCGTCAGGCGGGGCATGTGCAGCACCGGGACGGGCACAGACGCGGCCACGTCGGCATAGAAATAGTGGGCGGTGTTGCAGGGCATGAGCAACAGCTCCGCGCCGGCGGAGACAAGGCGGCGGGCGCTCTTGACCATCTCCGGCACCGGGTCCGGTCCGCCGCTCAAGATGGCCGCCGTCCGGTCAGGGATGGCGGTGTTCACGTCGGCGAGCACGTGGATGTGGTCCTGGTCCCGCGCGGCCCTGGTCAGGGCGATGATCTTCTCCATCAGGTCGCAGGTGGCCGCCGGCCCCATGCCGCCGATGATACCGACAGTTTTCGTCATATGTCCGCCTCCTGTCGTCCCTATTTTAGGCGCGGCGGGGGCGAACGTCAAGAAGGATTTGTGAAAGGAACCCTCTATGGACACACGGCCCATCGGCATATTCGACTCCGGTCTGGGCGGGCTCACCGCCGTGGGGGCGCTGGTCAAGGCGGCTCCATGGGAGAGCTTCGTCTACCTGGGGGACACGGCCAACGCGCCGTATGGGGACAGGACGCCGGCGGAACTGGCGGCGCTGTCCGGCCACAACATCCGGTTTTTGCTGTCCCGAAACGTGAAGGCCATTTTGGTGGCGTGCAATACCTCCACCTCCAACGCTATGGACGCTATGGTACGCCAAGCGCGAGGCACGCCGGTGCTCGGCGTGATAAGCGCGGCGGCGGCTGAGGCGGCTTCCGGCACAAAAACGGGCCGCATCGCCGTGCTGGCCACGGCCGCCACGGTGCGAAGCGGGGCCTATGAGCGGGCGATACGCGCGCTCTTGCCTGAGGCGGAGGTCACGGCGGTGGCGTGCCCCAGGCTGGTGCCGCTCATCGAGGGCGGGCACGCGGACCCGTCGGACCCGGCGCTGTTGGCGGCCGTGGAGGCATACGCGGCGCCGGTGCGGCAGGCCGGTGCGGACACGGTGATATTGGGCTGTACCCACTATCCCATCGTGAGAGCGGCCATCGAATCGGCGCTGGCGCCGGGCACGGCGCTGGTGGACTCCGGGGCCGCGTCCGTGGGCACGCTGCTGGCAGAGCTTTCCGCGCGGGACGCGCTGGGGGACAAAAAAAGCGCCGGGGCGCGGCAGTTTTTTTGCAGCGCGCGGCGGGAGGATCTCGCCCGCCACGGGGCCGCTTTTCTGGGCTGGCAAATGGAGCGGGTAGACCAGATCGACATCGGGCGGTTTTAGGAGGCGCGTCATGGCAAAGTCGGCAAACCAGAAACTGAAGCTGTTATACCTGTGCCGGTATCTGCTGCGCCGGTCGGACGAGGACCATCCGGTGACGGTGGCGCAGATGATCGACTACCTGGCCCAGCAGGACATCGCCGCGGAGCGAAAGAGCATCTATGACGACATGGAGGCCCTGCGGCTGTTCGGCCTGGACGTACAGGCCGTGCGGGTGGGGTCCGCCACCGGGTATTTCATCGGCCAGCGGGATTTCCAATTGCCGGAGTTGAAGCTGCTGGTGGACGCGGTGCAGTCGTCCCGGTTCATCACGGAGAGGAAGTCCCTGGAGCTCATAGGCAAGCTGGAAAACCTTGCCAGCGAGCACCAGGCGGTGGAGCTGAACCGGCAGGTGTACGTCCGGGGGCGTATCAAGACCATGAACGAGTCCATCTATTATAACGTGGACGAGATACACGCCGCCATCGACGGGGACAGGGCCATCACGTTCAAGTACTTCGACTGGGGCGTGGACAAAAAGCGTGTCTGGCGCAAGGAGGGCAAGCGCTACGCCGTGAGCCCCTGGGCGCTGATGTGGGACAACGAGAACTATTATCTCATCGCCTACGACCCGGCGGCCGGGGACATCCGCCACTACCGGGTGGACAAGATGAGCGCCATCGCGCAGACGGACAAGCCCCGTCAGGGGGCGGAGGCCTTCAAAAAGCTGGATATGGCCGCCTATTCCAACAGCCACTTCGGCATGTTCTCCGGGCAGGTGCAGACCGTGCGCTTAAGCTTTGAAAACGCACTGGCCGGACCGGTGGTGGACCAGTTCGGCGCGGACGCGCATTTATCGCCGCTGGATGACGAGCACTTCTCCGTCACGGTGAACGTGGCGGTGAATGTGCAGTTTTTCGGCTGGCTGGGGGGCTTCGGGACGCGGGCAAAAATTTTAGCCCCCGCCACGGCGGCGGAGGCTATGCGGGACCACGCAAGGGCGTTGGCGGCGCTGTATGATTAGAATACTAAGCGGCAAATGGCATCCATCCAGCCCTCGGCGGTGAAGGCCAGGATAAGCACGCCCCAGAACAGGATATGGTTGAGTACTTTCTTTTTCTTTGACATCGGAATGACCCTCCTTTTTGGTTATGACAGCAGGATACCCCGCGGTCAGTCCCAAAAAACGGACAGCAGCGGGGCGGAGGAATGAATTATGGATAAAATGCAGACGGAAAACGGCTATGGGGTGCTGTTCATCGTGGCCACACCCATCGGCAACGCCCGGGATATGAGCCCGCGGGGCATGGATATTTTGGAGCGGGCCGACGTGATCGCCGCGGAGGACACCCGCCGGAGCGTGGTGCTTTTGAACAAGCTGGGCATCCGGGCCGGGAAGCTGGCCAGCAACCACAAGTTCAACGAGCACGGCAAGGCCAGATATTTCGTCGACCTTTTGAAGGCCGGCCAAAGCGTGGCGGTGATCACCGATGCGGGCACGCCGTGCATCTCCGACCCCGGCAACGAGCTGATAAAAAGCGCCGTGGCGGAGGGCGTGCGGGTCGTTGGCGTGCCGGGAGCCTGCGCGGCGGTGACGGCTCTGAGCGTGTCCGGGTTCGACCTGAGCGCGTTCGTGTTCCGGGGGTTCTTCCCGCGGGAGAACGCGGACAGGGGACGGCTGCTGGACCAAATGCGCCGGAGCGCGGTGCGGACCCAGGTGTTTTACGAGTCGCCAAAGCGGGTGATGGACGCGGTGGAGTACTTCATCCGAGAGGCGGTAACCTGTCAGATGTGCCTGTGCAACGACCTGACCAAGCTGCATGAGGCGGCGTTCCGTGGCGCGCCGAGCGAGGTGCGGGACCAATTGCTGGCAAAAGGGGAGTATGAGAAGGGGGAGTTCTGCCTGGTGGTGGAGCTGGCGGAGGAATACCTGGAACCAAAGCAGGAGCACGTGGTGAGCCCGGAGGCGCTGCTGGTGGACGCCATGGTGCGGGAGAATTGCCGGGCCAAAGACGCCATCAAAGCGGTGCTGGCCGACGAGGCCAACACGTATAGCAAGAATGAGCTGTATGCGGCGAGTTTGAGGTTGAAAGAGATGTTTTGAAATTGTTCTCTCCCTCAGTCAGCGCGAAGCGCTGACAGCCCCCTCGTCAGAGGGGGCCGGCCCCGTTGGGGCCGATTTCGGGGGCAAAGCCCCCGCCTCCCCCTGACGGGGGAGGTGGCCCGGCGGCAGCCGGGTCGGAGGGAGAGAAACATTAAAATCCAACGCTGTCCCCGGCAAAGACGGGGACACCTTCTTGATCGGAGGGCGGCTTTGAAAAAGGAGTGCGTTATGCGTATCGACATCCTCACATTGTTTCCCGACGCGGTGCGGCCTATGATGGAGGCCTCCATTCTGGGCAGAGCGGCCAGGAAAGGTCTTATTGAGATCAACTGCGTGCAGATACGGGACTTCACCGACAACAAACAGCAGCAGGTGGACGATTACCCCTACGGCGGCGGCTGGGGCTGCGTCATGATGGCACAGCCCTTAAAATCCTGCCTGGACTGGGTGGCGGAGCAGGCCGGCGAGAGGAAACGCCGGGTCATCTACATGTCCCCCCAGGGGGCCCGGTTCGACCAGGGCCACGCCCGGCGGCTGGTCAATAACTACGACCACCTGGTGCTGGTCTGCGGCCACTATGAGGGCGTGGACGAGCGGTTCATCGAGAAGTGCTGCGACGAGGAGCTGAGCGTGGGGGATTTCGTGCTCACCGGCGGGGAGATACCGGCCATGGCCGTGGCGGACAGCGTGTGCCGCATGGTGCCGGGTGTGCTGTCCGACCCGGCGTGCTATATGGGAGAGAGCCACTGGGAGGGGCTGTTGGAGTACCCCCAGTACACCAGGCCAGACGTGTGGGAGGGTCTGGCGGTGCCGGAGGTGCTGCGCCGGGGGGACCACCGGGACGTTGACCTGTGGCGGCGGGAACAGCAGCTCATCCGTACCAAGGAGCGACGGCCCGACCTCTTCGACGCCTTCCAGCCTCAGACCGAGGCGGATAAATTGACCGTGGCCCGGCTCACCGGCCGGGAAAAGCTCCGCTATGACTGCCGCGCGGCCACGGTGGAGGACATCCCGGATCTACTCGCCATCACGGCCGAGGCCAGCGCGTATATGAAGGCGTGCGGCGTGGACCAGTGGCAGGACGATTTCCCCAACGAGGCCGTCTTCCGCCGGGACATTACAGAGGGGTCCTGCTGGCTGTTCACCCATGAGGACGCTCCCGCCGGGGTGATCACGCTGTATCTCCGGCCGGAGCCGGACTACGCCGCCATCGACGGGGCGTGGAAGACCGCGGACGGCGCCGCTTACGCCACCATCCACCGGACGGCGGTGAAGGCCGCCTACCGGGGCCGGGGTCTGGCGGACGAGATGATGCAGCTTTGCGAGGATTTGGCGTTGGGCCGTGGATATGGCAGCGTGCGGGTGGATACCCACGCGGACAACAAGACCATGCGGCGGCTCTTGGAGCGGCGGGGGTATGGATATTGCGGCAAGGTGACGCTCACGGACACGGTGGAGCACGACCCCGTGCGGGTGTGTTACGAGAAGGTGTTTTGAAATGGAACAACCCTTCCGTCAGCGCCTTTAGGCGGTGACAGCTCTCTTTACACAAGGGAGCCGTTCGTCGGAGCACGCACAGCTAGGCCGGGATTCGCCGCAAGCGGCAAATCCCGGATAGCGTGCGGCTCTTCCTCTCCCCACGCGGTAAGCGTACCGCGTGGGGACCCCAGACAATAAGGAAGAGGATTTAAATATCTCTCCCTCAGTCAGCGCGGAGCGCTGACAGCCCCCTCGTCAGAGGGGGCCGCGCTGCGGCGCGAGGGGCATGAGGATTAAAATCCAACGCTGTCCCCGGCTTTGCCGGGGACACCTTATACGCTCACGTCTTTGGAATTGCGCACATATTTCTTCGTGTACAGCAGCACCGCGTCGCCGGGTTGGAGGCGGAAGCCGCCGTCCGGGACCTGGGAATGGCCGTCACGGGTGACCGTTACAATGAGGCTCCGGCGGGACAGGTCCAGGTCCCGGACACGCTGGCCTACCCAGGGATTTTTCTTCCGCAGGACCACGCGCTTTAAGTCGATGCCCAGCTCGTCCTGGCCGGTCTGGGACCCCAGGACCAGATTGTCCCCCGGTTGCAGGACCGTGTCCGGCCGGGGGGTCAGGGCTCCGTCGCCCCGCTGGACGATGGCCGGGAACAGGTCCGGCGGCAGGGGAAGCTCTCTAAGCGCCTTGCCCGTCCAGGGGTGGTCCGGTCCCAATTCAAGGCGCACAAAGCGCACGTCCAGCCCCGTGGCCTCCAGCTGCTCCAGGCGGTGGTACTGCTCCACGAAGCCGGCGGACAGGATGCCGGTGGGGATGGCCACCATGCCCACGCCGAGAAACGTCAGGATCATGCCGAATACCCGGCCCGCCATGGTGACCGGGTAGATGTCCCCGTAGCCCACGGTGAGCAGCGTGGACACCGCCCACCACATGCCGGAAAAGGCGTTTTGGAATACCTCCGGCTGTGCCTGATGCTCCAGGCCGTACATGATGAGGGACGAGGCCGTCATCAGCACCAGGATGATGAAGATGGAGCTCAATAGCTGGTCCCGCTTGCTGCGCAGGACCGCGCCGATCACGTTCAGCGCGTCATAGTAGGCGTTGATCTGGAAAAGCCGCAATATGCGCACGACGCGGAACATCCGGAACGCCACCGCTCCCTGGGGCAGGAAGACGGGCAGATAGTAGGGGAAGAAGCTCAAAAGGTCGACGATGCCGTTGAAGGAAGTCATGTACCGGAGCGAGGCGCGAAGCTTTCCCGTGCCCGGATAGAGAAACTCCGCCGTCCACACCCGCAGGAGATACTCCGCCGTGAAGGCGTACACCGTCACCTGGTCGATGCGGGCGATCAGGCCGTGGTAGGGCTTGGAGACCTCAAACGTGGCAAAGATGGCGATGAACAGGTTCAGCAGGATCATGAAGATCAGCGCCAAGTCAAAAAGCCGGCTGGGCCAGTCGTCCCGCTTGCCGATCTGGATGATGTCGAATATGCGCTTTTTCCGCTGCCGCAGGGTCATCCCGGTCACCTTCTTATCATGCTGTTGCGGGCAGGTCAATGTCAGACCTGCCCGCTTTGCTTATTTTTTCCCAAAATGGGAAATTCAGTCGTCGAACCAGCCCTCGACGGGCTCGCTTTCCAGCTCCCACACGTCGCCGGTGGCGGCGTCCACGGTGCACTCGTACTCCGTGCCGGCCGTGCGGAACTCCACCTCGTATTCCAGTCGTCCGTCGTCATAGTCCCGCTTCACCTTGGACCAGGTCACGTCGCTCTCGGAAACGCCAGCCTCCGCAAGCGCCGCGGCGTAAGCCGCGTCCTCGCCGATATCACCGGTCTGAGCCGTAGGGGCGTTCGTCACAGCCGGGGCGTTGGTGACCTGGGGCGCAGCGGGAGCGGGGTCAGTCAGCGCGCCGGGGAGACGCTCGGTATCCCAGTCCCGGATATCGCCGGTGGCGGCGTCCACGGTGCAGTCGTATTCCATGCCCACGGTGCGAAACTCCACTTCATATTCCAGCCGTCCATCGTCATAGTCCCGCTTCACCTTGGACCAGGTCACGTCGCTCTCGGAAACGCCGGCCTTGGCAAGCGCCGCGGCGTAGGCCGCGTCCTCGCCGATATCGTCGTTGGAGGCGGGCAGAGCGGGGCCGGGGCCGGTCCGGACATCCAGGCCGGTTATCACCTCGCCGGTGTAGGCGTCCACGCCGAAGTCCCGCTCCCGGCCGTCGATGACCAGCTCCACCTCATAGCAGGGGGTGCGCTCGTCCAGCTCCGGGTCCACCTCCATGCCGGAAACGTCCGCCTTTGTAAGACCCAGGCCGTCCAGCACCGCCTGCAGCGCCGCGTCCCGGCCGATGGGCATGCCGGGCACGCCGGTCTTGATCAGGTCCCGCAGTTCCTCCACGCTTAAGCCCGCCAGACCCTCAAAGGTCAGGTCCGGGTCGATGGCCATCACCTGCTCGACCAGATACGCCTTGCCGGTGGAGATGTTGTTCTGCTGGGCCTGGGTGTCCAGCGCCTTGTCCGCCGCCACGGTCTGGGTCAGCACGGCGGCGTTGTTGGCCGCGCTTTGCAGCGTGCCGCCTACGGTCTGTGTAAGCTCCTGCTGGATGCGCTCGCCGCGGGCGGCGTCGGAATCCTCCACGGAGATCAAAATGGCGCTGTCCAGGTTGTCCAGATACCCGTTGCGGACCAGAGCCCCCACGATGGCGTTCACCGCCACGTCCAGCTTGGCCCCTTCCAAATCGTGGCCGCCGTCCATGTCCATGAGGACCACGGCCGCCTCCGCGTTCAGGCCCTTGCAGGTGAGGACCTTCTCCCGCCTGTTCACCGTAAGCTCGATGCTGGGGTTCACGTCCAGGCTCACGATGGAGGCCACGGCGTGGGCCTGCTGGTAGGCAAAGCCGCCGCCTCCGCCCGCCAGGACCACCAGGGCCAGACAGGCCGCGATCAGAGCCCGTTTCCAGGTCTTTTTGCCGTTGTTGGTATTATTGGTATTGTTGTTATTGGCCGCGTTTTTCATGTCGATCACAGTCCCCTTTCCCGCCTCACACCGGGAGAGGACGTCCCCGAAGTCGTCGGGGGCCGCGGCATCCAGCGCGCTTTTCAGGCGCTGCATAAGCTCCTGGTCCGTCACAGGGCGTCTCCTCCTTCCAGTTTGGCTCTCATTTTTTTCAGTGCGCGTTGATACTTGGACAGGACAGTGGCGAGGGGCATCTCCAGAAGCGCGGCTATTTCCCGGTGCTTTAAGCCGCTGGCGGCGTGCAGAAGCACGATCCGGCGCGTCTCGTCGTCCAGCGCGGCCAGGGCCGTTTGCAGCACAGCCCGGTCCTCCGCCGCGACAGCCTCCGCCTTGGCGGGGATGGCGTCCCACTCCGCCTCGGTCAGGTCCGCGCGGCGGCCGTCCTGGCGCAGCTTCATGCGGGCCAGGTTCCGGGCCACGGTCAGAAGCCAGGCCATCGGCGAGCCGTCGGGCCGGTACTGGCCGGCCACGGACCACACCCGGACAAAGGTCTCCTGGGTCACGTCGGCGGCGTCCTCGGCGTTTTTCAGCACGCCCAGCGCCATGGCGTACACCGCCCCTCGAGTGGCGGCATATAACCTGCCGAACGCCTCCCGGTCGCCCCGGGCCGTCTGCGCCAAGAGCTCCCGTAAAAACGCCTGCTCAGCGGACCAGTCCGTTTCCGTTCTCGCTCCCATGTCCATTGCCAACTGTCTCCTGTCGATCAAGTAATGCGCGGGAAGGGGTTTTTATTGCAAGGGTCAGAAAAATTTCAAAAAATTATTTGAAAAATCCGCCGATCAGGTCGCTGACCATGTTGCCGGCGAACTGGCTGGCCGCGTTGCGCACGGTCTTGCTGGAGTTGCCCAGAAGACCGCGGGTGATGTTGCGGGTGAGCTGACGGCCCATGCTCTTGGCGGTATTGCGGCTGGCCTTGACGATGCTCTGCTCCATCTTGGTGCGGCCGTACTTGTCCCGGCCCTCGGCCTTGTACTGGGCACGGAGGGCCTTTTCCTCCTCCCGGGCGGCCTTCTCGGCGGCTTTTTGCTCCGCGAGAGCCTGCTTTTCGGCGGCGGCCTGGGCCTTGGCCTCCTCTTTGGCCTGCTTCTCCGCTTCGGCGGCGGCTTCGGCCTGGGCTTGTTCCTCGGCGGCGGCCTGGGCCTGCTCGGTCAATATCTCATAGGCCGAGCGGGGGTCCACCGCGTCCTTATATTTGCCGTACAGCGCGTCGTTGGCAACCACCATGGCACGCGCGGCCATATCCATGCCGTCCAGAGAGCTCGCCGGCGGGCAGATGGTGGTCTTTTCCACCACCGTGGGCACGCCCTCGCTGTCCAGCACCGACACCAGCGCAACGCCGGTGCCAAGCTGGCCGATGGCGTCCTCGGTCTTGAAGGCCGGGTTGGCCCGGAAGCTCTGGGCCGCGGCGCGCACCGCCTTCTGCTCCGCGGGGGTGTAGGCACGCAGGGCGTGCTGGATGCGGTTGCCCAGCTGGGACAGGACCTGGTCGGGGATGTCGGCGGGATTCTGGGTGATGAAGAACACGCCCACGCCCTTGCTGCGGATGAGCTTGACCACCTGCGTCACCTTCTCCACCAGCGCCTTGGGGGCGTCGGCAAAGAGCATGTGGGCCTCGTCAAAGAAGAAAACCAACTTGGGCTTGTCGGCGTCGCCTGCCTCCGGCAGAGCCTCGAACAGCTCCGAGAGCATCCACAGCATGAACGTGGCGTAAAGAAGCGGCTTTTGGGCCAGCTCCACGCAGTGCAAAATGTTCACCGTGCCCCGGCCGTCGGAGGCGGTCTGCATCCAGTCGCCGATGTCCAGAGTGGGCTCGCCGAAAAAGTCCGCAGCGCCGTCGTTTTCCAGCGCCAGTAGCGAGCGCTGCACCGCGCCTACGCTCTGGCTGGTCACGTTGCCGTATGTATGGACGAAATCGGCACGGTGCTCGCCGAGCCAGGCCAGCATGGCCCGCAGGTCCTTTAAGTCGATCAGCTCCCAGCCGTTGTCATCCGCCACACGGAAGGCGATGTTCAGCACCCCCTCCTGCACGTCGGAAAGGCCAAGCAGCCGGCTCAACAGCACCGGTCCCACGTCCGTCACCGTGGCGCGGACGGGGATGCCGCCTTTGCCGAACACGTCCCAGAACCGGCAGGGATAGCCGGCGTACTTGAACGTCGCCGGGTCCACCCCCACGTTATGGAGACGCTCGCGCATTTTGTCGCTGTCCGTGCCGGCCAGTGCCGTGCCGGACACGTCGCCTTTTATGTCCGCCAGGAACACGGGCACACCCATGTCCGAAAAGCCCTCCGCCAGGACCTTCAGCGTGACGGTCTTGCCCGTGCCGGTGGCGCCGGCGATCAGGCCGTGGCGGTTGGACATGCTGGGCAGAAGATAGACGGGCGCGTCGCCTTTTCCCACAAGGATCTTGTTGTCTTGCAGCATAACGGGTCCCCCTGTACTTTGTTTTTTACCATTTTACCACGTCAGATATAAAAAGAAAAGGGTGTTGACAACACCTCCGTCAGCGCGGAGCGCTGACACCTCCCCTTACACAGGGGAGGCTTTGAAAAAGGAATGTCCCCGGCGGGGCCGGGGACACCTTCGGCGTAAGCCGGGGACAGCATTTATGTCTTTGTCCATTTTCCTGTGTCCAGATACCCCTTTGCCCGGCACTCAGCCTCCTGTACCAATTCCGGCGCAAAGCCCATGAGCCCCAACAGCCGGATCGCGTTGCGACTGTGGGCAGGACCAGGCCGCAGCTTATAGTCAAAAAGCATTTGGTCCTGCCCTACCGTTTCCTGAAAATGAAACATACGATATTCATCCGCCAGGAGCGTACACAATTCCAGGTCGTGGGTGGCAGCTATGACCGCGGCGCCGGCGGCGGATAATTGTTCCAGGATGGCGCTTGACGCGGCAACGCGTTCCGCCGTGTTGGTGCCCCGCAGTACCTCGTCTACGGCGCAGAGAAGGGGGGCTTGCCCGCCACTGGCAGCCAGAATACGCCGGATAGACTTGATCTCCGTCACATAATAGCTCTCGCCTGCCATCAGGTCGTCAGACAGGGCCATGGATGTGTAGAGGGTAAACGCACGGCCTCGCCAGCGCTCCGCCGCGGCCGTGCATAAGCTCTGCGCCAGCAGCGCGTTCAGTATAACGGCGCGCAGATACGTGCTCTTGCCGGAGGCGTTGGAGCCGGTCAGCAGCATGGACTTGCCCAGGTCCAGGTCGTTCGGCACGGCGTCTTGCAAAAGAGGATGGACGATCCCGGCGGCCTGCAACCAAATATCCCCCTCGAAGGTCAGCTCCGGCACGGCGTAAAAGGGCATGCTCTGCCGCCAGGACGCCGCGGCAATGGCCGTGTCCAGCCGTCCCAGGGCATCAAATACCGCCGTCAGGTCCTCATGATGGGTCCAAAGGCGGTTTTTCAGATACTCATAGGCGATCAGGTCCAGCAGCAGCGCCGAGGCCAAAAGGTCGCCGGCGCCGCCGTTCTCCATAGACGCCACGCCGCCGGTGCTGAGCACGGCTTTCATCCGGTCCAGCGCCGCGTATCCGGCGCGCAGTTCCCTGTCCAGGGCGGGACAGTCCAGTCTCCGTATCCGCCGCAGGGCGTAGAGCTGCGACACGCAGTAATTGACCGTATCAAACTCACGGCGCACCCGCCGAAGGGCTCTGTCCCGGATGAGAAAGTTGACGGGGAACAGCATCAGGGCCACGGTGATGTTGACGACGCCTAAAAGTCCCAGGACAAAAGCGGCCACCAGCACGACCGCCAGGGTGCTGTAGACCGCCAGCATCAAGAAGCCGCGCGGCTCCGGCTGAAAGGCCGTGCAAAGGTCCGCGCGCCGGGTCCGACCGAGCTTGTCCAGTATCACCTGCGCTTTCAGCCGCAGCGCGCCGTCGCTCTCCATGAGCCGTATGAACCGGGCGCGCGCTTCATATTCATGCGCCGTCAGGGCCGGATGGCGAAGGGTGTCGTAGAGGACCTGCTCGCCAGGCGTGGACAGACCGGGGTTTATCCTGCGAAAAACCCTGTCCATGTCCAGGTCATGCCAGGTCACATCGTCTACCGCGTAGGATTCCGGTTCCCGCTCGCGCCGCCAGTCATACCAGGCACGGATGCGGTCCATATCCCCGTCCGTGTAGTACACGTCCGGAACCTTTCCAAAGGCCGCGTCCAGGCGGCGTCGGCGCTTTTTCTCCCGATTGAACATGGCTGCACCTTCTCTCTGCGTGTGCGTTTCTCATAGAGCACGTCTTATGAATCATTCAGTGCAATTATATCACGCATGTGAAAAGAAAGCTACAAGGTGCGGCGGGGCTGGCGGAGATATCATCGTTACAACCCTTCCGAGCGCCGCAAGCGGCGCCCACCTCCCCTTGCACAGGGGAGGCTTTGAAAAAGGAGCGTCCCCGGCTATGCTGGGGACACCATTGACGAAAACACCGGGCAGAGGGGTTTCCTCTGCCCGGCTTTTCCGCCGGTCACACCCGGATGGGCGTGGCTTTTTATCGTGTATTTTCCGGGCCAGATAGACTACCGGGGTGTCCAGAAGGCTGGTCACCACATAGATGACGTACCCGGAGAGGATGATGCTGGCGAGAAGCGACGGCGTGTAGCCCTCCACTCCCGCGAACGCGGCCAGATTGAACAGGACCGTGTTGACGAACTGGCTTATCAGCGTGGAGCCGTTGTTGCGAAGCCACAAAAACCGCCGGTGGTCGCCGTACTTTTTTTCGGTGAAGTCCCACCACTTGTGGTATAGCCACACGTCCAAAAGCTGGCTCACCGCGTACACCGTCATGCTGGCCAGCACCAGCCGCGGGGTGGTGGAGAACACCGTCCGGATGGAGGGCATCGCCCAGTCGCTGTCCGCCGGGCGGTACAGCATCCAACTGGCCGTCAGCAGCGCGAAGAACGCCGAGGCGAATATGCCCAGAAACACCGCGCGGTTGGCCGCTTTTTTGCCGGTGTTCTCGCTGAGGATGTCCGTGATCAGGAATGTGGCCGCGAACAGCACGTTCCCCAACGTCTGCTCCATGCCAAAGGCCACCACCAAGATCAGTACCTCGATGTTGGACAGGATGGTCACCGCCACCGTCATGGCGTACAGCCCCTGGTCCCCGAACAGCCGGTAGGCCAGCAGCACCGCCCCGAAGATGAATACCACCGAGGCCGCCAGGATCAACTCGTTCATTCAGTTTTCCTTCCCGGGACAGAAAAAACCGGGGCGCAACTACGCCCCGGTGTTTAACGATCCCTCGCCGTAGTTTTTTTTAAAGACAGGATGGTCACGAACTGTCTCCGCTGGCTTGGTCTTTTTCCGCGATGCTTCGTTGGCCCACTTCGCCATACACAAAGTATGGCTTCAGCGGCCCGTCTCGCCTCGCGAAAAAATCCCGGCGCCAGATATATGAAGTTGACTACACACTATGTTAGAAAATCCCTATCTCGCCTGTATGAAATTCGCTGTTTAAAACTATAAAGCAAAAAAGCGCGTTTGTCAAGAGGCATCTTCACCGTTGTCGGAAAAATATTCGTAGTACTCCGCCTCGCCGGAGAAGAGCATGTACTGACCGTCCACCAGACCGTAAAATCCCGCGTTCGTAAAATAGCCGCGCATCTGTAAGCGCCTCCTTTCAGCGTCTTCATCATACCCGGCGGGAAGTCCTATAAACCGGACAGCAAAGCGGCTTTACGAATGGGTTGGGATGGTCTATAATAAGAAAAAAGCGGCAGAAAGAGAGACGCCAAGATGGTATACATACTGTTCAATCCCAACGCCAACAACGGCCGGGGCACCGAGGGCCTGGACGCGGTGCTCGCCGCCGCCGGGGAGCGCTGCCGGGGCATGACGCCGGAGCTGGTGGACGTGACGGGTACGGACGCGGCGGCGCTGCTGCTGGGCCTTAAGGCCGACGACGAGGCCATCGTCTGCGGCGGGGACGGCACGCTGCATTATCTCGTCAACGGGCTGAACGGGGCCGTGCCTGCCGCGCCGGTGTACGTGTGGCGGATGGGCACCGGCAACGACTTCCTCCGGGACGTGCTGGACGGGAAGGACGCGCGGATGGTCCGGCTGAACGAGTACATAAAAAATCTGCCTGTGTGCGAGGTCAATGGCCGGCGGCGGCGGTTTCTCAACAACGCAAGCCTGGGTCTGGACGGGCAGGTGTGCGAGCTGGGGGAGCAGGAAAAGGCGCGGCTGGGAAGGCCGGTGAACTACATCCGGCTGACGCTGCGGCTGCTGTTCCGGGACTTTCACCCGTTCCGCGCCACGGTCACCGTGGACGGGGAGAGCAGGACATACGAGCGGGTGTGGGTGGCCTCGGCGTTCAACGGCCGGTTCGTGGGCGGGGGGCAGAAGCTGGCGCCGGACCAGGACAGGCTGAGCGATAAGCTGTGCTGCGTGGTGCTGCACAGCATGGGCCGGGTGGGGGCGCTGTTCAAGCTGCCCAAGGCCCTGGCCGGCAAGCACGGAAGCCTTCCCCAGTGCGACGTGCGCTTCGGGCGGGAAGTTGCCGTCACCGTGGACGCGGCCGCGTCCCTCAACCTGGACGGGGAGCCTATGGGCCGGGTGGGCGGATACCGGGCGGTGAAACAGCGTGCGCCTTGCGAAAAGCGCGGTGGTGTGATAAAATAAACTTATTATAAAGCAGGACGGGAGGCGTGCCGATGGACGAGCTGAAGCTGGTGGTGGCCAGCAACCTCATCAAGCTGCGGCAGAAGGCCGGCATGACCCAGGCGGAGCTGGGCGAAAAGCTCAATTACTCCGACAAGACCGTCTCCAAGTGGGAGCGGGGCGAGTCCGTGCCCGACGCTTACAGCCTGATGCGGCTGGCGCAGATATACGGCCTGACGGTGGACGAGCTTTTGCACGACGACACCGCCTGGCAGGACCCGGCGGCCAAGGCCAGGGCAGAGGAAAAGGCAGCAGCGCCTACGTTCTCCAGCGGTATGGTGACGCTGGTGGCCATCGTGGGCATATGGACCATGGCGGTCATCATGTTCGTGGTGTTCTGGCTGGCGCTGGACGTGACCGTGTGGCTGATATTCGCCTGCGCCGTGCCGGTGAGCCTGATCACGCTGCTGGTGCTCAACTCCGTGTGGAACAAGGGCCGGCATAATATGATCATCGTCATGCTTTTGGTGGCGACCATCGTCACGCTGGTGTTCCTGTTTTTGCTCAAGCGCAATCCCTGGCAGCTTTTCCTCATCCTCATCCCGGCGGAGATATTGGTGGTGCTGTGCTTCCATATACGCCGCCGAAAGGCTTGAAAACACTGGGATTCTCCATATCGTAGAATGAATCGACCGGGCCGTAGAATCAGTTCTACGGCCCGGTTCAGCTTTGAGAGAAATTTCCATAAGGGATAGGTTGCCGCTGGCGGCGGACGTGCGGTACAATGTGGGAAGATAACGCAAGGAGGACCATCCATGAGCGACTATATTTTGAGCTGCTGCTCCACAGCAGACCTGTCCAAAGAACACCTGGACAGCCGGGACATCCGGTACGTGTGCTTCCACTACTTCCTGGACGGCAAGGAGTACCCGGACGATCTGGGCCAGTCCATGCCCTTCGATAAGTTTTACGAGGCCATGACAAACGGGGCCGACACAAGAACGGCACAGGTGAACATCTCCGAGTATTTGAATTACTTCACGCCATTTCTGGAACAGGGCAAGGACATGTTGCACCTGACCTTATCCTCCGGCATCTCCGGGTCCTATAACTCTGCCGTGAACGCGGCGGCTATCGCGCGGGAGCGGTACCCGGACAGGAAGATCTACATCGTGGACTCCCTGGCCGCGTCGTCGGGGTACGGGCTTCTGATGGACGGCCTGGCGGACAAGCGGGACGAGGGCATGGACATCGACGAGCTGCACGCCTGGGCAGAGGAAAACCGCCTGCGGCTGCACCACTGGTTCTTCTCCACGGACCTGACCTTCTTCGTCAAGGGCGGGCGTATCTCCAAGGCGGCGGGGGTGTTCGGCGGCGTGCTGAATATCTGCCCGCTGATGAACGTGGACTATATGGGTCGGCTCATTCCAAGGGAGAAGATACGCACCAAGAAAAAGGTCATCCGCGCCATCGTGGACAAGATGGAGAAGTACGCGGACGGGGGCTTGGGCTACGACGGCAAGTGCTATATCTCCAACTCCGCCTGTCCGGAGGACGCACGGGAGGTGGCACGGCTGGTGGAGGAGCGCTTCCCGAAACTAAATGGCAAGGTGCTCATCAACTCCATCGGCACCACCATCGGCTCCCACACCGGTCCAGGCACCGTGGCGCTGTTCTTCTGGGGCGCGAAACGGACGGACTGACTTGACAGCAGCGGGCTGAGAGAATATAGTATAGGGGTCGTCGCGGACCGCGGCGGCCTCTTATCCGGGTGTAGCGCAGTTGGTAGCGCGGGTGGTTTGGGACCACCAGGCCGCAGGTTCGAACCCTGTCACTCGGACCAAGCCCCCGGGGTGGCCAATGGCCACCACGGGGGCTTGCATTGAATTGCTCCGCTGTAGGGCATGGTGTTGAAAAGCGCGGAAGGCGGGGTCAGGTAGGGCATGCGGCACCGCCGCGGACATTTGTCCGCGGCGGTAAATTATGTAAACTTAGTCACAGCAGATCGTCTTCGTCGATGACATGGGCCTTGAGAAGGTTGGTGTGGCCGGTGCGGCCCAGGGGCACGCCCGCGGTGATGACCACCGTGTCGTCCAGCTTCACGAGCCGCTCCTTCACCGCCACCTCACAGGCCATGGCCATGATCCGGTCGGTGCTGGTCACCTCGCCGGTGAGCACCGGGATGGTGCCCCAGCACAGGGCCAACTGCCGGCGGACCCGCTCATGCATGGTCAGGGCCACCACCGGGCAGGCGGGCCGGAACCGGGCGATCATGCGGGCGGTGCTGCCGGAGGCCGTGGCGGTCAGGATGGCCGCCGCGTTCAGGTCCTTGGCGGTAATGGCGCTGGTGTGGGTGATGGCGTCGCTGATGGAGGGGGCCGAGATCTTCTCGAACTCCTTGAACTCCCGCCAATAGCCCGCGGCGGACTCCGCCTCCGTGACGATATCGGCCATGGCGGTGAGGGCCTCGATGGGGTACTTGCCGCTGGCGGTCTCGCCGGAGAGCATGACGCAGCTTGTGCCGTCGAACACGGCGTTGGCCACGTCGGACACCTCCGCCCGCGTGGGCCGGGGATTGCGTATCATGGAGTCCAGCATCTGGGTGGCGGTGATGACGGGCTTGCTCTCCAGCAGGCACTTGTCGATCATCTTCTTCTGGATGATGGGCACACGGGCAGCGGGGATCTCCACGCCCAGGTCGCCGCGAGCCACCATGACGCCGTCGGCGGCCATGATGATCTCATCCATGTTGTCCACGCCTTCCTGGTTCTCGATCTTGGCGATGATGCGCACGCCGTCGCCGCCGCATTCATGCAGGACCTCACGGATGGCCTGTACGTCGCTGGCCTTGCGGACAAAGGAGGCGGCAATGAAATCGAAGTCGTTCTCCACGCCGAAGCGGATGTCCTCGATATCCTTGTCCGTGATAGCGGGCAGATGGATGCTGGCGCCGGGGATGTTGATGGACTTGTGGTTGGACAGAACGCCGCCGTTCTCCACCCGGCAGACGATCTCCCGGCCGTCGATCTTCTCCACCCGGATGGCCACCAGGCCGTCGTCGATCAAGATCTGCTGGCCGGGGGCCACCTCGTTGTGCAGCTCCTTATAGGTGACCGCCACCCGATGACTGTCCCCCACCGCGTCCTCGGTGGTCAGGGTGAAGGCGTCCCCCTCCGTCAGGGTCACGGAGTTTTCCGCAAAGGTGCGGATGCGGATCTCCGGGCCCTTGGTGTCCAGCACCGTGGCCACGGGGCGGCTGATGGTGTCCCGAACGGAGTTGAGCAGATGGAGCCGTTTCAGATGCTCCTCATGGGTGCCGTGGGAGAAATTGAACCGGGCGGCGTCCATGCCCGCGCGGATCAGGCCGCGGATCTTTTCCTCGCTGTCCACAGCGGGACCAAGCGTGCAGATGATTTTTGTCCTTCTCATATCGTGCGCCTCCTGAAAGCAGTCTGTTTTTGAGCCATGACGCTATTATACAGGATATCCACCGTATTTTCCATAGCACGCCAGCAAAACCCTCCCCATTTGGGGCGTTTTTTGCTATAATGGCGTCATAAATGAGACGGGGAGGGTCGTTTATGAACGGGGAAGAGCGCAATACGCCGGAGCGGATCGTCATACGCGGCGGACGGGTGCACAACCTGAAAAACATCGACGTGGACATACCGCTGGGCAGGATCGTGGCTATCGCGGGCGTGTCCGGGTCCGGCAAATCCTCCCTGGCGCTGGGCATTTTGTACGCGGAGGGGTCCAGACGCTATCTGGAATCCCTGTCCACCTATACCCGCCGGCGGATGACCCAGGCGGAAAAGGCGCAGGTGGACCAGGTGCTGTACGTCCCGGCGGCGCTGGCCCTGCGCCAGCGGCCCGGCGTGCCCGGCATCCGCAGCACCTTTGGCACCGGGACGGAGCTTTTGAACAGCCTGCGGCTGATGTACTCCCGGCTGGCCAGCCACCGCTGCCCCAACGGGCACTACGTGCCGCCGTCCCTGCGTGTGGCGGCGGGCCAGCCGCTGACGTGCCCCGTGTGCGGCGAGAGCTTTTTCGCCCCCGGCGCGGAGGAGCTGGCCTTCAACAGCCAGGGCGCCTGCAAGACCTGCGACGGCACGGGCGTGGTGCGCACGGTGGACGAGGCCACGCTGGTGCCGGACGAGTCTTTGTCCATCGACCAGGGGGCGGTGGCCCCCTGGCAGACGCTGATGTGGTCGCTGATGAAGGACATCGCCAGGGAGATGGGCGTTCGCACCGACGTGCCCTTCCGGGAGCTGACCGAACGGGAGCGGGACATCGTCTTTCACGGCCCCGCCGTCAAGAAGAACATCATCTATCAGAACAAGACCAGCGGCGCCGCCGGCGACATGGACTTCACCTACTTCAACGCCACCTATACCGTGGAGAACGCCTTGGCGAAGGTGAAGGACGAGAAGGGCATGAAGCGGGTGGAGAAATTCCTGCGCCAGGACGTGTGCCCGGACTGCGGCGGGACCAGGCTCAGCGACGCGGCTCGCGCGCCAAAGCTCCGGGGCATATCATTGGCCCAGGCGTGCCAGATGACCTTGGCCGAGCTTATTACATGGGTGGACGGCGTGCCGGGATCGCTGCCGGAGGAAATGCGGCCTATGGCGGAGAGCATATGCCAGTCGTTCCAGGGCGCGGCCAAACGCCTGACCGATTTGGGGCTTTCCTACCTGACGCTGGACCGGGCCGCCTCCACGCTCTCCACCGGCGAGCGCCAGCGGATGCAGCTTGCCAGAGCCGTGCGCAACCGTACCACCGGCGTGCTGTATGTGCTGGACGAGCCGTCCATCGGTCTGCACCCGTCGAATCTGGAGGGGCTGACCGGGGTGATGCGGGACCTGGTGGCCGACGGCAACTCGGTGGTGCTGGTGGACCACGACACAAGCGTGCTCCGCCAGGCGGACTGGCTCGTCGAGCTGGGACCGGGGGCTGGCGCGGCCGGCGGTGAGATCGTCGTCCAGGGCCCGCTTGCCCAGGCGGAGCGTGACCCGGCGTCCCGCATCGGCGGCTTTCTCACGGGGGAAAGGACTGTCCGGGCGGGCAGGCGCGTCCCGCCGGGAGAGATGTTCGCAATGGGGACCATCCACCTGTCCACAGGTCAGATACACACGGTGAAGCCGCTGGAGGTCGACTTTCCGAAGGGGAGGCTGATCGCGGTCACCGGCGTATCCGGCTCGGGCAAGACCACCATGGTCCTGGAGAGCCTGATACCGGCGCTGGAGGCGTCCATACGGGGCGGTCGGCTGCCGGAGCACGTGAAGGCCGTTGCCGCCGACGGCATCGGGCAGGTCAAGCTCATCGACGCCACGCCCATCGGCGTCAACGTGCGCTCCACGGTGGCCACCTACGCCGACGTGCACGACGAGCTGCGCAAGGCCTATGCCCGCACGGCGGACGCGAAGGCGCAGGGGTACAGGGCCGGGGATTTTTCCTACAACACAGGCCGCTTGCGCTGTCAAACCTGCGACGGCACCGGCGTCATCGATTTGGACGTACAGTTTTTGCCGGACGTGGAGATACCGTGCCCGGACTGCGGCGGGTCCCGGTACGGGAAAAAAGCCGGCCTGGTCCGGCGCGTGTCCAGGCACGGCGGCCAGGCGTACGCGCTGCCGGAGCTGATGGACATGAGCGTGGACCAGGCACTGGCCGCGTGCGAAGACCTGCCCCTGGTGGCCCGGCGGCTGGACGTGCTGCGGGAGCTGGGCCTGGGCTATCTGACTTTGGGGGAGCAGACCCCCAGTCTCTCCGGCGGGGAGGCGCAGCGGCTGAAGCTGGCCAGCGAGATGGGCCGGGGTCAGGCCGACGCGGTGTTCGTCTTTGACGAGCCCACCATCGGTCTGCACCCGCTGGACGTGCAGACGCTGCTGCACGTGTTTGAACGGCTCATGGAAAACGGCGCCACCGTCATCGTCATCGAGCACGACCTGGACGTGATCGCAAACGCCGACTATGTGATCGACATGGGGCCGGACGGGGGCGAGCAGGGGGGCGAGATCGTGGCGGCCGGCACGCCGGAGGCGATCTGCGCCTGCGAAAAAAGCAAGACGGGGCAATATCTGAAGCGGCATATCACCGGCGAACGGTGAGCCTTATTTATCAAGCCACAAAAAGTCCATGAACCCCGGCACAAGCTTTTCCCAACTGGCCTCGTTGTGCTCGCCGTCTTTCTGGCACACGACCTTTGTCACCGCGCCTTTGTCCTCCAGCAGCTTGGCGATCTCCAGATTGTGCTTCGCGGTGGGCGTCTCATAGTCGTCCACCTGATTGCGGCGGCTGTTGGCCTCCTTGGTGCCCCAGGAGAGATAGATACGGCTGTCCGGGTCAATGTCCGCGGCCTGGATGTCCCGGCGCAGACTGGGCATGCAGGGGTTGACGGAGCTGGACACGCACGCGGCCTTGGCGTACACGCCGTTATATTTCACGGCGGCGTACAGGCTCATGAGCCCGCCCATGGAGGACCCGCCGATGGCCGTGGCCTCCCGGCCGGGGTATGTACGGTATTCCCGGTCGATCATGCTCTTCAATTCCCCGGCCATAAAGCCCATGGTCGCGTCACCCGTGCCCCGGAGGTCGCCCCAAAAGCCGCCTTTGAAGTGGTAGGGGCAGTATTCATAAAGCCGCTCGTCGCCCTCGTGGCCGCACTCGATGCCCACGACGATGAGCGGCTTTTCCCAGCTTTGCAGAAAGTCCAGCAGCCCCCAGCACTTGCCGAAGGTGGCGTCCGCGTCGGAGAAGAGGTTGTGTCCGTCGAAAAAGTACATGACCGGGTAGCGGTCCGTGGTCTCGTCGTAGCCGGCCGGCAGCCAGATGTGCAGCGGGCGGTTTTTGCCCGCCGGGGTGAAGAGCATGTCGCGCTTTATCAGCATCGGAAAAGCCTCCCAGAAATTGGATTATTGTTGATTATACCATGTCGTGCGGTTTCGGCGCAAGCCGAGAGCACGACCGGTATTTTTGTATAACAGCGCGGAGCGTCTGTTATAGCACGTTTTATTTCGCGCGTCCACGGTTTGCTCTTGCGTTTCTCTGTTCGCGCGTGTTATACTTGGCCTATCCTATGAAGGGAGGGCGCGGCGATGCGGTGGATCAACGGCTCCGTTTTACGTTGTCTTGGCTGCGATATGGCCATCCACAGGATCCGTGCGCCCTTTTTCCGGTGACTGCGTGTCACAATAAACGGTCGCGCTGGTCCTTTTCTTATTTTCTCCGGATGAAGAAAAAGAAAGGATGGCGCAATTTTTATGCCCAAAAATCAAAAACAGTTTTCGCTTTCCGGACAAAAACGGGCCCTTCTCGTCCTGGAATGGTCGCTGGGCTTCCGTCCGGCGGGGAGCGTATGGGTCCTGCTGCTGGCGCTGCGGGGGTTCTCCCTGGTGCAGATCGGTCTGGCGGAGGCGGTGTTCCATATGGTGAGTCTGTGCTGCGAGCTGCCCTCCGGCCTTCTGGCGGACGTGCTGGGCCGGAAACGGACCCTGATCGCCGGCCAGGTGATGTTCATGCTCTCCGCTCTGCTGATGGCGGCTTTCCGGGAAATGGCCGGGGTGTGTCTGTCCCTGGCTTTTTCCGCTCTGGGGTACAACCTGGAGTCCGGCACGCGGGAGGCCGTCACCTATGAGTCCATGGTGCAGGCGGGGCAGGGAGCGGACTATCTGCGATTCGCCTCCCTGCAAAACGGGGTGTACCGCTTCAGCGGCGGCGCCGCTATGCTTTTGGCGGGGGCTACGGTGCGCCTGGGCTGGCGAATGGCGTACCTGCCGGACGCGGGGATAGCCCTCGTCGGCCTGATGGCTGCGTGGACGCTCACGGAACCCGCGCGGGACGTCCCGGCGATAACGCCGCGGACGCTGCCCGCAGCCCTGTGGGAGACGGTCCGGGACGCCTGGGCGCTCCTTTGGTCGGACGGCGTGGCCGTCCGGATCATGGCGTGCAATGCCCTGGTGGGGGCGTGCGCCACGCTGACGGGATTTTACCTGCAGGAAAAGGTGGAAGCGGCGGTGACGGTCCCGGCGCTGCTGGGTCCGGCGCTGGTCGCACTGGAGCTGGGCGGCGGTCTGGCGGGGCTGCTGACGGGCAGACTGGACCGGCTTTCCTATCCGAAGGCGGCGGCCTTCGCCGGAGCGGTCGTCCTGCTCTGCGCCCTGGCGGCGCGGGGGACGCGTCTGCCGGTGCTGATGCTCTCCGGCCTGCTGGCGGCGCTTGGGGACGACTGCCTCCAGCTTATCAGCGACAAGAGGCTCAACGAGCGATTCCCCTCCGCTCGGCGGGCCACGCTGATCTCCGTCTCCTCCATGATCTTCTCGGTCTTTATGATACCGCTGTCGCCGCTTTTCGGCCGGTGGTTCTCATAAGCCGCTATTTCCGGTTGCGGAACGGGCAACGGTTGTGGTATAGTTTTCCTGACCGCAAATGTGCGGATAAAATCGAATACGGAAAAACGTCCGGTGCCCCTGACCGCGGTACGCCGCGGGGCCAGGGGGTAAAAGGGAAGCGGGTGCGATTCCCGCACGAACTCGTCACTGTGATCGGGGAGCATAAGGCAAGGCGCGAAAGCGTGGTCACTGCCGCAAGGTGGGAAGGCTCTGCTTTATGCGTATAAAGATCCGTCAGCCAGGAAACCTGCCGGCGCGTTTGGTACAGGGGCCATCAGCGGGCCCCAGGCCACGAGGGACTTGGTCGTATCGGTACCGGCTCTGCCGTGGGGGCAAACGCTCCCAGCGGCGGGGCCTGGGTCGCTGCCGCCTTTTGTCCAAAGTGGGACAAAGGGCGGTTTTTGCGTCCCCGACCGTCCGAGCCTCGCTCCGGGAACGCTGTATCGAAAAAGGAGTGTGTAACATGAAAAAGATCCTATCCATCCTATTGGCCGCGCTGCTGGCATTTTCCCTGGCTGCGTCCGCGTTCGCCGACGACGGGGAGAACTACGACACCGGCGACGCCTCCCTGGACGATGCCCGCAACGCCGACGGCATCGGGGACGATGAGCTGCTGGTGGTCAGCTTCGGCACCAGCTTCAACGACAACCGCCGCCTGACCATCGGCGCCATCGAGACGGCGCTGGAGGATGCGTTTCCCGACTGGAGCGTGCGCCGGGGCTTCACCAGCCAGATCGTCATCGACCACGTGCTCGAGCGGGACGGGGAGGTCATCGACAACGTGGACCAGGCGTTGCAGCGGGCCGTGGACAACGGCGTGAAGCGGCTGGTGGTCCAGCCTACCCACCTGATGGACGGCTATGAGTACAACGACCTGGCGGACGCGGTGGCCCGGTACGCGGACAAATTTGAGGCGGTGGCGCTGGGCAAGCCGGTCCTGGCCGACGACGCCGACTTTCAGGCGGTGGCAAAGGCTGTCACCGCCGCCACGGCGGCATACGACGACGGCCGGACCGCCATCGTGTTCATGGGCCACGGCACCGAGGCCGCGTCCAACGGCGTGTACGCCAAAATGCAGCAGGCGTTGACGGACGGGGGCTATGCCAACTACTTTGTCGGCACCGTGGAGGCAAAACCCGATCTTGACGACGTGCTGGCCGCCGTGGGCGCGGGGGATTACAGCCGGGTGGTGCTCCGGCCGCTGATGATCGTGGCCGGGGACCACGCCAACAACGATATGGCCGGGGACGGGGAGGACTCCTGGAAGAGCGCCTTCCAGGCCGCCGGGTACGAGGTGGCGTGCCTCGTGCAGGGCCTGGGAGAGCTGGAGGACATACAGGCGCTTTTAGTGTCCCACGCTCAGGCCGCTATGGACACACTGGGCCAGGGAGAGCTTGCCCCGGCGGCGGGACAGGATGAGGCGAACGGTCCCGTGTACGCGGAGGACCTGCAAAACGGTACGTATGCGATCGCTGTGGATTCCAGCTCGTCCATGTTCCGCGTGGTCTCCTGCACCCTGACGGCGGCGGACGGCGCCATGACCGCCGCCATGACCATGGGCGGCACGGGGTATCTGTACGTCTACCCCGGCACGGCGGACGAGGCCGCCAAAGCGGATACGGCGGACTATATTCCCTTCCGGGAGGACGAAAACGGCGCGCACGTGTTCACGGTGCCGGTGGAAGCTCTGAACGCCGACGTGCCCCTGGCGGCGTTCAGCAAAAATAAGCAGACCTGGTACGACAGGACCCTGGTGTTCCGCTCCGACGCCCTGCCGGAGGACGCCTTCGCCGCGTCGGACTGCCCGGACCTGGCCGACGGGACGTACACCGTGGCGGTGACCCTCTCCGGCGGCTCCGGGAAGGCGAGCGTGGAGAGCCCCGCCGTGCTCACGGTGGAGAACGGCCAGGTCACGGCCCGACTCGTGTGGAGCAGTTCCAACTATGATTACATGAAGCTGGACGGCGTGCGGTACGACCTGGTGAACACCGAGGTCAATTCGGCCTTCGATATCCCGGTGACGGCCTTTGACGAGGACATCCCCGTGGTGGCGGACACGGTGGCCATGAGCGCGCCTCACGAGATCGAGTACACCCTGCGCTTCGACGGCGCGTCCATCCGGGCACAGCCGTGAGACGGGCACTGTGTTTGCTGCTGGCGGCGGTATTGTGCCTGGGGTCGTGGACCGTTCCCGCTCAGGCTGCGGAAGGACCCATCGGCTCCATGGAGCTTGTTTATGCCCGGCAGTTTTCCGTGGACTATTACCCGGACGGCGCCGCGCTCATCACCATAGCGGGGCAGGAGCGGTACTGGCTGACGCCGGACGGCGGTGACGCGCCGGCGGATCTGGACGGGGATATCACCGTGCTGCACCGGCCTCTGGACCGGGTGTATCTGGCCGCGTCGGCGGCGATGGACTTTTTCCGGGCGCTGGACGCGCTGGACGCGGTGCGCCTGACCAGCACCGCCGCCGCCAACTGGACATTGCCGGAGGTGGTCGCGGCGCTGGACGAGGGCAGCATGCTCTACGCGGGCAAGTACGCCTCCCCGGACTATGAGCTTATACTGTCGGAGCATGCCGACATCGCCATCGAGTCCACCATGATCTGGCACAGCCCGGAGACCGCCGAACAGCTCCAGGCTCTCGGCATCCCGGTGCTGGTGGAGCGGTCCAGCTATGAGCCAAATCCCCTGGGACGGATGGAGTGGATCAAGCTGTACGGCCTGCTCACCGGCCGGGAGGAAGAGGCCGCGGCCTTTTTCGACGCTCAGATGGAGCGGCTGGCGCCCCTGCTGGAAAGCGCCGCCGGGGATAACGGCGGCGGACCCGCCGTGGCGTTTTTCTACATCAACTCCAACGGCGCCGTGAACGTGCGCAAGCCGGGGGACTATATCTCCCGGCTGATCGAGATGGCCGGAGGCGCGTATGTCCTCAAGAGTACCGGCGGGGACGACAACGACCTTTCCACCATGAACATGCAGATGGAGGCCTTTTACGACGCGGCGCGGGACGCGGACATCCTCATCTATAACAGCACCATCGACGCGGAGCTGGAAACGGTAGACGAGCTGCTGCAAAAAAGCCCGCTGCTGGCGGACTTCCAGGCCGTGCAGAGCGGGGACGTGTGGTGCATGGGCCGGGATATGTACCAGCGGGCCACGGGCCTGGGGGACCTGCTGGCGGACCTGTACGCGGTGATATCAGGCCGGGGTGACGAGACGGAGCTCACCTTCCTGCACCGGCTCAAATGAGAAAGGGGGCCGCAGTATGGCCCGGAAAAAACGGACTATCACGGGCTACGCCGCGCTTCTGGCGCTGCTGGGGTCGCTGCTGGTCCTCAATCTGTGCGTTGGTTCCGTGGGCATGAGGCCGGGAGAGATCTTCTCGCTGCTGGGCCATCCCGGCGGACAGAGCGCCGAAGCGCGTATCTTGTGGCAGATACGCTTTCCCCGGACGCTGGCGGCGGCGCTGCTGGGCGGGGCGCTGGCACTGTCGGGCTTTTTGCTGCAAACGTTTTTCGCCAACCCCATCGCCGGGCCGTTCGTGCTGGGCATATCTTCGGGTGCCAAGCTGGCGGTGGCGCTGGCGCTGATCGCGGCCCTGGGCCGGGGGCTGGCGCTGCCGTCAACGGCGCTGATCGCCGCGGCCTTCGCCGGGTCGCTGCTGTCCACGGGGTTCATTCTGGCCGTGTCCGGCAAGGTCCGGCGCATGGGCACGCTCATTATATGCGGCGTGATGATCGGCTACATATGCTCCGCCGTGACGGACCTGCTGGTCACCTTCGCGGACGACGCCAACATCGTGAACCTGCACAACTGGTCCCTGGGCAGCTTTTCCGGCGTCACCTGGGCCAACGTGCGCACCATGGCGCTGGTGGTGCTGGCGGGCTTTGGCTGCGCTATGGCGCTGTCCAAGCCCATGGGGGCCTACCGGCTGGGGCCGGTGTACGCGGCCAACGTGGGCGTGAACGTGCGCCGGCTCCGGGCGGAGCTCATTGTGCTGTCCAGCCTTCTGTCCGCATGCGTCACGGCCTTCGCCGGGCCGGTGTCCTTCGTGGGCGTGGCGGTGCCCCATCTGGTCAAGAGCCTGTTCGGTACGTCCAAACCCCTGGCGGCGCTGCCGGCGTGCTTTCTGGGCGGGGCGGTGTTCTGCCTTTTCTGCGATCTGCTGGCACGGACCCTGTTCGCGCCAACGGAGCTGGCCATCGGCTCCGTGACGGCGGTGTTCGGCGCGCCGGTGGTGCTGTGGCTCATGCTCCGGCGACAGGGAGGGCGGGACGATGGCTGACGCTCTGCTGTATACGAAAGACCTGTCCGTGGGCTACGGCGGCGTGGCCGTGGTAAATGGCGTCGATATCTCCGTCCGGCCGGGGCATATCGTCACCCTTATCGGCCCCAACGGGGCGGGCAAGTCCACGGTTTTAAAGACCCTGACCCGGCAGCTTGCCCCCACCGGCGGCGCGGTGGCCCTGGACGGCCGGGACTTAAACACCATGCCCGACCGGGACCTGGCCAGGACCGAGGCCATTTTGATGACGGCCCGGCCCGCGCCGGAGCTGATGACCTGCGCCGACGTGGTGAGCGCGGGCCGGTACCCCTACACCGGGCGGCTGGGCCTTCTCACGGACGACGATCGGGCGGAGGTCCGGCGGGCCATGGAACTGGTGGGCGTGACCGGGCTTGCGGACAGGGACTTTACCCGCGTCAGCGACGGGCAGCGCCAACTGGTGATGCTGGCAAGGGCCATATGCCAGCGGCCAAGGCTGCTGGTGCTGGACGAGCCCACGTCGTACCTGGACGTGCGGTATAAATTGAAGCTGCTGACGGTGCTGAAGGACCTGGCGGCGCGGGAAAAACTGGCCGTGCTCATGAGCCTGCACGAGCTGGCCCTGGCCCGGAAAATATCCGACACGCTGGTGTGCGTGGCGGACGGGACCATCGACCGGGTCGGCCCGCCGGAGGACGTGTTCACCCCCGGCTATATGGCCCGGCTGTTCGGCGTGACGGAGGACTTGCTGGCCCAGGCGCGGGCCGGGGGGCTCCGCTGGGAGGAGCTCTATGGCTTTTGAGCACTATATCCGGGCGGGGCAAAGGCTGCTGCGCTGCGGCTATACCACCGGCACCTGCGCGGCTCTGGCGGCTCAGGGGGCCGTCACGCTGCTGCTCACCGGTGAGGCTCCCAAGGCGCTGGAGCTCACCACGCCGAAGGGTATCCCCGTGTCCGTGGCGCCGCTTTATTGCCGCATGGACGGAGACGCGGCAGTGTGCGCCGTGGAGAAGGACGGCGGGGACGACGCGGACGTGACCGACGGCATTTCCGTTGTGGCCGCGGTCCGGCGGACAAATACACCCGGCCTTACCGTCGACGGCGGCGCGGGCGTGGGCCGGGTGACAAAACCCGGTCTGGACCAGAGCGTGGGCGCGGCGGCCATCAACCATGTCCCAAGGCGCATGATCGAGGACCAGGTGCGGTCCGTCTGCGAAAAATGCGGCTATACGGTTGGGCTGGCCGTGGTGATATCGGTCCCCGGCGGGGAGGAAATAGCAAAACGCACCTTCAACCCCCAACTGGGGGTGGTAGGCGGCATCTCCATCCTGGGCACCAGCGGCATCGTGGAGCCCATGAGCGAGAGGGCCCTGGCGGACACCATCGAACTGGAGCTGCGCCAGGCCGCGTTACAGGGTAAGCGGCTTATCCTGACGCCGGGCAATTACGGCATGGACTATGTGCACGCGCAGGGATGGGACCGACTGGCGCCGGTGGTGAAGTGCGCCAACTTCATCGGCGACGCGCTGGACGCCGCCGCGCAATTGGGGTTTTCGGAAGTGCTTTTCGTGGGTCACATCGGCAAGCTTGTCAAGCTGGCGGCGGGTATCATGAACACCCACTCCCGCTATGCCGACGGCCGTGCGGAGGTCTTTTGTGCCCACGCGGCTCTGGCCGGGGCGGACAGGGACCTGTGCCGGGCGCTCATGGACGCGGCCACGGCGGACGCGGCGCTGGCATTGCTGGACGCGGCGGGCCTGCGCCAACCGGTGCTTGCCAGCATTTTGACCGCCGTCCAGCGCCACTTGGACGCACGGGTCCGGGGGGCATACGCCATCGGCGCGGCGGTGTTTTCCAACCAATTCGGCCAGCTGGGCCATACGGACGCCGCCGGGGCTGTTCTGGCACGCTGGCGGGGAGAGGTAACGGAGCTATGATACATTTTGTGGGCGCGGGTCCCGGCGCGGCGGACCTGATCACCATGCGAGGCGCGGAGCTGTTGCGGGCCGCGGACGTGATCGTGTACGCGGGCAGTCTGGTGAACCCCGCTCTGCTGGCCTATGCCAGGGACGGCTGCCGGGTCTACAACAGCGCGGAGATGACCCTGGAGCAGGTGCTGGACGTGCTGCTGGCCGCGGAAAAGGCGGGCCGGACCGCTGTGCGGCTGCACACCGGCGACCCCAGCCTGTACGGGGCCGTCCGTGAGCAGATGGACGCGCTGAACGCCGCCGGCGCGGCGTACGACGTGACGCCGGGGGTGTCCAGCTTCTGCGGCGCGGCCGCGGCGCTGAACGCCGAGTACACCCTGCCCGGCGTGAGCCAGACGGTCATCATCACCCGCCTGGCCGGACGCACGGCCGTGCCGGAGCGGGAGGCGCTGGCGTCCCTGGCCTCCCACGGGGCAAGCATGGCGCTCTTTCTCTCCGCCGGGATGCTGCCGGCGGTGCGGGAGGCGTTGCTGCGGGGTGCGTACACCCCCGCCACTCCCGCCGCGCTCGTGTACAAGGCCACCTGGCCGGAGCAGCGGGTCGTCCGCTGCACGGTGGGCACGCTGGCCGAAAGCGGCGAAGAGGCCGGTATACATAATACGGCCCTGATTTTAGTCGGGGACTTTCTGGGCCCGGACTATGAGAGAAGCCGCCTTTATGACCCGGCCTTCACCACCGGTTTCCGTAAGGGGGAGGCGCCATGAAGCTGTACTATCTCGCCTTTTCCGCGCGGGGCATGGATCTGGCCGATAAGCTGGCCGACGCATTGGGCGGCGAGACGGCCAGGTGCGGCGCGCCTTTGGACCTGGACGGGTGGACGGCGGCGCATTTTCAAACCGGCGCGGGGCTTATTTATGTGGGCGCGGCGGGCATCGCGGTCCGGGCCATCGCGCCCTACGTCCGGGACAAGAGCCTTGACCCGGCGGTGGTGGCGGTGGACGAATACGGCCATTTCGCCGTGCCCCTGCTGAGCGGGCATTTAGGCGGTGCCAACGACCTGGCCCGCGCTATCGCGCGCTCTTGCGGCGGGGTGGCCGCCGTCACCACGGCCACGGACGCGGGGGACGTGTTCGCCGTGGACGCCTGGGCGCGGCAGCAAAACTGCGCCGTGTTAGACACAGAGAAGATAAAATCTGTCTCCGGCCGGCTGCTGGCCGGGGGAAGCGTGCGGCTGTTGAGCGCATGGTCCATTGAGGGCCAGCCCCCGGCGGGCATCGAGCCGACGGACGGCGTTGACTGCGACGTGTGCCTGGACGTGCGGAACACGTGCCCGGACGCGCTGCGGCTGGTCCCTCGCGTGGGCGTGCTGGGCGTGGGGTGCAAAGCCGGCGTCACACAGGCCGCGCTGGAGGCCGCGCTGGCGGTCATGCTGGAGAAGACCGGGCTGCTGGCGGAGGCCATTTGCGCCGTGGCGTCCATCGACCTGAAAAAGGACGAGCCGGGCCTGCTGGCGTTTTGCAGCGCTCACGGCTGGCCGCTTTTTACCTACAGCGCCGCCGCGCTGGGCGAAGTCCCCGGCCAGTTCACACCGTCCGAATTTGTCCAAGCCGTGACCGGGGTGGACAACGTGTGCGAGCGGGCGGCGGTGCTGGCCTCCCGGGGAGCGCTGCGGTGGAAGAAAATGGCCGGCGGCGGCGTCACCATGGCCGTGGCGCTCAAGCCCTGCCGGTTCACATGGAGGTGGCTGGATGGGTAAGCTTTTCGTGGTGGGCATCGGCCCCGGTGACCGGGCGTGCATGACGGGCCGGGCACGGGCCGCTTTGGACGCCGCCGACGTGCTGTGCGGCTATGACACGTATATCGGTCTCATCCGGGACCTGTACCCGGCCAAGGAAATCTATACCACGCCTATGCGCCGGGAGGCGGACCGGTGCCGGGCCGCGCTGGAAATGGCGGCTGCGGGCAGGACCGTGGCGCTGGTGTGCGGCGGGGACGCCGGGGTGTACGGCATGGCCGCGCCGGTATTGGAGCTGGCGGAGGCGTACCCGGCCGTGGACATCGAGGTCGTGCCAGGCGTGACGGCGGCGCTGGCGGGGGCGGCGGCGCTGGGCGCGCCATTGGGCCACGATTTTTGCATAATATCCCTGTCCGACCTGCTCACGCCTTGGCTTGTCATCGAACGGCGGCTGCGGGCAGCGGCGGCGGGGGACTTCGCGCTGTGTCTTTATAACCCCGCGTCCAGCCGACGGCCGGACCACCTGCGCCGGGCGTGCGACATTTTGCTGGACGCCGGGAAGAGCCCGGACACCGCCTGCGGCTGGGTCCGCAACATCGGCCGGACTGGAGAGGAACGCCGTATCCTGCCCCTGGGGGCGCTGCGGGAAGAGGCCGTGGACATGTTCACCACCGTGTTCGTGGGCAGCAGTGCCACCTTCGTCCGGGACGGCAGGCTCGTCACACCGAGGGGGTACGCTCTGTGAAGGTCGTGGTATTCGGCGGCACGACGGAGGGACGGGAACTGTCCCACACGCTGGCGGCGCTGGGCGCGTCGGTGACGGTCTGCGTGGCCACGGACTATGGCCGCCAGCAGCAGGGCGTGGCCGAGGGAATAACCGTCCGCACCGGGCATTTGGACGCCGACGGCATGACGGCGGCGCTGGCGGGGGCGGACCTGTGCGTGGACGCCACCCACCCCTACGCCGCGACAGCCACGGCCAATATCCGCGCCGCGTCAGAGCGGGCGGGGGCGCCCTACAAACGGCTTCTGCGGCCGGAAAGCGCGCTGCCCGCGGACGCCGTGACCGTGCCGGACGCCGCGGCCGCAGCCAGCTATCTCGCCGATAAGCCGGGCAATGTGCTGCTGACCACCGGGTCAAGGGAGCTGCAAGCGTTTGCGTATCTGGACAGAGCGCGGCTGTACGCACGGGTGCTCCCGGCGGCGGAGAGCCTCGATCTGTGCGGGTCAGCGGGCATTCCCAGTCGGAACATCATCGCCATGCAGGGGCCGTTCTCCGCGGAGCTGGACCTGGCGCTGCTGCGGCATTTTGATATCCGCTATCTGGTGACCAAGGACGGCGGCGGCCCCGGCGGTTTCCAGGAAAAAGCGAAGGCCGCGGCGCTGGCCGGCGCGACGCTGATCGTCCTGCGCCGACCGGACGACGCAGGCGAGGACTACGAGACGGTGCTGCGATATTGTAAGGAGCTTTTGAAATGTATGTGACGCTGATCGGCGCGGGGGCCGGGCCGGACACCCTCACTACCCAGGCTTTGGCGGCTCTGACCCAGGCCGAAGCCGTGGTGGGCGCGCCAAGACTGTTGGAGAGCCTGGCGGGCATATGCGCCGGGCCGGCGTACCCGGCAAGCACGGCCTGTGACATGCTGGCCGCGCTGGAAGCGCTGGACTGCCAGCGGGCGGCGGTTTTGTTCAGCGGGGACAGCGGCTTTTTCTCCGGGGCGCGGACCCTGCTGCCGCTATTGCGCGAGCGGGGATATGACGCGAACCTGCTGCCCGGCATATCCAGCGTGCAATTATTGGCCGCGCGGCTGGGCCGACCCTGGCAGGACTGGCGGCTGGTGTCTGCGCACGGCGTGGACGCGGACGCCCCGGCGGAGCTCATGGGCGGGAAACCGGTGTTCTTCCTCACCGGCGGAAAGCTGGGGCCGGCGGCGCTTTGCGGGCAGATCGTCCGTGCGGGGCTTGGCACGCTGGCCGTCACGGTGGGGGAAAACCTGGCGTGCCCCGACGAGCGCGTCACGACCGGCACGGCGGGGGAGATGGCGGAAAAATCTTTCGCGCCTCTGAGCGTACTGCTGGCGGAGGCGGCGCCCGTCATGCCCCGGCGCGCCCCCGGCTGGCCGGACGACGCCTTTATCCGGGGGAGCACGCCCATGACCAAGCAGACGGTCCGGGCCGCGATAGCGTCCAAGCTGGCCGTCACGCCGAACGATATCTGTTGGGATGTGGGCGCGGGCACGGGCAGCGTGAGCGTGGAGCTGGCGGCGCTGGCAAGGCGGGCGTATGCCGTGGAGCGGGACGCCGACGCATGCGGCCTTATAGAGCAAAACCGGGAGAAGTTCCGCGCCTGGAACCTGTCTATCGTGCAAGGCACGGCCCCGGAGGCGCTGGAAAACTTGCCCGCGCCGGACGCGGTGTTCATTGGCGGCAGCGGCGGGAAGCTGGGGGCCATTTTGGACGCGGCCTTTGGGAAAAATCAGGCCGCGCGCTTGTGCGTCAGCGCGGTGACGCTGGAGACGGTCCACGCCGCGCTGGAAGGTTTCCAGCGCCTGGGGCTGGAGCCGGATATCGTGCAGGTCGCCGTGACCGGGGTAAAACCGGCGGGGGCTCTGCACATGCTCACGGCCAACGCCCCGGTATTTCTCATCACGGGGGGCGGGTCATGATCCGGCTGCTGGTGACCGCCCCGGCCTCCGGCGGCGGGAAGACCGCCCTCGCCTGCGCCCTGCTGCGGGCATTGCAGCGGAGAGGCCTGGACGTATGCGCGTTCAAGTGCGGGCCGGACTACATCGACCCCATGTTCCACCGGGCCGCTTTGGGGGTGGACAGCCATAACCTGGACCTGTTCCTGTCCGGGGCGGACAATGTGCGGACGCTGTACGCCCGGTACGCGGCCGGTCACGGCGCGGTAGTCTGCGAGGGCGTTATGGGCCATTACGACGGCCTTGGCGGTACGGACAGGGCCAGCGCCTGGCATTTGGCCCACACGCTGGATATGCCGGCGGTGCTGGCGCTGCGGCCAAGCGGGGCCAGTCTCACGCTGGCGGCGCTGGTGAAGGGGCTCAATGATTTCCGCACCCCCAGCCATTTGGCCGCCATTGTGCTCGATGACTGCGCGCCAGCTTTGGCGAACAGCCTTACCCCCATGCTGGAGCGGGAGACGGGCCTGCCCGTGGCGGGCTTTCTGCCCCACATGGACGCCGCCGCGCTGCCCGGCCGTCATTTGGGGCTGGTGACCGCCGGGGAGATACCGGCGCTGGGCGCACGGCTGGACGCGCTGGCGTCGGCATTGGAGCAAAACGCCGACATAGACCGGCTGCTGGCCCTGTGCGGCGGCCAAGCGCCGGAGGCGGTGACCGTACCGCGTACGCCGACAGTGGCCCGCATCGCCGTGGCGCTTGACGAGGCGTTCTGCTTCGCCTACGCCGAGAGCCTGGACGCGCTGCAAGATGCGGGGGCGGAGCTTGTATTCTTCAGCCCGCTCCACGACGAGCATTTGCCGAAAAACATCGGCGGGCTGTACCTGCCCGGCGGGTACCCGGAGCTGCATGCCCGGACCCTGGCGGAAAACGGGTCCATGCGCGCCGCCGTGGGGCAAGCGGTGGCCAACGGTCTGCCCACCGTGGCGGAGTGCGGGGGGTATCTCTATCTCTGCCAAGGCATACAGGATGAAACGGGAGAACGCTTTCCCATGGTTGGCGTTCTGCCCGGCGAGGGGACCAGGCGGGAAAGGCTCGTCCGCTTTGGGTACGCGGACATGACCGCGCGCGCGGACAGTCTCCTCTTCCGGGCCGGTGAGCGCGTGCCCGTGCACGAGTTTCACTATTGGGACACGGACTGTCCCGGCGGGGCATTTACTCTGCAAAAGCCCGTGACGGGCAGGGTCTGGACGGAGGGATACGCCTCGTCCACGCTGTACGCCGGGTTCCCTCACCTGTACTTCGCCGGCCGGCGGGAGCTTGCCAGCCGGTTCGTGCTGGCCGCAAAGGAGGCGTCCCGATGAAGTACGCTATCCCCCCGGCGGACGAGGCCGCGCGGACAGCCGCACACGAGCGCTGGGCCGCGTGCGCTCACCCCCTGGGGAGCCTGGGGCTTTTGGAGACGGCGCTGGAGGATATCGCGGCGCTCACGGGCAGCGCGGACATCGCGCTCAAACCCCGGACCCTTATCGTATTCTGCGCCGACAACGGCGTGGTGGCACAGGGCGTGACCCAGACGGGCAGCGCCGTCACCGGCGTGGTGGCGCGGGCTCTAGCGGCGGGCGTGTCCACGGCCAACCGGATGGCCGCGGTGGCGGACTGCCGTGTTCTGCCGGTGGACATGGGCATGCTGGATTTCAGGCCAAGCCCCGGCGTGCCGGACCGGCGGGTGGGCAACGGAACCGGGGACATCACTCTTGGTCCCGCCATGAGCCGGGTCCAGGCGGAGCGGGCGGTGGAGATCGGCATCCAATTGGCGGCGGCGGAGAAGGACCGGGGGACACGCCTTCTGGCCGCCGGAGAGATGGGCATCGGCAATACGACCACCGCGGCGGCGGTGGCGTCGGTACTGCTGGGGCTTGAGCCGGAGGATACTGTGGGCCGGGGGGCCGGGCTTTCCGACGACGGTCTTGCCCGCAAGCGCCGTGCGGTCAAAACGGCGCTGGAACTGAACCAACCGGACCCGAACGACCCGCTGGACGTGCTGGCCAAGGTGGGCGGGTTCGATATCGCGGGGCTGTGCGGCCTCTACCTGGGTGGGGCTGTTTACCGGCTGCCGGTGGTCATGGACGGGGCCATCAGCGCGGCGGCGGCATTGTGCGCGGTCCGTCTGGCGCCGGAGGCGGGCAGGGCCATTATAGCAAGCCATCTCTCCGCCGAACCGGTGGGGGCACGGCTATTGAAGGCCTTGGGCAAAAAGCCTCTCATCACGGCTGGGCTGCGCCTGGGTGAGGGTACGGGGGCGCTGGCGGCGCTGGGGCTTCTGGATATGGCCCTCGCGGTATACCGGCACGGCAGCACCTTCGACGACTACGGCATACCGGCCTATGAACCCTTGGGAGGCGAGACATGTTCACCCTGATCGCAGGCGGCGCGGCCAGCGGCAAGAGCCGCTATGCCGAGGACCTTATCCTGCGCACATCGGACGCGCCACGGGTCTATATCGCCACGCTGGAGCCATTCGACGGCGAGTGCCGGGAGCGTATCGCCCGCCACCGGGCTATGCGCGCGGACAAGGGGTTCCGGACCGTGGAGCGCTATCGGGACCTTCAACGCGTGGACGTTCCCGTGGGCTGCGCCGCGCTTTTGGAGGACGTGGGCAACCTGACGGCCAACGAATTATATAGTCCCGGTGGCGCGGGAGAGGACACGGTAAACGCCGTGGTACGCGGCGTGGAGGCGCTGCTGGTAAAATGCCGGACGCTGGTGGCGGTGTCCAACGACACGCTCTCCGGCGGCGCGGATTATGAAGGGGACACGGACCGTTTCTTACGCACGCTGGGCCAGATCAATCGCGCGCTGGCGGCGCGTGCGGACAACGTGGCGGAGATCGTCTGCGGCGTGGCCGTATATCACAAGGGGAGGGAGCCGTATTGAGGACCGTGTTGCAGACCGTGGCCGTGGCCTTTTCCATGTTCAGCGCCGTGCCCATGCCCCAGTTTAAGTGGAACGAGCGCAACATGCGCTACGCTCTGTGCGCCTTTCCGCTGGTGGGGGAGCTGTGCGCGCTGGCGTGGACGGTGCTGGCGGTACTGCCGCTGCCGGCGTTTTTGCGGGGCACGCTCCTTTGTCTTGCCCCCGCCGTGGTCACCGGCGGCATCCACCTGGACGGCTATGCCGACACCGCCGACGCCCTGGCCAGCTTCGGCGATAGGGAGAAAAAACAGGCCATTTTGCGCGACCCTCACTGCGGGGCCTTCGCCGTCATACGGCTGGCGTGCTGGTTTTTGCTGTACCTGGCCCTGTGCGTGACATTGAAGCCCACCGGCCGGGCCGTAGTCTGCGCCGGGCAGGGGTTCGTGCTCAGCCGGGCATTGTCCGGCTGGGCCATCGCCGCGCTGCCCCTGGCGCGGGACACGGGCCTGGCCCACACGTTTGCGTCGGCGGCGGACAAAAAGACCGTGAGGCGGGTGCTGGCGGCGCTGGTGGCAGGGCTGGCGGCGGGCCAGATCGTGCTGGCCGGCTGGGCCGGGGCCGCGATGGTGTTGGCGGCGCTGCTGGCGCTGTGGCAATATGCCCGCGTGGCCCGCAACCAGTTCGGCGGCATATCCGGCGACCTGGCCGGGTGGTTTTTGCAAAAATGCGAGCTGTGGCAGCTTGCGGCGCTTGTATTATGTCAACTGTTGGGGGTGGGTCCATGATCTTCGTCACAGGGCCGCTTTTTAGCGGCAAGGCCGATTATGCCCGGACGCTCTGCCCGGAGGATAAACTGCTCTTGAACGCCCATGAGCTGGCGGACGGGAAGCGTGACCCGGCCGCTTTGGCGGACGCTCTAGCGGCCCGGTACGCGGTGGTCACCGCCGCGGAGGTGGGCGGCGGGGTAGTGCCCGTGGACCCGGTGCAGCGCTCCCGGCGGGAGGCGGCGGGGAGGCTTTCCTGCCTGCTGGCCGCAAGAGCGGACACGGTGGTGCGGGTATTCTGCGGTATCCCCACGGCCATCAAGGGGGAACTGCCGTGAAGGTGTATCTTCTGCGCCACGGGGCCACGGCCTGTAACGCCGCGCGGCGCTACCAGGGCGCCACGGACGGCCCTCTGTCCCCAGCGGGGCGGGCCGCTTTGCGGCGGGCGGATATAGAACCGGATATAGTTACCATAAGTCCAACGCTCCGGGCCAGACAGACGGCGGAGATTTTATTCCCCAACGCGGCGCTCATAGAGGCGCCGGACCTGCGGGAGATGGACTTCGGCGCCTTCGAGGGGCGAAACTATATCGAGATGGAGCGGGACGCCGCCTACCGGGCCTGGGTGGACGGGGGCTGCATGGGGCAAACGCCGGGCGGCGAGGACCGGGCGGGGTTTTCCCGGCGGGTGTGCGGAGCCTTTGCCGGACTGGTTGAAAATGCTCTGGCTGAAAATCGGGAGGCGCTGGTGATGGTGGCCCACGGGGGCACGCAAATGGCGGCGCTGGAGCGGTTCGGCCGGCCGGCGCGGGACTATTGGGACTGGCAGTCGCCTCCCGGCGGCGGGTTCTTATTGGAGACGGACGCGGAGCGGTGGGCCAAAACGCGCACGCTGGCGCTGGTGGGCGGCGTGTCCTACGCAAAGGAGCAACCATGACCGTCACGCTGGCCATTTTATGCGGCTGCGCGCTGGACGCGCTGCTGGGGGACCCGGTCATCCCCCATTTCCCCCACCCGGTGGTGGTCATGGGCCGGGCCATTACCCGGCTGGAAAAGTTCCTACGCCGCTTTTCCACCACGCCAAAGGGCGAGACGGCGGCGGGCGCGGTCCTTGCGGCGCTGCTGCCATTGGGGACGTTGGCCGTGACGGGCCTTATCTGTTGGGGCGGCGCTGCCATCCACCCGGCGATCGGGTTCGTCTTCCAAACCCTGTGGTGCTGGCAGGCGCTGGCGATGAAGGACCTGGCAAAAGAGAGCCGGGGCGTGTACGCCGCGCTCTCGTCCCGCGACCTGCCCGCTGCCCGGTCAGCGGTGGGGCGTATCGTGGGCCGGGACACGGAAAACCTCTCTGAGCAGGGCGTGGTCAAGGCCGCCGTGGAGACGGTGGCGGAGAACTTCTCCGACGGCGTTTTCGCGCCGTTGTTTTACATGCTGCTGGGCGGCGCACCTCTGGCGATGGCCTACAAGACGATCAACACCATGGACAGCATGGTGGGGTACAAAAATGCCCGGTACCTCTATTTTGGCCGGGCGGCGGCCAGGCTGGACGACGGGGCGAACTACATCCCATCCCGGCTGGCGGCGCAGTTTTGGATATGCGCGGCGGGGCTCACGGGTCAGGATATGGCCGGGGCGTGGCGCATTTGGCGGCGGGACAGGCGCTCTCACGCCAGCCCCAACGCTGCCCAGTGCGAGGCCGCGTGCGCCGGGGCGCTGGGGGTCCGACTGGCCGGGCCGGCCAGCTATTTCGGCGAGAAATACGATAAGCCAACTATCGGGGACGATACCCGTCCGGCGGAGCCGGCGGACATATTGCGGGCCAACAAAATGCTGTATGCCGCCAGCGGTTTGGCGGCGGCGCTGGGGCTTCTGGCGCGGTTTTTCATTGTGAGGTGAGGACATGGGAAAGGACCACGGCGGCGATTGGGCCGGTTTCCAACAGGCGCATGGGAAACTGCCCCTGGATTTTTCCGCCAGCGTCAGCCCCCTGGGGACGCCGGAGAGCGTACGGCGGGCCGTGTGCGCGGCACTGGAACAGGCGGAACGGTACCCGGACCCGGCCTGTCGGGCGCTGCGGAAGGCCATCGGGGAAAAAGAGGGCCTGCCGGCGGAATATGTCCTGTGCGGCAACGGCGCGGCCGACTTGATCTACCGGGCCGTGCTGGCCAGAAAGCCCAGGCGGGCGCTGGTGACGGCCCCGACATTCTCGGAATACGAGGCGGCGCTGTCGGCGGCCGGGTGCCGGGTGTTTTACTACCCGCTGGACAGGGACGCGGGTTTCCGCCTGGACGATGGGATTTTAGACGCCGTCGACGGGATGGATATGGTGTTTTTATGTCAACCGAATAACCCAACCGGCGTGTCTGTCCCCATGCCCCTGCTGGGGCGGGTGTTGGACCGGTGTCGCGGGAGCGGGGCGCTGCTGGTGCTGGACGAGTGCTTCGCGGACCTGACGGACGAGCCGGCGGCGCTCACCATGACCGGGGCGCTGGACGGAGGCGGGGTGCTCATTTTGAAGTCCTTCACCAAGCTCTACGCCATGGCGGGGATTCGGCTGGGGTATTGCCTCAGCGCCGACGGGGAGCTTTTGGCGGCGATGGACGCCGCAGGACCTCCCTGGTCCGTGTCGGGTCCCGCGCAGGCAGCGGGGCTGGCGGCGCTTGGCGATACGGCCTACGCCGGACGGGTGCGTGAACTTATCCAGGACCAGCGGCCAAGGCTCAAGGCGGCGCTGGAGGGGCTGGGGCTGTTCGTCGTGCCCGGCGAGGCCAATTACCTGCTGTTTCAGTGCCTCGTGGACCTGACAGAGCCGCTTGCAGGGCAGGGCATATTGCTGCGCAATTGCGGGGGTTTTCGGGGCCTGGACAGGACCTGGTACCGCGCCGCAGTGCGCACGGCGGCGGACAACGAAAGGCTCGTCGACGCCATAATGGAGGCGCTATCGAAATGACAAAACGTATCATGATCCAGGGCACCATGTCCGGCGCGGGCAAGAGCCTGCTGTGCGCCGCGCTGTGCCGCATTTTCAAGCAGGACGGGCTGCGTCCCGCGCCGTTCAAGAGCCAGAATATGGCCCTGAACAGCTTCGTGACAGGCGACGGGCTGGAGATGGGCCGGGCGCAGGTCCTCCAAGCACAGGCCGCCGGGACGGAACCGGACGCGCGGATGAACCCCATTTTGCTCAAACCGTGCAGCGACACGGGAAGCCAGGTCATCGTCAACGGCCGCGTCCGGGGGCAGATGCCGGCAAAGGAGTACTTCCGCTATAAACAGACGCTCATCCCGGATATCCTGGCGGCGTACGAGAGCCTGGCGGCGGAATACGACCCCATCGTGATCGAGGGGGCTGGCAGTCCGGCGGAGATCAATCTGCGGGAAAACGACATCGTGAACATGGGTCTGGCAGAGCTGGCGGACGCGCCGGTGCTGCTGGTGGGGGACATCGACCCCGGCGGGGTATTTGCTCAGCTATACGGGACCGTGGCGCTGCTCCGACCGGAGGAACGCCGACGGGTCAAGGGGCTGATCATCAACAAGTTCCGGGGGGACGTGGAGCTTCTGAGACCGGGGCTGGGCATGCTGGAGGAGCTGACCGGTGTGCCCGTGCTGGGGGCTGTGCCCTGGTTGCGGCTGGACCTGGACGAGGAGGACTCCATGGCCCCGAGCCTTCGGCAAAGGGCCGCGCAAAAACCCATAGACATCGCGGTCATACGCTTGCCGCGTATCTCCAACTTCACCGACTTCTCGCCGCTTGATTCTCACCCGCTGCTGGGTGTGCGATACGTGGACAGGCCTGAAACGCTGGGCGCGCCGGACATGCTCATTTTGCCCGGCACCAAGAGCACGGTGAGCGACCTGCTCTGGCTGCGCATGACCGGGCTGGCAGACGCCATCGTTTCGCTGGCGGCGTCTGGCACGCCGGTGCTGGGGGTGTGCGGGGGCTACCAGATGCTGGGCCGGACGCTGGCGGACCTGGCCGGTACGGAGGGCGGCGGGCCGGAGCCGGTCAAAGGCCTGGGGCTGCTGCCCGCGGACACGGTGTTTGGTCCGGAAAAGACCCGGGTGCGGGTCCATGGTACGGTCCTGGCCGGCCCTGTCGCGGGGGCCAAAGTGGAGGGCTACGAGATACACACCGGCCGTACCACATCGGACGGTCCTGCCTTCTGCCGCCTCGATGACGGGCGGGAGGACGGCTGCGTATGCGATAATGTGTGCGGGACCTATCTGCACGGGCTGTTCGACGCCGGCCAGGCTGTACAAGAGCTGGCCAGGACGTTATGTCAATGCAAGGGTGTGGCATACGAGGATGCCGGGTGTGATGACCGGGCCGAAAAACTGGACGAACAGCTTGACATCCTGGCGGACGCGGTGCGCCGGGCGCTGGACATGGAGGCGGTATACCGCATATTGGAGGGTACGGCATGATCCATCTCTACTGGGGCGACGGCAAGGGCAAGACCACCGCCGCCATGGGCCTGGCGCTGCGGGCGCTGGCGGCGGGGCAAAAGGTGGCCGTGGTGCAGTTTTTGAAGAGCGCTCCATCCGGGGAGGTCCCGGCGCTGGAAACGCTGGGGGCAAAATTCTTCCGGGGCAAGAGCGCAGAAAAATTTGTCTCCCAAATGGACGAGGCCGAGCGGTCCGAGACGCGGCGGGTGCAGGACGAGCTGCTCCGGGCCGCTCTGGCAACTGAGCCGGACGTGCTCATACTGGACGAGGCCTGCGCCGCCTGGGGGCTTGATATGGTAGACAAAACGCTGCTGCGCTCCGCCGTGCTGGACGCGCCGGTTGGCCGGGAGATCGTGCTCACGGGCCGGGACCCGGCGGACTGGATGCGCTCAGCAGCCGACTATGACACCCAGATGCGCTGCCACCGGCACCCCTATCAAAAGGGCGTGAAGGCCAGAAAGGGCGTGGAATTTTGAGCGTGCACCATATAGACCCAGCCGCCATCGAGCGGGCCAGTATGGACATCATCCGCGCGGAGCTGGCGGACCGGGGTGTCGTCCTGCCGCCGGAGAACGAGGCCGTCATCCTGCGGGCCATCCACGCCACGGCGGACTTTGACTTCGCCGAAAATCTCACGTTCACGCCGGGGGCGGCGGAAAAGGCCGTGGCCGCTTTGCGGGCCGGGGCGGATATCGTCACCGATACCAATATGGCTCGCGCCGGGGTGAGCAAAACAGCTTTGGCAAAGCTGGGCGGCAGCGTATATTGTTATATGGCGGACGAGGCGGTGGCCAAACGGGCGAAGGCTGGGGGCGTGACCCGCGCCGCCGTGTCCATGGAAGCGGCCGCGCAGGAGCACCCCGCCGCCGTGTACGCCGTGGGAAACGCGCCTACGGCGCTGCTGGCGCTGTGCGGGCTTATAGACGAGGGGCTGCGCCCGGCGCTGATAATCGGCGTGCCGGTGGGGTTCGTGAACGTGGTCGAGAGCAAGGAGGTACTGCTCAAGACCTGCCAGAGGCTCAATGTGCCCGCCATCGTGGCCGTGGGCCGCAAGGGCGGCAGCACCGTGGCCGCCGCCATATGCAACGCCCTTCTCTATACCGCCGCCGGGCAGCTGGACCCAAGGGATAGATAAACGAGACACCGTTCACGAAAAACCATGAACGGTGTTTTTTATATGTTTTACCGCTTAAAATGACGCCACGTTGTCCGGGCTGATGTCGGCCAGGGTGGGGGTGCCGCACATGGTCATGGTGTCCTTGAGCTCCGCGATTATTTTGTCCAGATATACCTTCAGGCCCTCGGCCCCGGCGGCGTACACAAAGGGCACCACCGGCCGGCCCAGCAGCACCGCGTCGGCCCCCAGGGCCAGGGCCCGGAACACGTCTGTGCCGGAGCGGATGCCGCCGTCCACGAAAATGGGTACCCGGCCGTTTACGGCCTTGGCGATGGCGGGCAGGACCTCCGCCGTGGCGGGCACGCCGCCCAGCACCCGGCCGCCGTGGTTGGACACCACGATGGCCGCCGCGCCGCCCTCGATGGCCTTTTCCGCACCCCGGACCGTCATGACGCCCTTGACGATGAAGGGCATTTTGGCGTAGGCGGTGATTTCCCGAAGCTCCGCCACGGACTTGCTGCCGGCGTTGGGGTTCATGGCCTTCAAGAAGGGCAAGCCGGCCCCGTCCACGTCCATGGCGGCGGCGAAAATGCCCTTGGCGTTCAAAATGTCCAGCTTCTCAAACACGGCCTCCTTGTTCCAGGGCTTTATCGTGGGGATGCCCACGCCTTGGACCTTTTCCATATCCTTTACGGCGCTCTTCATGATCTCCGGGTCCACCCCGTCGCCGGTGAAGGCGGCCACGCCGTATTCATAGCAGGCGGGCACCAGCACGCTGTTGTAGGCGAAGTCGTCGTACTTGTCCCCGTAGTGCAGTTTCAAAGAGCCCAGCGGCGCGATGAAGATCGGGGCCTTGAAATCCCGGCCGAAGAGCCGGAAGGAGGTGTCCACGGGCCTGTTCTCGCACAGGGTGTCCATGTTCACCAGCACCTCCTGCCACTTGGCGTAGTTGCGGGCGGCGGTGTTGTTGGGCGCTTTGCAGCCCGGACCGGGGATGGTGTTGGCGCATGCCAGGCCGTTGCACACCGGGCACGCCTTGCAGTACGGTCCCACCTGGCCGCGGGCAGCCGTCAATATCTCGTCATATGTCATGGGTCTTTCCTCCAAAAGGTATGTTTTTCCCATTATATAACGCGCGGCGGAAAAGTCAATGCGGCCAGGCCGTTGTACAAATCCACCAAAACGGTCAAGGGAACGGGGAGATTATCGGTGAAAGTGATAATAATGAAAGTTTTGAAACACAAAAATTCATTTTTCGCTTGAAATCTCGGAAAAAGGCGTTTATAATGTAATCACATTGCAGATTCGACAAACGAAAGATGCAAATACGAGAAAACATAAGGAGGATATAAATCATGAAGAAGTCCCTGAAGAAGGCTTTCGCGCTGACGCTGGCGCTGGTCATGGTCCTGAGCCTGGGCAGCACGGCGTTCGCCTCCGGCAACCTGGCCATGGGCACCGGCGGCTCCGCCGGCACCTACTACGCCTTTGGCGGCGTGCTGGCCACGTATCTGAAGCAGGAGGCCGGCCTGGACATCACCGTCAACGAGACCGGCGGCTCCGCGGCCAACATCACCGGCATCGACCAGGGTATGTACGACCTGGCCACCGTCCAGTCCGACGTGCTGGGCTATGCCTACAACGGCACCAACTCCTATGAGGAGACCGGCGCGGTGAACTCCTTCGTGGTCCTGGGCGCGCTGTACGCCGAGACCGTGCAGCTGGTCACCTGCGACCCGGACATCAAGTCCGTGGAGGACATGAAGGGCAAGAGCGTCTGCGTAGGCGACGTGGGCTCCGGTACTTATTACAACACCGTGGACATCCTGGCTGCCTATGACATGACCCTGGACGACATCAACCCGGTGTACCAGTCCTTCGCCGACTCCGCCGAGAGCCTGAAGGACGGCAAGATCGACGTGGCCGTGCAGACCGCCGGCGCGCCCACTCCCGCCATCACCGACCTGGCCTCCAGCAAGGACGTGTATCTGGTCTCCATCGACGACGAGCACATGGAAAAGCTGCTGGCCGACGCGCCCTGGTACGCCGCCTACACCATTCCCGCCGGGACCTACAAGGGCTTTGACGAGGACTGCACCACCATCACCACCAAGGCGACCCTGATCGCCCGCGCCGACATCGACGAGGATACGGCTTACACCATCGTGTCCACCATCTTCGACAATGTGGACGCCATCACCGAGCTGCACGCCAAGGGCGCGGAGCTTGACCTGAACTTCGCCACCGAGGGCATCGCCGCCCCCTTCGCCGCCGGCGCTGCCAAGTACTACGCCGAGCACGACATCGAGGTCGACGTGGCCGAGTAAGACATTCTGAACACAAGTGCCGGAAGTGCCGCTTGCGAAAGCGGCACTTCCTATAATCACGTGAACGCGCGCGCGGACACCCACGGACCAGGGAGGTAATTCATGGACAAGGAAAAGAAACTGGAGCTGGAGCACGAGATCGCCGAGCACCGGGCCGAGGAACATATGTTCGACCAGGCCGCGGTGGACGAGGTGATGAAAAAATACGACAGGGAGTCCAACACCCGGGTCTGGGAGGGCTGGCAGAAGTGGGCCGTGAGCGCGGTGCTGGCCGCGTTCTCCTGCTTCTCCATCTATGTGACGCTGTTCGCCACCTGGCTGGACCTGATACGCTACCCGTCCTTCCTGGGGTGCATCATCATCATCGGCTACCTGACCTTCCCCATCAAAAAGGGAGAGCAGAAGGTCAACCACATGCCCTGGTACGACTGGGTGATCATGATTTTAGGCGCGGCGGCGTTTTTCTACGTGGTGGTCAACGCCAAGAGCCTGACCGTGCGCCTGGGCGTGATGAACATCAAGACATATGAGATCGCCATCGGCATCGTGGGCGTGCTGGCCGTGGTGGAGCTGTGCCGCCGGAGCGTGGGACTGCCCATTTTGTGCGTGGCCGGGGTGTTCCTTGTGTACGCGCTCTATTACTACTGGGGAGGGCGCGGCATGGGTCCGGTCCGGGCCGTGCGGCAGGTGACCATCGGGCTTTTCTACCAGACCACCGGCGTGCTGACCACTCCCGTGCAGGTGTGCGCCAAGTTCATCGTGGTGTTCATCATCTTCGGCGCGTTCCTGGAGCGCACGGGCATCAGCGACTTCTTCATCAACCTGGCCAACTGCGTGGCGGGCGCGTCCTCCGGCGGTCCGGCCAAGGTGGCGGTCATCTCCTCGGCCCTGTGCGGCATGGTGTCCGGCTCCTCCGTGGGCAATACGGTCACCACCGGCTCCGTCACCATCCCCATGATGAAAAGGACCGGCTACAAGCCGGAGTTCGCCGGGGCCGTGGAGGCGGCCGCGTCCACCGGCGGGCAGATCATGCCGCCTATCATGGGCGCGGCGGCGTTTTTGATGGCGGAGTACGTGGGCGTGCCCTATTCCAACATCATCGTCCGGGCCATTTTGCCGGCGGTGCTGTATTTTTTGGGCATCTTCATCTGCGTGCACCTGGAGGCCAGGCGGCTGGGACTCAAGGGCATCCCCAGGGCGGAGCTGCCCAAGTTCAGCCACCTGATCGGCAAGATATACCTGCTGCTGCCCCTGATCGTGCTGGTGTATCTGGTTTCCAGCGGCAGCAAGACCATGGCCTTCGCGGCGGCGGTGTCCATCGTGGCGGCCGTGGCGGTGAGCATGTTCAACAAAGAGACCCGCATGACCCCGCTCTCCTTCTTTGAATCCCTGGCTGCCGGTGCCAAGAGCTGCATCACCGTGGCCGCCGCCTGCGGCATGGCCGGCGTCATCGCCGGATGCATCAACATGACCGGCCTGGCCAGCAAGCTCATCACCGCCATCGTGTCCGTGTCCGGCGGACATGTGATCGTGGCGCTGTTTCTGACCATGCTGTGCTGCATCGTGCTGGGCATGGGCGTGCCCACCACGGCCACATACTGCATCATGGCCTCCACCTGCGCGCCTATCCTGATCCAGATGGACGTGCCCCAGCTGGCGGCCCACTTCTTCGTGTTCTACTTCGGCATCGTGGCGGACATTACCCCGCCTGTGGCGCTGGCGGCCTACGCCGGCTCCGCCATCGCCAAGGCACCGCCAATGAAAACCGCCTTCAACGCCTCCAAGCTGGCTATCGCCGCCTTCGTGATACCCTACATCTTTGCCCTGAATCCGGCTATGCTGCTCATCGACACCACCGTGGTCCAGGTGGTGCAGGTGGTGGTCACCTCCGTGCTGGGCATCCTGGCCCTGGGCGTGGGGCTGGAGGGGTATCTCAAAGGCAACGTGCCCTGGGTGCTGCGCATCGTGGCGCTGGCGGCGGGATTGTTCCTCATCTATCCGGGCACCGTCAGCGACATCGTGGGCCTGGTGGTCGTGGTCGGCATCTTCCTGTTCCAGACCATCATGAACAAGAAGACGAAAATGACCGCGTAACATATGAATTTAAATCAAACGACAGACAAGTCAGAACAGCACCCCATTTGTTAGATGGTATGGTATACTACTAACGAAAGGGGTGTTACTTATGCCAAAAGGGAAGCCGAAATACAGTGAAGAATTCAAGCAAAGAGTCGTAGAGACAATGATGCGGGAGAAATTGAGCTGCCGCGAGACGGCACGGGAATATGGAATAGCCGATCACACAGCAGTTGCGAAATGGGAGCGCATCTATCTCGAAGAGGGGCCGGAAGGACTGTATATTGAACGGCGGGGGCAAGGAAGTAAAGGGCGTCCGCTAAAGGGACTGCGTCCGGAGGTAGAGGAAGATTTGCCGACCGAGGTGCAGCGGTCACGTGCGGAGAATGCATACCTAAAAAATTGAATGCCTTGGTTGCCGAGAGGGTGCGGCAAGAGAGAAAGCGAAAGTGATATGGGGACTGAGGCATGAACACAAGGTGATGCTGTTGGGCAGCTCAAGTCCGAGTTGCTCCATCTGTAGGACTTCGATTCTCTGGAACATTTCAAGGCTGAACTTATTGACACTCTCGACTATGTCCTCTTGACAGGTCGCAGTTCAAATCAACCGGCGGTCGTTTTTTCTATCTCATATGATATATCCCCCGCACTTCCTCCGTCGCCTTTCCGTCCGCCCCTTCCAATATGAGGTTCGGCCCCACGGCCAGGCCGGGACGGCCGCCGCGACGGCCCGCGAGCAGCACCAGGGACGGCGCGCTGTCTGCCTTATGGGTCACCAGACGCATGCGCTTGGGCTCGATATCGGCCAGGCGCATGGCGGCGAAGATGTCGGTGAGAAATTCCGGCTTGTGGACGAGACAGAACGTCCCGCCCCGGTGCAGCAGATAGCTGGCCGCGCCGGAGAACTGGGCAGGGGAGAGGGCTTCGTCCCGCGCGGCGGCCCTGTCCGGGTCCGGGGATGGCTTGCCCGCGTAATAATAGGGAGGGTTGCACACCACCAGGTCGTATTGCCCCGGCTCGCCAAGGGTCCGGTACCGGCGCATGTCGGCGCACAGTACGTCCCCGTTGATACCGTTGGCGGCGTAATTTTCCCGGCACACGTCCGCGGCGTCGGCGCGGATGTCCACGCTGTCGAACACGGCGTCGGGGCATTTCTCATGCAGCAGCACGGACAGCAGCCCGCCGCCGCAGCCCAGGTCCATGCACCGGCGGAAGGGTTTCCCCTCTCCGGCGAAGGCGGCCAGCAGCACGGAATCGGTGGTGATCTTGAAGGCGGGGTCGTCGGCGTAGACCGGCCCCTGGGACCACAGTCGTTTCATGTGTTCCTCCAACAATAGACAACGGGCGGTATGCCTTGCGCATACCGCCCGCTCGTTGTCTTGCCTTGGATCAAGCCTCGGCGATGGCGCTCATGGGGCACTGATCGGCGCAGGAGCCGCAGCTGATGCACTTGTCGGGATCGATGACATAGTGGGCATCGCCCTCGCTGATGGCCTGGACAGGGCACTGATCGGCGCAGGAACCGCAGCTGATGCAAGCGTCAGAGATCTTATAAGCCATGATACTTACCTCCGTTTTTTATGTACGCACACATACTATCATAAAGAGCCGCAAGATTCAACACTTTTTTGAAAGTTGCCAAAATAAAGCGAACTGACAAAATAACACGCTTTACTCCCGGACAGGACGGATATAATCATACCCGGAGGCGATGACATGAAGAACACGGAGCGCTTCACCCTGCGGGCGCAGAAGGCCATCGAGGGGGCCTATGAGGCCAGCCGTCAGCTGGGTCACAGCTATGTGGGCACGGAGCACCTGTTGCTGGGACTGATGCGGGAGGGGGAGGGTCTGGCCTGCCGGGTACTGCGCCGGGCAGGGCTGGAGGAAGCGGCGGTGACGGAGCTGGTCACCAGCGCGGTAGGGCACGGCGCGCCGGGCGCCCCGGCTCAGGGCCTTACGCCCAAGGCGAAGAAGACCATCGAGCTTGCCTGCACGGACGCTGCCCGGCTGGGGCACAATTTCGTGGGCACGGAGCACATTCTGATGGGCATCCTGCGCCAGGCGGACTGCGCCGGGACAAGGGCCGTGCAGGATGCGGGTGCGGACCCCAACCGGCTCTACACGGACGTGATGGACATCTTTGACCGGCCGGAGTACCGTGCCCGGCCGGAGGAAAGTCCCGCCCGTCCGACGGCCCGGCGCAGCGACACCAGGACCCTGGACCAGTTCAGCCGGGACCTGACGGACCTGGCGTCCAGGGGCCAGCTGGACCCGGTGGTAGGCCGGGAGCGGGAGTTGGAGCGGGTCATCCAGATACTGTCCCGCCGGACGAAGAACAACCCCATCCTGATCGGCGAGCCGGGGGTGGGCAAGACGGCGGTGGCGGAGGCGCTGGCCCGGCGGGTGGCGTCGGGGGACGTGCCGGAGCACCTGCGGCGCAAGCGGGTGGTGTCCCTGGACATCCCGTCCATGCTGGCGGGGACCAAGTACCGAGGCGACTTTGAGGACCGGATGAAGGCGGTGCTGCGGGAGGTGAGCCGGGCCGGGGACGTTATCCTGTTCGTGGACGAGATGCACACCATCGTGGGAGCCGGCGCCGCCGAGGGGGCTATCGACGCGGCCAATATCTTAAAGCCAGCCCTGGGCCGGGGGCTGGTGCAGATCATCGGCGCCACCACGGTGGAGGAATATCGTTCCCACATCGAGAAGGACCCGGCTCTGGAGCGCCGGTTCCAGCCGGTGACGGTCCCGGAGCCATCCAGGGAGGAGAGCGTGCGCATCCTGACCGGTCTGCGGGACCGGTACGAAAACCACCACCATCTGGTGATAACCGACGAGGCCATCCGCGCGGCGGTGGACCTGTCGGTCCGGTACATCCCGGACCGGTACCTGCCCGATAAGGCCATCGACCTCATCGACGAGGCGGGCAGCCGGGTGCGCATGACGGGCTTTCGGGAGCCGGAGAGCCTGAAGGCGGCGGCGGAGCAGGTGGAGGCTCTGCGCCAGGCCAAGGAGCAGGCGGTGCGGAGCCAGGATTTCGAGGGAGCCGCGTCCATCCGGGACGAGGAACTGCGCCAGCGCGCGGCCCTGGACGAGGCCAGGAAGGCCTGGACGGCGCAGGCGGGGGACAGGAGCCGGCCGGTGGGACCGGAGGACGTGGCGGCCGTTGTCTCCGGCTGGACAGGCATCCCGGTGGAGAGCCTGACGAAGGAGGAGAGCGAGCGGCTGGCCCATTTGGAGGAAGTGATACACCGGCGGCTCATCGGCCAGGACGAGGCGGTCAGCGCCGTTTGCCGGGCCATACGCTTAGGCCGTGTCGGTCTGGCGGACCCGTGCCGGCCGGTGGGCAGCTTTCTGTTTTTAGGTCCCACAGGCGTGGGCAAGACGGAGCTGTGCCGCGCTCTGGCGGAGGCGGTGTACGGCGACGAGAAGGCCGTGATACGGGTAGACATGTCGGAGTATATGGAAAAGCACGCCGTGAGCCGTCTCATCGGCGCGCCGCCGGGGTACGTGGGCCACGACGAGGGCGGGTATCTGACCGACCGTGTCCGCCAGCGGCCATGGAGCGTGGTGCTGTTCGACGAGATGGAAAAGGCCCATGAGGACGTGTGGGGTCTGCTGCTGCAAATATTGGAGGACGGCGTGCTCACCGATTCCCGCTCCCGCAGGACGGATTTTAAGAACACCGTGGTGGTCATGACCTCCAACGTGGGGGCACAGAGCATCGCCGGCGGGGGACAGCCCCTGGGCTTTTCCGGCGAGGCTGACACGGTCCGTGCCCGCTATGAGTCGCTGAAGGAGCGGGTGATGGCCCAGGCGAAGCAGGTGTTTCGACCGGAGCTTTTGAACCGAGTGGACGCCATCGTGGTGTTCCGGCCGCTGGAGCGGGAGCAGATACGGCGCATCGCGGAGGGGATGCTGGACCGCGTCCGGGAGCGCCTGCGGGGGAAGAGCATCACGCTGGACGTGACGGACGAGGCGTTGGACGCTCTGGCCGGGCAGGGGTACGACCCGGCCTACGGTGCCCGGCCGCTGCGCCGGTGCGTGCGGCGGCTGGTGGAGGACCCCTTGGCGGAGATGCTCCTGTCCGGCGCCCTCACCCCCGGCGGCCGCGTGCGGGTAGATGTACGTGACAGCCACGTGACCGTCACCCCGGCGGAATAAAGGTGCGCCTCCGGCGCGATTCAATGTCTCTCCTTCCGTCACGGCTAGCGCCGTGCCACCTCCCTCGTCAGAGGGAGGCGGGGGCATAGCCCCCGAATCGGCCCCGGCGGGGCCGGCCCCCTCTGACGAGGGGGCTGTCAGCGCTCCGCGCTGACTGGGGGAGAGAATAATCATATTATCCTCATTCCGGCGCCGTCACCGCCTCGATGGTCAAATACTCCCCGGCCACGAAGGCCTCCCGCCGGCCCTGGAAGAGCACCCGGACCCAGCCGTCCTGCTGACCGGTGCAGAGAAGCCTTTCTCCCACGGCCAGCGTGCCCAGAGCGTCGGCCTCCTGGTCCGGCTCGGAGCGGACGTACACCTCCCCGACGGCGGTTGCCACGCCCATGTCCTCCGCCAGCGCCAGCACGCCGCCGCCGGACACATAGCCCACCGCCCCCGCATAGAGCACCCGGACCGGACCGTCCTCCGTCAGCGCGCCGGTGCAGGCCAGCACCGCGCCCACCTCCAACCTGCCCAGCGGCTGGCCGTCCATCTCGGCCGTGGGATACACGTCCAGCGGGACCGCGGCCGCCACCCAGGTCTTCTCCCCGTCCGCGAGCACGCTCTCCAGAAGCGCCTGGTCGGTCCCGGTTGGCAGCGCCGCGGGCCCGTCCGACCGCTCCATAGGCGTGTCGGCGTTGTTGAAATAGACGCCCCCGTCCCGGTCTATGAGCAGAGCGCAATGCCGGAAAAAGCCCACGCCGGCCAGCACCCTTGACCCGTCGCCGTCCGCCGTCTCATCCGGGACGAAGGCCTCCGACGCGGGACCTTCCCACGCGCCGTCGGCGTCCTGATAGGATACCTCGCCCGCCAGCGTGCCGCCTTCAAACCCGCGCACGCATACGCTCACGGCCCGCGCCTCCGGACCCTCGGTCCGCTCCGTCCACCACCCCGCCAGAGCCGACCAGTCCTCCGCCTCGCCCAGCGCCGTCGGCGTCCCCTCCGGGACCCACTCGCCGCCTTCATAGCGCAGCGTGAGCCGCTCTATGCGCTCTACCTGGCAGTATTTGTGCGTCTCTGTGTAGCGATACTCGATGTCCTCTGCCCGGCCGGCACGATAAGTGCGCCGGGACAGTATCTCCGCCCCCTCTGGCAGCGCTTCCAGCGCCTCGGCGTCGCCCGGCGGCGCAGGAGCCGCTGCCACATAGAGCGCCAGCCCCAAAGCCACGGCGGCGGCCAGCAGCAGCGCCGCCGTCAGAAGCTTCCGGTATCTGCGGCCGGTTTTTCGTTTTTCCGTCATCTCCGTCATGGCGCCGACCTCAGCCGATGCGGGTCCGGGCATTTCCCGCAAGGCCGCCGCCGCAGAACAGATACCGGCTCCCGGCCGTCTGGCCGAAGACGATGCCGTCGGTCAGCAGCGTGCAGTACAGGCTCTCGCCCATGGCCCACACCTCGTACCGGTACGTCCCCGGCAGGTACCCCTCGGCGGTCAGGCCCAGCGTCAGTTCCCGGCCGTCCAGGCCGTACTCGCCGCTCTCGGAGCCGATGACCGGCCCCGGATAGTGCCCGCCCACGGCGGAGCAGTTCCCGTTTTCGGCCAATGTCAGGTCCAGGAAGAAGGACCCGTCGCCCTGCTCCCACAGACCCAGCCACCGGCTATTGCGCAGACGGTCCGCCAGCGCGTCGCCCTCCACCGTGCAGTCGTCCCAGCAGGTGAGAGGCGTTTGCAGCGCGTAAAGCCCGTGGCTCTCCGGCGTCAGCGCGTCGTCCCGCTGCCGGGTATACCCCTCCAGCAGCAGATAAAGCCGCCCGTCCGCAAAATAGTGGTCCACGTCCTCCAGGCTCTCCCACGCCGCCGGGGACGCGTCCTCCGGCACGGTCAGTCCCTGCGCCCGCAGCGACCAGTCCGCCGCCAGATGCAAATAGTCCGACAGCGCCTCATCTCCGATGGGGAACAGCTCCCCCAGCGCCGAGGCGGCGGTCTTCTCGCCCTCGGGCAGCTTCACCAGCAGGCCGTTCACCGTTTGGCGCAGGGCATCGAAGGTCTCCTGCGCGCCGGCGCCGTCCTGATCAGCGTCCGCGCTTACCGGCTCCCCCAGCGTTTCGGCCAGAGCGTCCAGCAGCGTTTCCTCCCGCGCGCACAGCGCGTCGTACAGGTTGGCTTTTTCCTCCTCCGACGTGTCGTCCCGTATTTCCTCGGCCCGCTGGGCCAGGATATCCGCCTGCCACCGTGCGTACATGCCCCGCAGACTGGCCCGCCCTACGGGCATGTCCCGCTCGTCCCCCGCCGGGGAGGACGCGGCCGCGTAATAGCGCAGCGTATCCGGCGCGTATGTCCACGTGCCGCTCTCGCCGTCCACGGTGACCGTCATGGTCATGCCCTGGTTTTCCCAGGTGAGGGACCCGGCCGGCCGCATATCCACAGCGTCCAGCACCCGGCCGGACCCGTCGGCGAAAAGCTGGAAATACCGGCTGTCCGGCGCGTCCATGTACCAGACCGAGCCGGGCAGCATCTGGTCGGTGATGGTCTTGGCCCGCTCCGCGAATTCCCCCGCTCTGTCCGGCGCGGCGGCTATGGCCGTCTGCATGTCCAGCAGCGCACTGGTGCTGTCGCCGTCGTCCAGCGCACTGTCCACACGCGCGGCGTATATTTGGTAGATCGTATTGCCCAGGCTCTTGTCCAGCGCCAGCGCCCGGCCGTGGTCCTGCCTTGCCAGAGCCGTCAGATCCGGTCCCGACTGGTCCTCGCCGCTCTCGGCCAGAGCGAGATAGGCCGCCGCCCGGCCCATATAGGCGTCGGCCCGGTCCCGGTCAGCGGCGATAGCCCGCGTATACGCCTCCACGGCGGCGTCATAGTCGCCCTGTTGGGCTGCCTGGTCCCCGGCGTCCTGATAGGTCGGCGGCTCCGTGGTTTGCGCGGCGTGGGCCGTCTGGCCGCAGCCGGTGAGGCCCGGCGCCAGACACAGCGCCGCCATAAGCGCCAGTATTCTTCGCATAAATTCTCCTTCTTCCCCACATTCTGCGGTCAATCGTATCATATCCGCTTTTATCAGTCAAGCGCGGCGCACATGCGCGCCCGCCGCCGAATGTGTCCCCGGCAACAACGCTGTCTCCGGCAACAAAGGTGTCCCCGGCTTATGCCGTGGACTGCGTAGGATTTTAACGTTTCTCTCCCTCCGCCTCGCTGCCGCTCGGCACCTCCCTCGTCAGAGGGAGGCTTTTTTAAATGTATTTTCCTATTTAAACGGCCCCCTCTGATTGCACCGCCCCAGAAAAAACGGACAGTAGACAAAAGGCCCCCTGTTGTAGGATAATGACCACGACAGGGGGTATTGTTATGGGCAAACGAAAGTATACGCATGTAGATGAATACGAGTCTGTGATCCTGCAAATGCGGGAGGAAGGAAAAACACGCCGGGAAATAGCAGAACACCTGGGACTGACAATGAAGCAGATCAAAGGCTGGATCAACCGCTATAACCGAAGACAGCGAAGACTGGCCTCGGGGATACCGCCTAAACCAAAAGGCCGTCCAGGACAACGGCCGCTGAGCGGTGAGGAAGAATACAAGAAAAAGATCGCCAGGCTGCAGATGGAAAACCAGCTTCTGCGGGATTTTCTGCAATTCACAGAGAGACTAACTATTAAAAGTCAAGCATGAATTATGGGAATCGGACGAAGAAATGCAGAACCGCAAGAGGGTATAGCAAAGCAGACGCCAGCGAGGGCGCCGGGCTGTGGATGTAGAGCAGACTAGGCGGCTGTGCGAGGCTGGTAAGGCAGGCCGGACTTCTCCAGAGCGAAGATGAGCCGCACGAGCTTCTTGGCGGCATGAGACAAGGCCACATTGTAATGCTTGCCTTCAGCGCGTTTCTTGGCGAGGTAGGCGGCAAAGGTCGGGTCCCAGTGACAGACGTATTTTGTGGCGTTGTAGATGGCAAAGCGCAGGTATCTGGACCCTCGCTTCTCCATGTGGGCATAGCAGTTGTTGAGCTGCCCGGATTGGTAAGTAGAGGGAGAAAGGCCGGCGTAAGCCAACACCTTGTCGGGGGAATCGAAGCGAGAGAAGTCGCCCACCTCGGCCAGGATCATGGCGGCCATGCGGAAACCTATTCCGGGAATGGTGGTAATAGGCGAGTTCAATTCCTCCATAATGGACTGGATAGAGGCTTCAATGTCCGCTATCTCGGCGTCCAGTTCCCGGATAAGGCGAATGGTGTGCCGCAGTTCCAGAGACTTGGCGGGCATGACGGAGCCAATGGAGGCTCTGGCTGCATCCCGGATGGTCACCGCCATGTCCCGCCCATAGTGTCCCTTGGAGGCGTCAGCCAGGAGAAATTTCAACCTGGTCAGGTTGGCAGCGGCGATCTGCTTGGCTCCCGGAAACTCTTCCAGGAGAGCGTAGACCGAGACCAGATGGAGAGAGGGAAGGGGCTGTGGTCGGAGCCTTTCTGGAACCGTCTTGCGGTAGGAGGTGAGAACCGATCCACAGCATCCCTTCCAGTGTAGCACATGACCTTGGAGAGGGTCATTAATAACTACTACTTCATAATACAAGGATGTGAGGCCAAGAGCGAAATACTATGTGATGTACGTCCACCGGGACCAGTACCCGGTGCAGGTGATGTGCCAGTTCTTTGAAGTATCCCGCAGCGGTTACTATGCCTTCCTCAAGCGATTAGGAAAGCCGGAGGCAGACGCAGACCTTGCAAAAATCATCCAAACGTGCCAGGATAGCTGTGACAGGACGTACGGTTACCGCCGCGTGTGGCGCTGGCTGGAGATGCAGGGAATCCACAGGAATAAGAAAACCGTCCTCAGGGTCATGCAAAAGTATGGGTTGTTATCCGAAATCCGCCGCCGGAGAAAATGGACGCAGATGGAACAGCAGGCACACAAGTACAAAAACCTGCTGGATCGGCAGTTTCATGCGGACAAACCAAACAGCAAATGGGTAACGGACATCTCTTACATCCATACCGGCCAGGGCGATCTGTTCCTGTCCATGATCCGGGACCTCTATGACAACAGCATCGTGGCCTACAAGACGGCGACACAGCAGACCGTGAACCTTGTCCTGGACACCATACGGCTGGCGATGAAGAAGGAGAAAAAGAAGGCTGACGAGGAACTCATCCTCCACAGCGACCAGGGAACTCAGTACACCTCGCAAGCGTACTTTAACCTGACGCAAGCATGCGGCATAACGCCGTCCATGTCCAGGCGCGGGAACTGCTATGACAACGCTATGGCAGAGAACTTTTTCTCCATCCTCAAAACGGAGTGCATTTACAGGCACAAGCCGAAAACGTTCCAGGAGGCCAAAAGCGTCACATTGAACCCCGATTTCACCGGGCCGCACATATGGCGACAAATGCTTAAATATTTTGAAGTATGTCCGCATATAGACCCCGGTTTTCGGGGTGTGCCATATACTACCCTTACCCCCATACGTTTAACGGGTCCAATCCCTTGTGGCAGAAGGGGTCCAGAGCGCTAAAATGCGGACATCGATCCCTGATATGTGAGGCAAGGAACAGATACTATGACAGGAGCGACAGCAGAAATGGCTGTCGCTCACTTCAGTTCACATAGATCGTGCTGCGGATCATGCCCATCCAGCAGGTATAGGGGATCGCGCCCGCCGCCTCCGGGGTGAAGCGGATCAGGTTGTCGCCAGGTTCCAGCGTGACGCTGAGGTCGAACTTGGGGATGTACAGCTCATGGTTGCAGCTGTTGATACGGTCTTCCTCGGCGTGGAGCGTCCACTCCACAGGGATGCCGGCCCGCACGGTGATGACGGGATAGGCGCCGTAGTCCAGTTCGGAGCGGACGTACTGCACGCCGTCCTGCACGACCGCCACGCCATCCTCGCCCGCTGGCTTTGCAGCCGGCGCTCCCGCGCCCGCCAGTGCCAAACCGTTTGCCAGCGCACTCACGCCCATGGCCAGCACCAGCGCGGCGGAGGCATAGCGCATGGGTACGGCAAAACGCCTGTTCAGCTTGCCGCTCAACAGCCCCACGCCCAGCATCAGCGGGACCGTGCCCAGGCAGAAGCAGAACATGGACGCGGCGCCCCGCCACCAGCTGCCCGCGGAGAGCGCGCAGACCTGCATCGTCTGCAAAGGGCCGCAAGGCATCAGGCCATTCGCCAGACCGACGGCAAAGGAGGACTTCCCGGCAAAGCGCGCAAACAACCGCGCGCTCCAACCTTCGGGCAGACGGAGCGGGAGCCTGCGCAGCCAGGCAAAGCCGCCCAGCAGGTTCAGCGCCATCAGCAGCATGAACGCCGCCGCGAAGATCTGTATGGCCGCCTTTGCCGTATTGGTGACGCCCAGCGCCGTGCCCAGCGCGCCCACGACGCCGCCGGTCAGCGTGTAGGAGCACAGACGGCCCAGATTATAGAGAAGATTTGCCCGCGCCGGCCTTACGCCGCGCTGAGCAGAGGCCGCGCTCTGGGCCAGGTCGATGCCGCCGCACATCGCCACGCAGTGCAGCGACGTGGCAAGCCCCACGGCAAACAGCGCGCCCAGACCCATGCCCGCCCGCGCCGTTGGAAACGCGCGCACCCAGTCGGCCACAGCCGTCCGCGTGAACAGCAGGTAAAAAAGCCCCGCCGCCGCCAGCGCCAACACCAGCCGCAGGATATCGCGCGCCCACCCCGCGCGCTGCCCGCCGCGGACCAGGCCGTAGCCCGCCTCCCGCAGGCGCTCGTCGATCTCCGCCTCTGGCAGCAGCTTTTCGTCCCACAGCGCCGTCAGCGTTCCCTTTTGGAAGCTCACATCCACCTGGGCCAGCCCCGCCGCCCCCGCAAGCGCGCGCCGCACCGCCGTCTCGCAGTGCGGGCAGTGCATCCCCTCTACGCGCCAGGTCTTGCGGCTCGCGCTCATGAGAATTTTCTCCAGTTGGCGAAGGCGGAGGCGTTGGCCTTAAGCTCAGAGGCGGGGATCACCACGCTGCCGTCCTCCACGGACGCCTCCCCCACAGGCAGGGGATTGCAGCCGCCGACCACCGCGCCGACCGAATCCAGGCCGAACTGGTTGCCGCAGTTCTGGCAGGTCAGCAGGCCGTCCGCGTACTCGAAGTAGGCGTAGGGTGAGCCCGCGCAGGACTGGCAGGTGTTGTACGCCAGGCGCACCTGGTCGCCGTCCAGCAGCGCGATCAGCTGCATCGGCGTGCCGTCCTGCTCCCAGTCGATGAAGCTGGGCTGGTCACTCAGACTGTCCAGCGGGATCGTCAGCTCGTCCGAGGCTGTCTCAGACTGGGACGAGCCGCTGCCGCAGGCGCTCAGGAGCGCCGCCAGCGCCAAAGCCGCCAAAACCGCAAGCGTCAGGAACCGGTTTCTTTTCATGGTTGTCTCTCCTTGTTATAGCCTTTCATCGTACCCGTCTAGAAAATGGTGCTTCACGCCGTCCTTTTTGTAGGCGATGACCGTGTTCAGGTTCACGTTCTCCACGCTGCGAAAGATATTCTTCTCCACAACCGGGTCTTCGGCGGCGATACGCCGGATGAGCTGCTTCACCGCCGCCCGCTTGGAGCCCTGCTCCGTGCCGCCGCAGGAGGCGCAGCTCTCCGTGAGCCGGCAGGCGCATTGGATAAAGTGCAGGTCGTTATAGTCCCGCCAGCGGATGATGTCCGCCTCCCGGACCAGATACAGAGGCCGGATAAGCTCCATGCCCGGGAAGTTGGTGCTGTGCAGCTTTGGCATCATGGTCTGGATCTGCCCGCCGTAGAGCATCCCCATGAGAATGGTCTCGATCACGTCGTCGTAGTGGTGTCCCAGGGCGATCTTGTTGCAGCCCAGCTCTTTGGCTTGGCTGTAAAGGTACCCCCGCCGCATCCTGGCGCACAGATAGCAGGGCGAGCCCCCCGCCTGGGCCACGGTGTCGAATATCTCCGTCTTGAACGTCTGGATGGGCACGCCCAGGAGCTTTGCGTTTTCCGTGACGGCCCGCCAGTTCAGCTCGTTATAGCCTGGGTCCATGACGAGAAACACAGCCTGGAAATTCCGCTTGCCATGGCACAGCAGCTCCTGGAACAGCTTGGCCATGAGCATGGAGTCCTTGCCCCCGGAGATGCACACCGCGATCTTGTCCCCGTCCCCGATGAGCTGATACTCCCCCAGCGCCCGGATGAAGGGGCTCCAGAGCTGCTTTCTGAACTTCTTGATGATGCTCCGCTCGGCCTTTTGCCGCCGCTCCGCCGCCTGTTCCGGGTCCTCCGTCTGGGCGAAGAGCCTGTCCCGCAGATAGCTTATATACCCGCCCTGGACGCTGTACGCCTCGCATCCCAGCGCCTCCAGCTGGTCGGCCAGGTCCTGGGACTGGACGCCCCGCTGGCACATGAGATAGACGGGGATGCCCGGACCTGCGGCGGCGAACGCCTCCGCGTCAAATTCCTCCAGCGGGATGTTCTCCGCGCCGGGATAAGAGCCCCGTGCGAAGCTGTCCCGGCCGCGGATATCGATGACCCGCTTTGGACGCGTGTCCCGGTCCAGCTGCCGGATGGTCGCCTCTCCGCTCATGGCTCCACGTCCCTCTTTGTTCCTGCCGTCAGGTCCTTGACGACCTCCCCGGCGATGATGAGCCCCGCCACAGATGGCACGAAGGCCGTGCTGCCGGGGATATCCCGGCGGTCGGTGCAATGGCGCTTGGTGCCCGGCAGACAGATGCAGTGGGCACGGCAGCTGATGGCCATATCCTCGACAGGCCGGATGGGCTGTTCTGCGGACCAGACCACCTTCAGCCCTTTGACGCCGCGCTTGCGAAGTTCCCGGCGCATGACCCGCGCCAGGGGGTCCACCCTCGTCTCGTAGATGTCCGATACCCGAAAAGCGGTGGGGTCCAGCTTGTTCCCGGCGCCCATGCAGCTGATGATTGGCGTGCCCGTTTGGGTACACTTCATCACCAGCGCGATCTTGGCCGAGACGGTGTCCACCGCGTCCACCACGTAATCATAATCGGCAAAGGAAAACGTGTCGGCGTTTTCGGGCAGGAAAAAGCAGGTATGCACCCACACGTCTGCTTTGGGATTGATCTCCAGGATGCGCTCCCGCATGACCTCCGCCTTGAGTCTGCCCACCGTGGAGCGGGTGGCATGGATCTGCCGGTTCAGGTTCGTGAGGCACACCCGGTCGTCGTCCACCAGATCGAAGGCCCCCACGCCGCTGCGGGCCAGCGCCTCGCACACATAGCCGCCCACGCCGCCGATGCCGAACACGGCCACCCTGGACCGGGCCAGCGCCTGCATGGCCTCTTTCCCGAAGAGCAGCTCCGTCCTTGAAAACTGGTCAAGCATTCCCGCACCTCAGTATTCAAACGTCCGGAGGAATTGCCGGGCCCGCTCTGTGGCCGGCTCATCGAAGAACGCCTTGGGGTCCCGGCTCTCCTCCACGATATGGCCGTCCTCCAGAAAGATGACCCGGTCCGCGATGGCCCTGGCGAAGGCCATCTCATGGGTCACGATCAGCATGGTGCTGCCGCTTCTGGCCAGGGCCAGCACCACCTGGAGCACCTCATGGACCATCTCCGGGTCCAGAGCGGCGGTGATCTCATCCAGCAGCAATATCTCCGGGTGCATGATGAGGGCCCGGACGATGGCGACCCGCTGCTTCTGCCCGCCGGAGAGCTGCCGGGGATAGTCGTCCCGCCTGTCCTTAAGCCCCACCCGGTCCAGCAGCTCCAAAGCCTCCCGCTCCGCCTCGGCCCGCTGCCGCTTCTGGACCTTTATGGGGGCCAGCAGGATATTTTCCAATATGTTCTTGTGGGGGAACAGGTCGTAACTCTGGAAGACCATGCCGATCTTCTGGCGCAGCCGGGAGATATCCTTGGCCCCGCGCCGCACCGGCTCTCCGTCCAGCAAAACCTGGCCGCCTTGGATGTCCTCCAGAGCGTTGACGCACCGCAGAAGGGTGCTCTTTCCGCAGCCGGAGGGACCGATCACCACCACTACCTCGCCCCGGTCCACGGTCAGGTCGATGCCGTCCAGGACGATATGCTCGCCATACGCCTTTTTCAGATTTTTTATCGCAAGCAGAGCGTTTGCCATCCTTATGCCCACCTCTTTTCCAAATAGCTCGCCAGCCGGCTGATGGGCCAGCATATGGCGAAATACAGCAGCATCACCACCTCGAACAGGCCGAAGGCCGCGTTAGGCGAGGCCCTCCGGTTGGCCTCGATGATCTGCTGGGCAACCTTCAGCACCTCCACCATGCCGATCATCATGACCAGGCTGGTGGTCTTGATCATGCGGGTGATCAGGTTGATGGACAG
>CANQQB010000005.1 GCA_947625845.1 uncultured Oscillospiraceae bacterium
CGCCATAGCCAAGAGGTAAGGCAGCGGACTGCAAATCCGCGATTCTCCGGTTCAAATCCGGATGGCGCCTCCACATAATGCGGGCATAGCTCATTTGGCAGAGCGCCACCTTGCCAAGGTGGAGGTAGCGAGTTCGAATCTCGTTGCCCGCTCCAAAAAGAAAGACACGTCTTGCGACGTGTCTTTCTTTTTGGAGCACCATATTGAAGCCCCCCTTGTCAAAGGGAGGTGGCCGCCAAAGGCGGCCGGAAGGGTTGTCGCCGCCGTGAGCGGCGATTTTATTTTTCACGCCTCTTTTTCCACCATATCCCCATACACGCGGCACATCATGTGGGAGGGCTCCAACGCCGCGGCCCGGTCGAGAAACGCCTTCGCCGCCGTTTTATCCCCCAGGCCCAGATGGCCCAGTGCCATCAGATAGTTACAGTGCGCGCGGTTTTTCCGTGTGTAGTCTTCGTCGAAGATGAGAAAGTCCGGCAGGGACACGGCGAAGTACCCGACCTTGCCCTCGTCGTCCAGATGCCGCTCGCCGTAGTCGATGAGCCGGTAAAATCTGGACCGTGCGGCCCGCACGTCGCCCAGCTTCAAGTATGCCAGCCCCTGGTAGAGGATCATGTCCGCCGGCTGGTCGTTATAGTACATGGCGCCCGCCGGCTCGTCCGTGCCAGGCGTGGCCCGCCGGTAGTACGCCCGCGCCTCATCGGTCCGACCCTGACCCTCCAGGGCAAGGCCCAGGTGGTAATAGATATGGTTGTCCTTGGTTCCCTCCAGCTTGCCCTCGCCCAGGTTTTCCGGATAGACCAGCGCCCGGCGCAGCAGCGCCTCGGCCTTCTCATACTGTCCGTCCCGCAGCGCGTCCTGCGCCATAGCCAGCAGCGCCAGCGCGTACTGGGTCGTGACCTTTCCCTCGCCGCCCTCCCAGGGATGGAAGCGCCGGGACAGCATCAGGTCCAATGCCTTTTCATGCTCGCCGCACAGATTGACCAGCGTGACGTATTCGATGAACAGATCGTCCCGGCTCTCCGCCAGACCCACGTGGGCGCGCATGTTTTCCAGCCGTTCCGCAAAGCTCCGTCCCAGCTTTTTATAGAGCTGGTCCAGCTCGAGAAACACGCGAGCGTCCTTCTCGTCCAGAGCGAAGGCCCGCTCCATGGCGGCCAGAGCCCGGTTCCCGTCGTGCAGCTTGTTGAAGTACACCAGCGCCAGATTCCGCCACACCGTGGGAAAGTCGGGCTTTTCCGCCGCGGACAGCTCCCACAGCTCTTTGGCCTTTTCCCATTGCAGCTTGTCGTAGTAAAGGCACCCCAGATAGTACGGCGCGCGCCGGCGGCAGCCGTTGTCGATGGCGTAGCGCAGCACGGCGACGTCCTCCAATTTGTTGGGGAAGCAGTAGTCCGGGCACGCGTCCTCGGCGGTGTGCAGAAGCCCGTCGGCCTTTTCCGCATCGCCCAGCTTGTAGGCATAATAGGCGCCGTAATAGCCCAGCATGGGATAGTCCTGCCCGCAGCGGTCCAGCACGTCGAGCGCCTCGGCGTATGCGCCGAATTGGGCATAGTCCCGTGCGGTCATGAGATAATTTTCCCGGAAGCCCCGCATTTTCCCGCTCAGCTCCGACGGGTCCTGCGCGCCCAGCAGCACCGCCTCGTTGCCGGACACAAAGTCAAAGGGGTCCAGGTCCAAATTCTCCCGCACCCACGCGGCGGCCCGGTCATTTTTGCCCAGCCTGCGCAACAGATACGCCTTCAACCCCCGCGCCTTGACGCTGTGAGCGTTTTTCACCAGGGAGCGCTCCACGTGCTCCAGCGCCCGGTCAAATCTGCCCCGCCTGGCGTCGATGACGGCCAGGTAATAGTACGCCATCTCCTGCTGCTCGCCCGTCCAGGTGGCCTTATAAAAGGCGTCGTATGCCTCGTCGTCCCGGCCCAGATAGAGCAGGTCCAGCCCCAGATAGCAATATGTCTCGCTGTTATAGGGGTTGGGGTTGCGCTCCGTCAGCCGTTCCAGCGCCTTCCTGAAATACGCCTCCGCCTTATCGAACAGCCCCCGCCGCAGGAGCAGCATCCCGTAGGCGTTGTTGACCCGGATGTCGCCGGGGTCCCGCTTGAGCGCCTCCAAATAATAAGGGTCCGGCAAAAACGTGGCGTGCCGGTATTGCTCGATATGCCGCCCGGTGAGCAGCAGTTCTTCGTTCGTCCTGTATTCCGTCGGGTCCTTCGCCGCCTTTGCCGGTTCCGGCAGCCTGGGTATCTCCGGCTTTTCCGGCTGATAGGCCACCAGACACGCCCCGTCCGCGTCATATACCGCCAGCCGGCAGTCCTCCTCCCGTGCGCTGCCCACGGCCACGGTCGCGTCAAAAATGTCCATGGGGGACAGCCGCGCGCGCCTTTCCAGGACAGGCACGCCGCCTGCGGTCAGCTCCACCCTGGCGTTCTCAAAGACCTGCGTGGCGTAGACGATGACGCGCGCCTGTCCGTCCGTCAGGTCCAGGTGCGCCGCCGCGTCCACGGTGGCGTTTTTCACCTGCCCCACGGCCTTGTAGGGCATGAAATATTGCTTGAAGACCTTTTCCTCAAAGGGCTTGAGCCAGGTGAAGTCCGGCTGGTTGTCCGTGTACACGCCGGTCATCAGCTCCACGTACGGCCCGTCGGCGTCCGTCAGGTTCCTGTCCCAGGCCCGGCCAAAGTCCCCGCAGCCCCAGGTCCACTGTTTCTTGCCGGGGGAGACGTGGTGGTCGGCCACGTGCAGGATACCGGCGCCCACGCCGTAGTCGTAACCGCCCACAAAGTCGTACTTGGACTTCTCCGCCATATAGGAGGTGGGCACGGGGATGTTCTTATACCGGGAGATGTCCACGCCCTCGCTGTAGTCCTTCTTGTAGTACACGCCCGTGGCGATGGGGAAGCGGGACACGTCCCGCTTGCCGTGGTCCATCACGGCGTGCACGTCCGGCGGGAACACGGACTGGGTGTCATCGTTCACCGCCACGGCCGGGTTTGCCCACCACAAAAAGGTCTGGGGCAGGGAGGTGCGGTTATAGAGCTGGCCCGTGATCTCAATATAGGCCCTGCCCGGGTACAACGCGATGGTGGTCAGGCTCTTGGTGCCGTATATCTGGTCCACGTCGTGCAGCAGCACGGCGGCGCGGCCGTCCTCCCGGCGGATGGTGAAGTCCACCGGCAGGAACGTGGTGGGCCGGTGGTGCTGGGGCCAGTTGAACTCGATGCCCCCGGATATCCAGGGTCCGGTCAGACCCACCAGCGCCGGTTTTATCACATGGTTATAGTAGACGAAATCGTAGTTGTTGGTCTTGTCCAGTGCCCTCTGGATGCGCCCGCCCAGTTCCGGCAGGACCATCACCTTCAAATACTCGTTTTCCAGCCACACGGCGGTATACGTGTGGTCCCGCTTTTCGCCGCTGATGGTCTCCACGGCGGGGTAGGGATACACCTTGCCGCTGCTGCCCTGGTAGACCCGCTTGTCCAGATACAGCGGATTTTTCTCCGCCGGACCGACCTCGTATGTGGGGATGCTGATCTTTTCGACCCAGACCTTTGCCTTTTCCATGCCCGTTCCTCCCGTATCGTGCTGACTGGCAAACAGTATAACCTGTCCCGCTGTCTTTGGCAAGCAATTAGGAACTTTCAACAAATCTGTGGACAAGGAAAAGCGGTAAATGTTATAATGATAAATAATTGTTTTTTGTCGAAAGGGAGGCATGCAGATGAAAAAGATCCGTACGCTGTCGCTGGCGCTGCTCATGGCGCTGGCCGTGAGCGTCTTTGTCGGCGGGCAGCGGGCGATGGCGGAGGAACAGCCTCTGGTAGTAGGCGTTCGGGACGACATCGTGAATTTCGGCTTTCTCAACGAGACCACCGGCAAATACTACGGCCTGGAGATCGACCTGGCCAAGGAGCTGGCCGATCGCCTGGACCGGGATGGGGTGGAATTTGTCACCGTGACCCCCACCACCCGTGAGGACGTGCTGCAAAGCGGCCAGGTGGATTGCCTCATCGCCTGCTACTCCATCAACGAGGAGCGGCAGGAGCTGTTCGATTTCTCCGCGCCGTACTATGACGACGACACGGTCTTCATGGTCCAGACGTCCTCCTGCTTTGACCGGTGGATGGACCTGGGAGGCATGACCGTTGGTGTACTGGCCGGGTCCAACACCGGCGAGCTGGTGACGGAGACGATGAAAAAGTACAGCCACAAAGGCGTCCAGCTCCAGGAGGAAGACACCTATCAGGACCTCTCCGACGCCCTGGAGCGTGGCGATGTGGACGCGGTGTGCATGGACGGGTGCATTGCCCAGGCGTACATGAACGACGACCGGGTCTATCTGCCCGGCTCCCTGGCCACCCAGTACTATGGCGTGGCCACCCGGAAGGGCTCCGAGCTGAGCGAACAGGTGGCCGCGGCCGTGGACGACATGCTCGCCGACGGCACCGTCCGGGACTACATCGACAAGTGGGACTGAGGGGGACGCCATGAAAAAACTGACGAAAAAAGCGATCGTCATGATCGTCATCGAGCTTATATGCCTCGTCGGCCTTGGCGTGTACCTCACTTCCATGCAGAACTATCTGTCCCTGAAGCAGCAGCGCCGGGACACGGAGCAGAAGATCACCCAGATACGGGAGCTGGTCCAGTCCACCGGGGAGTCCTCCCAGCGCCTGAAGCAGACCGTGGACGGCATCTACCAGTCCAAGGCCATGAGCCTGGCGTACATGGTCCGGGAGAAGGTGGACCCGGAGCTGGACGACGACGTGATGCTGGGCTACCGGGAGCTGCTGGGCGTGGACAACGTGTTCATCCTGGACATGGACGGCAACATCCTTTACAAGGCCCGGCCCGCCGGGACCGATTTCACCAGAGCCCGCTATAACCAGCTTCGCACCGTGTTCGGCGCGGACGAGCCCTCCCAGGCCTTCGAGGTGGACACGGGGGACAGCCAGCTTCGCTATTACGGCGCCATGATCGACCGGGGCCATATGGCCGTGGTGGCCCAGGACCCGGCGGAGCTGGACAGGCTGACGGAGGAGACGTCCTCCTGGAAGAGCGTGCTGGAGAACGTGAGCGTGGGTCTGGACGGCTATTCCTTCGTCATCTCCGCCAAGGACTATACCTTCCTGTACCACCCCGACGAAGCCCTGATCGGTCTGGACGCCCTGGACGCGGGCATCCGGGTGGAGGATCTGGAGGACGGCGGCTGCTGCTGGATGACCATCAACGGCGAGGAGCTGTACTGCGGCGTGGTCAAGGCCGACGACGTATATGTGCTGTGCGCGGTGACCAGGGGGGAGATCAACTCCGCCAACGCCATCACCGTCATCATCGTCCTGTTCGTGTTCTTCACCGTCATCACAGTCGTGGTGTTCTACGCCATCGTGATGCTGCGGGAGGAACAGACACGGGACAAGGCCGCCGCGGAGGAACAGCGGGCCGAGGACTATAAGGACGCAGGCGCGTTTCGCTGGCACCGGCGGGTAGGCCGGAAGCTGGTCACCGTGTCCGCCGTGGGCCTTATCTGCATCCTGGTCATATCCTACTACATGCAGACCCTCTATTGCATGAGCCGCGCGTCGCTGCAAAACACCCAGCGTCTGGAGGAAGTGGAGATGACCATGGGCCGGTATCAGGCCAACGTGGACATGCTCACCGACCAGTATAACAACAGCTACGTCAGCAAAGGCGAGACCGCCGCCTATATCCTGAGCCAGCGGCCGGACATTTTCCAGGACCGGGAGCGGCTGGCCGAGCTGAGCCGGGCCATCGGCGCGGAGTATCTGTTCGTCTTTGACGACCAGGGCAAGATCGTCGCCACCGATTCGCCCTACACCAACTTCACCCTCAGCGAGGACCCGACCGAGCAGTCCTACGAGTTCCGGCAGCTATTGCAGGGCGTGCCCTATCTGGTCCAGCCGGCCCAGAAGGACGACGTGGGGGTATACCGCCAGTACGTGGGCGTCACCATCCGGGACGAGGACGGCCGCGCCAACGGCTTCGTGCAGGTATCCGTCCAACCGGAGCTGCTGGCCAACGCGGTGGAGCAGCTGAGCCTGAGCGCCGTGCTGCAAAATATCCGGGTTGGCGTCAACGGCTTTGCCTTCGCGGTGGACCGGGACACGAAAAACTTCATTTACTACCCGGAGGAACGGTATATCGGCCGCAGCGCCGCGGACTACGGCATGGGCGAGGATATGTTCCGGGACGGGGACAGCGGCTACCTCACCCTGGGCATGGACAAATATTACGGCGCGGCCATCGAGACGGACGGCGCGTTCGTATACGTGGTCATCCCGGCCGGCGAGCTGTTCGGGGACCGGGTGCTGCTCAGCCTGAGCACCACCGGCGTGAGCCTGGTGTGTCTGGCGCTGATGTGCCTGCTGCTGAGCCTGGAGCGCCGCCGGGACGATAAGAGCGAGCAGACCGGGGAAGAGACGCCCGCCGGACCTGACGGACCCATACCGCCGGCGGCCGGCGGAAAGCGGGCACGGATGGTGGACGTGGTCATGCCGGACGGGACCGTGAAAAAGACGGAGAGCGCCTTCAGCCGGTGGAGCAACCAGGCCCTGGGCTGGGGCGAGATGACCGCCGAGCAGAAGACCATGATGGTGCTGAAGGTGCTGCTGGGTCTTCTGGCGCTGTTCATCGTGGTGGCCGTGGCCAATAAGGAGGCCGCCTTTACCCGCACCAGCGTGTTCCGCTACGTGCTGGACGGCACCTGGACCAAGGGCGTGAACGTGTTCGCCGTCACCGCCAGCGTCATGATTTTGTGCGTGGTCAGCGTGGTGAGCATGCTGCTGCGCACCATCCTGAAGTTCCTGAGCCGGAGCATGGGCGCGCGGGGCGAGACGGTGATACGCCTGGTGAACAACCTGGTCAAATATGTGGCCGTGATCGTGGCGCTGTACTTCTGCTTCGCCATGTTCGGCGTGGACACCGCCACGCTCCTGGCCTCCGCCGGCATCCTGAGCCTGGTCATCGGCCTGGGCGCGCAGGACCTGGTGAAGGACATCGTGGCCGGGCTTTTCATCATCTTCGAGGGTGAGTTCCGGGTTGGCGATATCGTGACCATCGGCGACTGGCGGGGCACCGTCGTGGAGATCGGCGTGCGCACCACCAAGATCGAGGAACCGGGCAAGAACATCAAGATCATCAACAACAGCGCCATCTCCAACGTGATCAACATGACCCGCAAGGAGTCCTTTGCCGCCTGCGACGTGGGCATCGAGTACGGCGAGAGCCTGGAGCGCGTCGAAGCCATCCTGGCCGAGGAGCTGCCCCATGTCCGGGAGCGGCTTCCCAAGATCACCGACGGCCCGTTCTACAAGGGCGTGTCCGAGCTGGCCGACTCCGGCGTGATCATCAAGATCGTGGCCCAGTGCGCCGAGGGCGACCGCATCCAGATGGGCCGGGACCTGAACCGGGAGATGAAGCTGATCTTCGACAGGTACAAGATCAACGTGCCCTTCCCCCAGGTGGTGCTCAACCAGCCCGTGGAGTTCAAGGAGGCCACCGAGTGGCAAAAGCGCAGAGCGGAGCAGTTCGCCGAGGAACAGCGCGCTCTTGCCGAGGACCTGGAGACCACCGTCCAGTCCTGAGCCGGGCTTATATTAAATAATTAAAAAATTTGTATTATTCCTGCAACTGTGGTAAAATACCAATGACCCGGAATTTTCTGGAAAACAAAAAAGGAGAACAATTATGACCAAACCCAATACGCTTCTGAAAGTCGTCGGCATCATCTACATCGTCGTGTGCGTCCTGGGCCTGGTGCTGGCGGTCCTGACCGCCGTGCTGGGCGGCGCGGTGCTTGGCGCCGCGGCGGAGAGCGCCAGCGTCGGCATCGTGACCGGCAGCCTCGCGGCCCTGCTTCTGGGCGGCGGGTCCCTGTTTGGCCTGGTGGCCGGCATCTTGGCCGTGAAGGGCCAGTACACCGGCAGCAAGGTCCTGGGCGTCATCCTGCTGGTGATCGGCGTCATCAGCGCCGTGTCGGGCGTTTCCGTCAACGACAGCGTGGGCGGCATCGTCCTGTCCGTCGCCATGCCGCTGATCCTGCCGGTGCTGTACACGATCGGCGCGTTCAAGGGCCCGGCTGACTGAGCCGGGGGATTTTCGGGAGGATAACGATATGCTTTTGCACGCAAAGAGCAAGATGCTCTCCATTCACAAGAAGATGGAGATCATGGACGAGGCCGACCAGGTGCTGTACACCGTGGAGAGCAAGGCCGTCTCCATCCATGACACCACGACCGTCCGCAACGCCGCGGGCGAGACCGTCGCCACCATCAAGCACAAGCCCATCTCCCTGCATGAGACCCACATCATCGAACTGGCCGACGGGGAGGAAGCGGAGGTCCGTACGGAGCTTTTCCACGTGATGCAGGACGTGATAGACCTGGAGGGCCTGGGCTGGCAGATGCGGGGCGACATCCTCCAGCACAACTATGAGTTCGTCAACTCCCTGGGCGGCGTTCTGGCCCGGACTCACCAGAAGTGGGTGTCCCTGCACGACGTGTACTACATCGACGTGCTGGACGAGAGCCAGGTGGACAAGATCGTGTCCGTGTACGTGGCTCTGGAGCGTATCATCCGGGAGCGGGAGATCCGCCGGGAGAACGAGTCCGGCGTGATCGCCGCCGGCGCCGCCGCCGCCAGCCAGAGCAATAACACCCCCAACAACTAAAAACCGCAAAGCCCCCGGCTCACCGCCGGGGGACTTTACCTTGTTCCCAGGGTTCCCAACGGGCACGCCTGCCCGTTGGGAAAAAGGCGAAAGACCCCTAACCGACGGATGAGGACCCGCTTGCGGGCCCTCATCGTCTTTAGGGGTCTTTCGCCGTGGTGCGAGTGTTCTTACAGCATTTTTTGAAAAAGTCCCTATTTTCAAGGGTTTGCGGGCAGACGCACAGCGATATTTTCTATAAAATCGAATTTGTCAGTAAGGGATAAGAATCGATCCTCAGCAATAATAAGGTCGCATCTTGATATTATGGCCATATCATGGTATAATAAGGCCATATCAAGGAGGTGCCGGTATGCCCCATATCATTCCTATAAAAGACCTGAAAGACACCGCTTCCATTTCCAGAATGTGCCAGGAATCCAATGATCCGGTGTATATCACGAAGAACGGCTATGGCGATATGGTCATTATGAGCATGAAAGCCTATGAGGAAAAGATGCTGATGCTGGATGTCTATACACGTCTGGCCCAGGCGGAGGACGATATTCACAGCGGGCAGGTCAAGGACGCCCGAACTGCTCTGAAGGCGCTGCGCGAAAAGTACGATGTATAAGGTGACAATCAGTGATGCCGCCGAGGGGGACTTGGACGAGATCATCGGGTATATCGCAACTGTGCTTGCCAATCCCCAGGCCGCCGCTTCTTTGGCTGACAAAATAGCCGCGTGTTCTGATGATTTGTCGCGTACGCCATATATGTATGGCCAGTGCCTGAATCTGAGATTGCAAGCACTTGGTTACCGGCGGGTCAGCATCCAGAACTACATCATGGTGTACCGTGTTGACGAGGAACGAAAGACCGTCTATATTCTCCGTTTCTTCTATGGCCCCAGCGACTACGAGCGATTGATCTGACGATGGGAACTCTGAAGGGTGAGCAATGGTTAATGTCTAAGAAATAGTGCTAGCTTTGAATAACAAGGGGCGACCTCTCGGTCGCCCCTTGTCGGCTCTAAACAGGCACACAATGGTACTCGTTCTTAGCGTTTCTTTTTCTCGTATAGGCAGAAGAATATTCTCTCATATCATCTTTGGTAGGAATTGGAATATAGTCTTCAGGAACAACAAACACAACATATTCACAAGAGATACTGAATGCACCATTTACGATTCTTTTGCCAAGGGGCTGCAAACTGAGATGGCCGACGCGGTCGCCGACAGGCCCCGTGCCGTTACGGTGGCGCTGTTTGTTGGCAAGGTCATCCAGGACGACAAGGGCAATGAGCAGGTGATCGACCAGGATACCGCTTCTGCGATCCACTATGACATGATCATCAATGGCTATATTGACCGCAAAGGTATCCTGACCGATAAATATTATGAGGACAAGGCAAACGGAGAGTTGAAAGTAGCCGAGGAAGTGGCTGATTCTGCCGCATCGGTCATTGAGATCGTGGATTCCGTATACGACGCCCGCAGTACACAACCTGAGAACGCCAGGAGCAACAATGTGGAGTTGCGCGTGGACGAGGACAAGCTGGCAATCTTCGACATGACCATCTCCGGCATGGGAGCTGAACAGATTGCTACAAAACTGGAGGCCGACAATGTGCTGACCCCTACCGCCTATTGGATTGCAAAGGGTGTCAGGCGTCCTGGACGGGGGCAAAAGCAGCCGCCAACGCATTGGAGCGGTTCAAGTGTCATCCACATTCTCACGGCTCAGGAATACTGTGGTGACATCATCAATTTTAAGACCTACTCCAAGTCCTACAAGCTGAAAAGGCGCATTGATAACGCCCCAGAGAATTGGGCGATTTTCAAAGACGTACATACCCCTATCATTGAACGTGCGGTGTGGGAGAAGGTGCAGGAAAAGCGCGGCCAGATCCGCAAGCGGAAAAACTCTCAAGGCCAAGTCAGTATGTTTTCCGGCCTGCTGGTCTGTGCCGACTGCGGCTGCAATCTGCACTACCACTTCAATCAGGGAAACCCGGAGATCAGGTATTTCAACTGTTCCAACTATAAGGGCAATCGCGGGACCTGCACTTCGACACATTACATCCGCGTTGACTTTCTGGAACAAGTGGTGCTGGGCGAGATCAGGCGACTGACGAAGTTTGCCAGCAAGTACGAGACGCTGTTTGCCCAGGCCGTCATGGGCTGTTCCCGGCAAAACGCCGAGACGGAGCGCGAGACGATGAAGAAAGAAGTTTACGCGCTGCAAGCCAGAAATCGGGAGTTGGATGTGCTGTTTGAAAAGCTCTATGAGGACAACGTGGCAGGCAAGATCACCGACGAGCGATTTGCCCGCATGAGCCAAAAATACGAGGCGGAGCAACACGACCTGACCGCCAGGATCAAAGAGCTGAAAGACGCTATCAACAAGTCCGGGAATCAATCTGTTACAGCCGATATGTTCATCTCCACCGTCCGAAAGTACACCCGTGCGAAGAAGCTGACACCCCGTATGCTCAACGAGCTGATCCAGTACATAGAGGTCCATCAAGCCGAAAAGGTGGATGGCGTGTGGGAACAGAAGCTGACGCTCCACTACAACTGCGTTGGCGTCATCGACATCCCTGCTGAACTGCCCTCCCTTATCCCGATGTTTCAGTGAACACCCGGAGGGGAGTCACCGTTACCTATGCACCAAATGCTCTTGTCGCAAATGAGGCAGGCACGTAACAACATCATAATGAAATTCACTCTGCCTCGCTTTGGACATGAAAAAGCGAGTGTTCTTTCAACATCGTTCAAATGCTGTAAGAACACTCGTCATGGTGCGGGGTATGGGACTTGAACCCACACGTCCTGACGAACACAGGCACCTCAAGCCTGCCTGTCTGCCAATTCCAGCAACCCCGCATACGGTACCGCTGGCACCGCAACATTATAGCATCTTCCGGCCGTTTGTCAAGGGATTTTTCCCGCGTCAGTCCCGTGTGAAATGCTCGGTGACGACGGTGACCGTATTGTCCTCCACGGAGGCGAAGCCCCCGCCGCACTGTCCCGTCAGGACGGCCTTTCCCTCCGCCAAAGCCTCCACGCGGCCGTGAGCCAGAGCGAACAGCGCCTTGACGTGGCCGTGGCGTATGCCGTAGCTGCCGCCGCCGTGGCCGTTGGCGCCGTCGCACAGGGGCAGGTGCACGGACTGGCACGCAACCGGGTCAAGCCCGCCGTGAGCCGTCACGATCTTCAATGTCAGTTCATGCTCCATGTTCTTTGCTCCTGGCGAACACGTCCTCGATGCCGCCGCACATGAGGAAGTCCGCCTCCGGTATACCGTCGCACTCGCCGCCGACGATGGCCTCCACGCCGGCAATGGTCTTTTCCAGCGGCACATACACGCCCTTTGCGCCGGTGAAGCTCTCCGCCACATGAAACGGCTGGCTCAAAAACCGCTGGAGCCGCCGGGCACGCTTGACCAGGGTCTTGTCCTCGTCGGACAGCTCCTCCATGCCCAAAATGGCGATGATGTCCTGCAATTCGTTGTACTTCTGCAAAATGCGCTGGACCTCCTTGGCAGCCCGGTAATGCCGCTCGCCCACGCCCTCCACGGTCAGCATCCTTGACGAGGACTCCAGCGGGTCCACCGCCGGGTAAATGCCCAGCTCCACGATCTTCCGGCTCAGCACGGTGGTGGCGTCCAGATGGGAGAAGGTGGTGGCGGGAGCCGGGTCGGTCAGGTCGTCCGCCGGCACGTACACCGCCTGCACGGAGGTGATGGCCCCGTGGCCGGTGGACACGATACGCTCCTGGAGCTTGCCCATCTCGCTGGCCAGTGTGGGCTGATAGCCCACGGCGGAGGGCATGCGCCCCAGCAGAGCGGACACCTCGGAGCCGGCCTGGGAGAATCGAAAGATGTTGTCGATGAACAAAAGCGCGTTTTTCCGGGCAACCTCCCGGAAGTACTCGGCCATGGTGAGCCCCACCAGCGGCACCCGCAGCCGCGCGCCTGCCGTCTCGTTCATCTGGCCGAAGACCAGGGCCGTCTTTTCCAGCACCCCGGACTGCTTCATCTCGTTGTAGAGGTCGTTGCCCTCCCGGGAGCGCTCGCCCACGCCGGCGAAGACGGAGTATCCGTCGTGCTCGAAGGCCACGTTGCGGATAAGCTCCATAATGAGCACCGTCTTGCCCACGCCGGCGCCGCCGAACAGGCCGATCTTGCCGCCCTTGACGTATGGCGTCATCAGATCTATCACCTTGATGCCCGTCTCCAGCAGCTCGTCCGCCGCCACGATATCGGAAAACCGGGGAGCGGGGTGGTGGATCGGCCACTTTTCCCGCGCCTGTATCGGCTCTTTCTTGTCGATAGGCTCGCCCAGCACATTGACCATCCGGCCCAGCGTTTCCTCGCCCACGCTGACCATGATAGGCTCGCCGGTGTCCACGGCTTTGAGCCCGCGGGACATGCCGTCGGTGGACTGCATGGAGATGCACCGCACCACCCCGTTGCCCAAATGCTGGGACGCCTCCAGGACATACGTCCCGCCGTCGTGCTCGATGGTGACGGCGTGGTTGATCTCGGGCAGGTCCAGGGGGTCGAACAGGATGTCCACCACCGGTCCCGTGATACGCTCCACCATTCCCACTGAATTTTTCGCCATGATTCTTACCCCTCCGCCCAGCCGCCGGAGGACGTCTCGATCACGTCCGCGGTGACGGCGCTCTGCCGTTTGCGGCTGATCTCGCCCTCCAGCCGGGTACAGTATTCCGTGGCGGCGTCATAGGCCGCCCGCATGGTCATCAGCGTGGCCGCCTGCGCCCCCAGAGCCGTTTGCAGCACCAGGTCGTAAAACATCGCGTGAAACACCTCTTCCGTGCTCTCCGTGACGAACGCGTCCCGGTCCGGCTCGCACAGGACTCTGCCCTCCGGTCCGTCCCCGGCCTGGTCCACAGGGGGGAGCAGCTCGCTGACCGACGGCGTCTGGGTCAGCATATTGCCGTACCGGGGGTAGATCACGTGCACGGCGGAGACCTGTCCGGACCGGTGCAATTGCAGGATGTGGTCCAGCAGCGCGCTGCTCTCCTCAAAGGTCGGCTCGTCGCCAAAAATATATTCGCCTTCCAGCGCCGCGCCCCGGCTCTTAAAGTGCCCCACGGCCTTTTTCCCGCAGGCGATCAGCATGTGATCCCCCTCGGCGGCCAGGACCATATCGGCGAATTTGAGCGTCTCCGCGTTGAAGCTGCCGCACAGGCCCTTATTGCCGGCCATCACCACGTAAAGAGGCGGCGCGCTGCTGTTCCACGCGCCGGCGGCCTCCAGAAAGTCCGGCTGGAACCGGCGGAACACCTCCCGGCACTGGCGGGCAAACTCGGCGAACTGGGAAAATTCCCGGTTCAGCCGGGAGAATTTCGCGGCGGACACGGTCTTCATCGCCTTGGTGAGCTTCTGGGTCGAACGCACGCCCCGGAGCTGTTTTTTGAGATTTTGTATGGACGGCATGGTTTTCCCGCTCCCGGCTCAGACTACGGTGTGTCTGTATGCTTCCAGCGCGGCCCGGATATCCTTCAGTTCCTCCGCCGTCTGCCTTTGACCGGTGCGCAGCCTGGCCACGATGGAGCCGCATTTTTCCCCGAAGAAGGCGAACAGTCCCCGCTCGAAGCCCTCCATGCCGTCCAGCGGCACGCCGTCGGCGTACCCGTCCGACACGGCGAACAGCAGCAGCGCCTGCTGCCAGTCCTCCAACGGCCGGAACCGACCCTGCTTGAGCGCCTCCATCAGCCGCGCCCCGGCGTCCAGCGCCCGCCTTGTGTCCTCGTCCACGTCGGCGCCGAGCTGGGTGAAGTCCGCCAGCTCCCGGTACTGAGCCAGCTTTGTGCGCAGACTGGCCGACATCTGCTTCATCAGCTTTGTCTGTGCCGCGCCGCCCACGCGGGACACGGAGAGCCCCACGTTGATGGCCGGCCGCTGTCCCTCATGGAAAAGCTCGCTCTCCAAAAATATCTGTCCGTCGGTGATGGAGATGACGTTCGTCGGGATGTACGCGGAGATATCCCCGGCCTGTGTCTCGATGATGGGCAGCGCCGTGATGGACCCGCCGCCAAGAGCGGGGGACAGGTGCGCGGAGCGCTCCAAAAGCCGGGAGTGGAGATAGAAGATATCCCCCGGATATGCCTCCCGGCCGGACGGCCTGTGCAGCAGCAGGGAAAGCTCCCGGTACGCCACCGCGTGCTTGGAAAGGTCGTCGAACACGATCAGCGCGTCCCGGCCGGCGTACATGAAATACTCGGCCATAGCCATCCCGGCGAAGGGTGCCAGGTATTGGGTGGCGGCGGAGTCGGACGCTGCGGCCGCCACGATGGTGGTGTATTCCAGCGCCCCGTACTGAGCCAGACGGGAGCGTATCTCGGCGATGGTGGTCTCCTTCTGGCCGATGGCCACGTACACGCACACGGTATCCTTGCCCTTCTGGTTGATGATGGCGTCCAGGGCAATGGCGGTCTTGCCGGTCTGCCTGTCGCCGATGATAAGTTCCCGCTGGCCCCGGCCGATGGGCACCAGCGAGTCGATGGCCTTGAGACCCACGTGCAGGGGCTTGTCCACCGGCGCCCGGTCCAGGATACCGGGGGCACGGCATTCCACCGGCCGCTTTTCGCTGGCGTCTATGTACCCCTCGCCATCTACCGGGTCGCCGATGGGGTTCACCACCCGGCCCAGCAGCGCCTCGCCCACCGGCACGGACGCGATGCGCCCTACCCGGCGGACGCGGCTGCCGCTCTCGATCGTCTCGTATTCCCCGAACACCACGCAGCCCACCCGTTCCGGCTGGATGTCCAGGACCATGCCCCGCTCGCCCCGGTCGAACTCCACCACCTCGCCGTACATGATGTCGATGAGCCCGTCCATCCAGCAGATGCCGTCGGATATCTGCAATACCCGGCCCAGCTGATAGATGTGCAGTTTCGGCTCGAACGTCCGGGCTTTTTGGGTAAACTCCTGGAGCACCGCGTCCATGATCTCGTCGCCGGTGACGGGAGCGCGGCTGATGCTTTTTTCATAGTGGTATAATTCTTCCGCCACGGTGTGGTCATACACCGTGTCCCCGATGCGCAGCCGCACGCCGCCAATGAGCGACGGGTCCTGTAACACCCACAGGCTGGTCCGGCCGTTCACCGTCTCCAAAAGCCTTGTGGTGGCGTCGTCCACCTTTTTCACCAGCGCCGGGTCCAGGGTATAGGTAGAGGTCAGCGTCACGTACAGCACCCCGTGATAGCGCAGGTACGCCATATCACCGGCGGTCAGCTTGATATGGGCCAGGATGTCGTCGATCTGCGCCGCCTCTTTGGCCCGTATGCGGCTCAGGTACGGCTCTTTGGAGAACGTCTCGGCCACCTTTTCCGTCATGACCTGGAAGAACTTGCGCTTTGTCTTCTGGATCATGATCCGGTGGATCTCGTGGCACTCCCGCTCGCCGAAGGCCTCGATCTCGGCCACGGCCGCGTCGGCGGTGTCCTGTTCCTGAGCCACCGCGGCACGGGCGGTCTGACCGGCCTTTTCCAGGCGCTCGTCGCTGACGGCGGCCCGGTCCGGGTCGGGCATGACCGGTGGGGCGGCGTGCTCGATGGCCTCCGCCTCGTCCAGCTGCCGCAGGATACGTGCCCGGCGGTCGGAGAAGACCCGCCGGAGCGTCTTTCGCCCCGCCAGCGCCAGCACCCCCGCCAGCAGCAGGAAGTTGATGATCACATACTGAATTTCCATCTTTATGTCACTTTGTCAGGCTCTTGGCGAAGGAAACGGCCAGCTCGTCCGCCTGTTCGCTCAGCCGGGTCAGCAGCTTTTCGCAGTCCGCCTCCGCCTTCACGCTGTACTGGTCCACCTTGCGCAGGCGCGTCTCATTGGCCGCCTTGAGCAGGGCCCGGTGGTCGGCCCGGAGCTTTTCCATCTCGGTTTTCAGCTCCTTTTGCTGCCTGGTCAGGCGCTGGGCCCGGTGCTTATCCAGCTCGGCGGCGTATTCCGCCTCCATGCACGCGTACTCCGCCTTTTTGGCCGCGGCGTTATCCAGGCGCTCCCGGCGCTTATCCAGCGTCCGAAGGACCGGCTTGAACAGCAAATTATGCAGTATCGCCACCAGCAGCAAAAAGCATATGACGGTCCACAGCAGGACCGATATCTGGATGGTCATGGCGGCGTCAGATCTTGGACACCAGCATGAATGCGATCAGCAGGCCGTAGATGGTCAAAGCCTCCATGAGGGCCAGGGCAACGATGAGGGTGGAGCGGATGTCCTTGGCCGCGTCCGGCTGGCGGGCAATGCTCTCCATGGCGCTCCTGGCGGTGATGCCCTGGCCGATGGCCGGAGCGATGGTGCTGGCGGCGATGGCGATGGCGGCGGCGATGGCGATGATCTCTGATCTCATGATTCTATATCTCCTTTGTGTTATTCGTTATTCGTGCCTTATTCCAATTCCGTGGCCTCTTCCAAATAGATGGCCGTGAGCATGGTGAACACCATAGCCTGCAATGCGCAGAACAGCAGGCTCAGCACCATCATCACCAGCGGCACCCCGATGGGGAAGATGTGGTACAGCTCCTCCGTGACCATCTCCTCGCCGAAGATATTGCCGAAAAGCCGCAGCGCCAATGACGCGGGCTTTATGAACTCGTCCAGAAGCAGCAGCGGCAGCATGAAGAACATGGGGCTCACGAAGCGCTTGAAGTAGTGCTTTGCCCCCACGCGCAGCCCGGCGACCTGCAAAAACAGGAACGTGACGATGCCCAGCCCCGCCGTTACCGACAGGGAGGACGTGGGGGCTTTCAGCCAGGCCGTCTGTCCCACGCCGGGGAACAGCCCGGAGTAGTTGGCGAAGATGATGAAGATGAACAGCGACGCCAAAAACGCGAAGTATTTCCTGGCCCGCTCCCGGCCCAGGATATCGCTGAAAAACCCGTCCAAATATTCCACGCCCGTCTCGATCATGTTCTGGAACCGGCCCGGCCGCTCTTTAAGTCCCCGCCGCACCAGCAGGGAGATGACCAGCACGACGGCCAGGATGACCCACATCATGACCACCTCGCCGGTCACGTCCAGTATCCCGCCCAGGCGTATCACCACAGGGGAGCTCTCACCCATCGTCCCGGTCCTCCTTTTCCGGCTTTTCATGCAGCGCGCCGTTGAGCCGGACCAGCTTTGGCGTGAACCACAGCAGCGGCAGCGTCACGCCCAGGCACCCGCCCGCCAGCAGCCACACCGTGTCCCAGGACGTATGGGGGCCCAGGATAAGCAGCGCCGCCAGAAACAATATCTGCACGATCTGTTTTATGCTCTGAAAGACCACGTAGCCCTCCGGCTTTTTTTGCAGCACCCGCCGGCCGAGCAGGAAACCGGCCCCGGCCAGACCCACGCCCACGGCGAAGGCCAGCAGAGCGCCGACGAGATCGTTTCGCATCAGACACACCCTCTTTTTATACAAAAAGGATTATAACACCCGCGGCCGCTTTTGACAAGCTGTGACACGGCGGCGGACGACGGTAGTATGCCAGTCGCGCTCCCGCTTGCGCGGAACCGCGCGACATGGCACAAATGACATAAAATGTTGCAAAAAGCGCCCTTGTGTGATATGATTGGCGCGTTGATTATGGGAAACTACCCGCGCGGGAGAGGGACGGATGAACCTGCAGATCGTGGTGGCCGCGCACAAGAGCTATCGGATGCCGGAGGACCCGGTCTATCTGCCGGTCCAGGCCGGCCGTGCGCTGCATGAGCCCTTGCCCTGGCAGGGGGACGACACCGGCGACAATATCAGCGCCAAAAACGCCGAATACTGCGAGCTCACGTGCCTTTACTGGGCCTGGAAGAATCTGGACGCGGACGCCATCGGCCTGTGCCACTACCGGCGGTATTTCGCCGGCCGGCGTTTTGGACCCCGGTGGTCCCGTGTGCTGACGGGCCAGAGGGCCGCGAAGCTTCTGGAGCGCGCGCCGGTGCTGGTCCCCCGGCCCCGGCGGTACTATATCGAGACGAACTACAGCCAGTACGCCCACGCCCACAACGGCGCGGACCTGGACCTTGTGCGGGACATTTTGTCCGCCCAGGGTGCGCGCTGGACGGCGGCGTTTGACGCCGTGATGGCCCGGACCTGGGGCCACCGGTGGAACATGCTGATCATGGACCGTGCCACTCTGGACAAGTACTGCGCCTGGCTTTTCGGCGTGCTCTTTGCATTGGAGCGGCGCGTAGACCTTTCCGGCTATGACGCCTATGGCCGGCGGGTGTTCGGCTTCATCGGGGAGCGGCTTCTGGACGTGTGGCTGGAGGCGGAGAACGTCCCGTACCGCCAGACGCCGCTTGTGAACATGGAGAGCCAGCACTGGCCCCGGAAGATCGCGGCGTTTCTGCGGCGGAAGTTTGCGAGGGAACATGGATAATGGGAAGACGGTCGCCGCCGTGGTGGTGACGCGGGACAGGCTTGCGCTTTTGCAGGAGTGCGTGGCGCGGCTTCTGGCCCAGAGCCGGCCCTGCGACGTGCTGGTGATAGACAACGCCTCCGTGGACGGCACGGACAAGTGGCTGGCTCAGTGCGCGGCGCGGGAGCCGCGCGTCCGCTGCCGGCGGCTTGCCAACAACACCGGCGGCGCCGGCGGCTTCAACTGCGGCATGCGCTGGGCCGTCGAAGAGGGCTGGGATTACGTCTGGCTCATGGACGACGACTGCATGCCCGGCCCGGACGCGCTGGAAAAGCTTTTGGACGCGGACGCGCTGCTGGGCGGGCCGGAGCATTACGGCTTTGTATCCAGCCTGGTGCTGTGGACGGACGGGAACCCCTGCGTGATGAACCGCCAAAGACCCAGCCGGGAGAGAGCGCCGGAGGCCTTGGCGCAAAAGGGCGTGGTCCGGGTGGATCAGGCCACGTTTGTGTCGCTTCTTTTCCCGACGGAAACGGTCCGGTCTTTCGGTCTGCCCATCCGGGAATACTTCATCTGGGGGGACGACATCGAGTACACCCGCCGTATCGCGGTCCGGGGAGGCCGGGCCTGCTATCTGGTCCGGGACAGTCAGGTGACCCACGCCATGGCCCGCAACGGCGGCAGCAACGTGGCCACAGACGCGCCGGCCCGTCTGGAGCGCTACCGCATATCCTTCCGCAACGAGAGCTACACATACCGTCAGGAGGGACTGCGCGGCGTGGCCCACTACCTGGCCCGCTGTGCCCGCAGCGCCTGGTGGATACTGACCCGCGCCCGGAACCACCGCCTGTGGCGGCTTTGGACCCTGGCGAAGGGTATGGCCCAGGGACTGGTCTTCCGGCCGAAGATCGAGTATATCCGGTAACGGGAAAGTAGTGGGAAGGGGAGACAGCCATTTGGACGAACGGGACGACGCTCTGCGCGCCAGGCAGCTTGCTGAGCTGGCCGGGCTTTTGGAGCTTCACCGGGTGTGCCGGGCCAACGGCCTGCGCTATTACCTCACCGGCGGCACGCTTTTGGGTGCGGTGCGCCACCGGGGCTTCATCCCCTGGGACGACGATATGGACATCATCGTCCCCCGGCCGGATTTTGACCGGCTCATGGACCTGTGCGTGCATGGGCACGCCCTGGGACCGGACTACTACGTCCAGACGGCGGAGACGGACCAGACCTACCCCCACGTCTTTGCCAAGCTGCGCCGCGGTCCTGTCCGGCCGTACGCCCAGCTCATGGGGCGGGACGAGGGATTTATCGACATCTTCCCCCTGGACAAATGCCCGGACGGCAAAGTACTGGCCCAGTTTTATTTCGGCTGGCTGCACGTATTGAATAACGCCATTTTATACCACACGGAGGAAGGCTTTGTCTGCACGTTCAGGCATAGATATCTCTTCCCCCTGTGGCGGCTGATGCGCCGTTTTTCCGTGAAGCGCCTGACGGCCATGCGCGTTTGGCTGCGCCGGACGATGGATAAGCTGTCCAGCGGCAAGCTCTACGCCAACGTAGGCGGCATCTACGGCTACCCTCGCGAGGTCTGCCAGGCGGACTGGTTCGCCAGGCCGGCGGAGCTCTCCTTTGAGGGCCATATGCTGTCCGTACCGGCCGGCTGGGACGGGCTTTTGACGCGCATGTTCGGCGACTATATGACCCCGCCCCCGGAGGAAGAGCGTCACGGCCATTCCCCCATGGGTTGACGGGGGAGCTCGAGGGGGGAGCCCGCCTCGAATGGGAAATGATAAAGAGAAAGGTTTTTTATGAGCGAGAGACAGATGCAGGCCGCGATCATAGCCCTGGCCGTTTTGTGGTTTATCACGTTCCTGCGGACGAAGACTGGCAGATGGCTGCGCAAGGCGGTCAAACGGACGCTGGTGGAGGCGGTGTATTACGCGCTGTGGCTCCTGCCCCGAGACAAAGATCTGGTCCTGTTCACGGCGGAGGAGGGCAACAGCTTTTCCGGCAACCCGAAGTATCTTTTTTTCCAGGCGCAGAAGTACGAAAACCTGCGCTGCGTGTGGGTCACGAAGAACCCCGAGGTGTGCAAGACCGTCCAGGCGCTGGGCTATGAGGCATGCATGCTCCAAAGCCCCCGTGGCCGTTGGCTCCAGCTCCGGGCCGGCACGCTTATCCACACCAACTCCCTGAAGGAGGAATTTGACTACGTACTGGCGGCCGGCGCGGTGAGCGTCAACACCTGGCACGGGGTAGGCCTGAAGCGGGTGTGGTACCGCAACCCCAACGCCTTTTCCGGCAAGTGGATGGCGGCGCCCCCGTCGCTGCGGCGGAGCTACAATCTGCGCTGGGCCGGCCTGAACGCCGCGCGGGAGAATTATTTCATCAGCACCAGCGAGGAAGTGAGCGCCTACTATCCCGCCACCTACAACGTCCCGGCCGACCACGTGCTTGACCTGGGGCAGGCCCGCAACGACGTGTTTTTCGACGACAGCCTGGAGGAGGGCCGGCTTCCCGAGCCGTTCAAAAAGGGTAAGGTCATCCTGTACATGCCCACCTACCGGGCCTATAACGTGCGCAAGCAGGGACCGGAGAGCGTGGGCAGCGCCATCGACTTTGAAAAGCTGTCCGCCATGCTGAAAAAATACGGTTACACCTTTGTGGTGAAGCAGCACCGTTTCAACACCGGCGGCGAGGACAGGACCCAAAAATACGACAACATCGTGGACATCTCCGAGCTGAACTACGCGCTGGACCCGCAGATGCTTTTGAAGTACACCGACGTGCTGGTCACGGACTATTCCAGCTGCTATACGGATTTTTTGCTTCTGGACCGGCCGGTGGTGTTTTATTGCTACGACATGGAGTATTATCTGTCCAAGTGGGACTTCAACTTTGCTTACGACTACGTGACCCCAGGCCCCCGCGCCTTTTATTCCGACCAGCTCATCGCCGAGCTTGAAAAGCTCTTACAGGGCCGGGACGAATACGAATCGGAGCGCCAGCGGGTCAAGCGGGTGTTCTATTCCCCGGAAAATCAGGGACCCGTGGCGGCGAAGCAGATGGACTACATCGTCAAGAATATCATGAAGAGGTGACAAACAAGTGTACAGCGTAGTGATCCTGGCCGGCGGCACCGGCAGCCGGATGCACCGGGAGGTACCGAAGCAGTTTTTGGCCCTGGCGGGCAAGCCCATGATCCTGCACACCCTGGAGCGCCTGGAGCGCATCGACCGGGTAGGCGAGGTGGTGGTGGCCTGCCACAGCCAGTATAAGGACCTGCTGAAAATGCACATCGCGGCTTATATGCTGAAAAAGCCCTATACGATCGTGGACGGTGGCGAGACCCGCCAGCAGTCTGCCTATCTTGGCGTCAGCGCGGCCAAATATGAGGACATCATCATCCATGAGGCTGCCCGGCCGTTCGTGACCACCGGGGAGTTTCAGGCGCTGATGGATTGCGACGCGCCCAGCGCCACCTACGGTCTGGACATCCCCTTCACCGTCTCCGTGCAAAAGGGCGGCATGATCGCCGGCATTTTGGAGCGGGACAGTCTGGTGAACATCCAGCTTCCCCAGAAGCTCAAGCGCACGCCGCTGCTGGCCGCCTACGAAAAGGCGGCAAAGGACGGGCTCGTCTTCACCGAGGACACCAGCCTTCTTTACCACTACACCAACGCTCCGATCCGGGTCCTGCCGGGCACGCCCAACAACATCAAGGTCACCGACTCCGTGGACCTGATAGCCGGCGAAGCGATATACAGAGAGTACATTGTCGGGAGGGACTGACGGATGAGGACATGCATCATTACCGGTGCGGGCAGCGGCATCGGCCGCGCGGCGGCCATAGCCGTGGCGGCGGCAGGCGAGTATGAATACCTGGCGCTGATCGGCCGGTCGATGGATAAGCTGGAGGAGACGAAGAGCCGCATGCAGACCGCCTCCCAGGTGGAGCTTTTCGCCTTCGATCTGGCGGACCTGGAGGCCATCCCGGCGCTGGTGAAGGACATCTATGAAAAGACCGGGGAGATCACCTGCCTTTTGAACATCGCCGGCTATACGGACCCCCAGCCCCTTCTGACCACCTCTCTGGAGAGCATGCGCCTTACCTATGAGACGAACGTGTTCGCGCCGTTCATGCTGATACGGGAGTGCGCCCGGTACATGCGCCTGAACCGGGACGGGGCAAAGATACTGAACGTGGCGTCCACGGCGGGCATCACCCCCCGTCCCGGCTGGCTGAGCTACGCTTCCAGCAAGGCGGCGGTGGTGAGCATGTCCGAGACGCTGGCGGAGGAGCTGGCGGAGTACGGCATCCGTGTCTACTGCATCTCCCCCGGCCGGTGCGCCACGGCCCTGCGCCGGAAGCTGGCCCCCAACGAGGACCAGTCGAAGATCATGCAGCCTGAGGACGTGGGCCGCATCATATGCACCCTTGTCTCCCGGAGCGAGCACTGTCTGGATGGGCAGAACATCATCGTCCGCAAGAAGCTATGAGCGGGAGCAAGAGCGCGGGTGCCAAAAAGCCCGGCCTCATCAAGAGGCTTGGCCTTGCCCGCACCGCCAAAACACTGAAACGCTACCAGTTCCTCTTTGAGGAACTGGTAAAACGTGATTTTAAAAAGAAATATAAGCGCACCGTTCTGGGCATGGGCTGGAGCATCCTGGCCCCGCTGCTGCAATTGCTGGTGATGGCCATGGTGTTCACCCGCCTTCTGGGGAAGGACACGCCCCACTTTGTCATCTACATGTTCTGCGGCAACCTGGTTTTCACGTTCTTCAAGGACGCCACCAAGGGCGGCATGGGCACCATCATGGAAAACGCCGGCATCTTCACCAAGGTGAACGTGCCCAAGTACCTGTTCCTGCTGTCCCGGAACGTGCAGGCCCTCATAAACTTCGGCCTCATCCTGGTGGTGTTCTTTGTCTTTGTGGCCTTTGACGGCCTTCCCTTCACCTGGAAGTTCCTGTGCCTTATCTACCCCATATGCGGCCTGACGATCTTCAACATCGGCGTAGGGCTGATTTTGTCGGCGCTGTACGTCTTTTTCCGGGACACCCAGTACCTCTACGACGTGTTCACCCAGCTTTTGATGTACATGTCGGCCATCTTCTACCCCGTGACCCGCTTCCCGGAGCAGATCCAGCGGCTGTTCCTCATCAATCCGGTGTATGTGTTCATCCGCTATTTCCGGCTGATCGTGATAGACTCGGCGGTGCCCAGCCTGGCCTACCACATGCTGATTTTGGCGGACGTGGCGGTGGTGCTTGTCATCGGCTGCGCCATTTACAAAAAGTGCAACACCGAATTTTTATACTATGTGTGAGGGTGGACTGATATGAGCATACTGGAAGTACGCGGCGTGTCCATCCGCTATATCTCCGGGGATTTCAAGAACATCGGCCTGAAAGAGTACGTCATGCGCCGCCTGACCCACAACTACCACGTGACGGAGTTCTGGGCAGACAAGGACGTGTCCTTCACCCTGGACAAGGGGGAGATGCTGGGCATCATCGGCAGCAACGGCGCGGGTAAGAGCACGCTTTTGAAGGCCGTGTCCGGCATCATGGAGCCCACGGAGGGCACGGTGAAGCGCAAGGGCAACATCGCGGCCCTTCTGGAGCTGGCCAGCGGCTTTGACAAGGAGCTGACCGTCCGGGAGAACACCTATCTGCGCGGCGCCATGCTGGGGTATACCCGCAAATTCATGGACGGCGCCTATGACGAGATCATCCAATTCGCGGAGCTGGAGGACTTTCAGGACCGTCCCTTCAAGCAGCTGTCCAGCGGCATGAAGAGCCGCCTGGCCTTTTCCATCGCCTCCATGGTCCAGCCGGACATCCTCATATTGGACGAGGTACTCTCGGTTGGCGACGGAGCCTTTCGCGCCCGGAGCGAGGCCAAGATGCGCCAGATCATCGCCGGCGGCGCGGCCACCATTCTGGTGTCCCACTCTCTGACCCAGGTCCGGCAGCTTTGCACCAAGGTCCTGTGGCTGGAAAAGGGCCAGCAGATCGCCTTGGGGGACACGGCGGTGCTGTGCAGCCTATACCAGCAGTTTTTGGACAAGACCCTGAAGCTGGACGGAGCCAAAAAGGCGTGGGAGTGGCTCCACGGCCATTACGACTGTCTCGTCGTTGGCGCGGGATCCTATGGCGCGTCTTTTGCCCGGGAGACGGCGGACCGGGGCTGCACATGCCTGGTGATAGACGGGCAGGACCTACAGGAGGGCCACGGCGACGGGAAGAAAAAGAACGACCCGCCGGCCCCGGAGGACCTCCGGGTGAAGGAGCTTCTGAAAGGAATCCCCACCGTGCGCGGCGTGAGCTATGAGACGCTGGCGAACGCCTTTCCCGGTATCGCGGACAAGGTGATTTTTGAACCCACCGCCGCCGGCGCAGGAAGCGAGACATGATAAGAGAAAACCAGAAGATACTGAATAATCTGCACGTGCTCAGCGACGGCGCGATCCTTTTCCTGTCCTTCCCGCTGGCCTACTGGTTCCGGTTCACCGTCCTGCACGGAGTGGCGCTGATCCCACTTGGCAGCTACGTGCTGATGGGTGCGGTGTACACGGTCGCGCAGCTTTTCACCTACGCCGCCTTCGGCCTTTACCAGAGCTACCGCCGGGCAAGTCTTGGCCGGGAGCTGAAGCGCCTGTGGGAGGCCACGGCCCTGGTCATGGCGGTGCTGCTGGGCTGGATGTTCCTGGACAAGCGCATGGTGAACTACTCCCGCGGTCTGCTGGCCGTGGCGTTCGTGCTGAGCGGCGGGATATTGAGCCTAAAGCGCTGCGTCCTGCGCGGCGCGCTGCACAAGGCCCGCAGCGAGGGGTACAACCAGAAGCACGTGCTGCTGGTCGGCGGCGGACCCCTGGCGCAGAAATACCTGCGGGAGATACAGGCCGAGAGGGAGCTGGGCTATAACGCCCTGGGCTACGTGTCCGAGGAGGACGAGAACAACGGTCTTCGCCGCCTTGGTGGCTTTGGGGAGCTTGCCCGGCTCTTGGACGAGACCGCCCCGGACGAGGTGGTGGCCGCTCTGGAGCCCGCGGACGTGTGGCGCATGCCGAAGATCATCACCTTGTGCAACCAGGCCGGCGTGCGGCTTTATATCATCCCCTTTTACGAGGAATACATGTCCCCCAACCCCCAGATCGACTCTCTGGACGGCATCCCCCTGATGAACATCCGGTACATCCCGCTGGACAGTTGGGTGAACGCGTTCGTCAAGCGCGCGGAGGATATTATCGGTTCCGCGCTGTTGCTGCTGCTGCTGTCGCCTGTGATGCTGGTGTGCGCCATTGGGGTGAAGCTATCCTCCCCCGGCCCGGTGATCTTCAAGCAGGAGCGGGTAGGCAAGGACAACAAACCCTTCACCATGTACAAATTCCGCTCCATGCGCGCCAACGACCGGGAGCAGGACGGCTGGAGCGGCCAGGCGGACGACCGGCGCACGAAATTCGGCGCGATTTTGCGCAAGTGTTCTCTGGACGAGCTTCCCCAGCTCTGGAACGTGCTGAAGGGGGACATGAGCCTGGTAGGCCCCCGGCCGGAGGTACCCCACTTCGTGGAGAAGTTCCGTGGTGAGGTACCCATGTACATGGTCAAGCACCAGGTCCGTCCCGGCATGACCGGCTGGGCACAGGTCCACGACCTGCGGGGGGACACCTCCATCGAAAAGCGTGTCGAGCACGACATCTACTACATAGAGAACTGGAGCGTCTGGCTCGATATACAAATTTTGTTCCTGACGGTATTTGGCGGCAAGTTCATCAACGACGAGACGGGTGGGACTTAAAAGACGCGGGACCGTACGTCAAGCAAGGGGGAGCTCGAGGGGGGCGGGAGCCCCGCCTCGAATAGGATCTGACGCCCCGCGCTTTGCGCGGCGAGCGTAGCGAGGACTTTTGCGCCGTTTACGGCGCGAAAGTACTGGCGTCATTAAGAACTGGAGCGTCTGGCTCGATATACAAATATTGTTCCTGACGGTTTTTGGCGGCAAGTTCATCAACGACGAAATCGGCGCTTCGGAATAGGACGCGCCACAAAGGAGATAGGGTATGAAAAAGGCAGCCATCGTCATTCTGGTGCTGGTGCTGATCGCGGTGATCGGCATGGAGGCGTTTTTATTCGTGGAGGTGAAGAACCTGGCGGGGGAGCGAGGCCTGTCCCTGGCCGAGCTCTTCACGGCTGGCCCTGCGGCCGCCGTGAGCGCGGCCAACACGCCGGAGCCCAAAAAGGAGTCGCCCATCCTGACGCCCACGCCGGAACCCACCGCCACCCCGGAGCCCACGTCCACGCCGGAGCCCACCGCCACGGCGGAACCCACGCCGGAGCCCACGGCCGTGCCCACCCAGGGACCGCCTCCCACCATGGTACCGGTCACGCCCACCCCGGAGCCCACCCGCGTGCCCTCCCGTTCGGGAAGCTGCGCGTCCGAAACCGGCACGCCCATGGACATCCTGGTGGACTGGTCCACGGAGGACCTTGGCGGCGGCACCACCCGCGTGACGATCACCGGCACGGTCAGCTCCTACAGCCTGAACATCGGCCGCACCACCGTGGACGTGACGTTAGGCGACCAGACCGCCAGCTATGACATCGGCCGGCTGCGGGTAGGGCAGAACGTGGAGACGAAGACGGACCTTTTCAAGATCACCATGGACGTGCCCACCGGCGGTGAATACCCCCTGACGGTGGACTGGAACTTCGGCGCGACCTACAGCGGCGTCCGCCTGGACAAGCTCACGGCCACCGACACGGTGACGACCTGAGAAAAAGTACATAACAAAGCCCGGGAACTTCTGTTCCCGGGCTTTTTGCTATCGTCGTCACAGTATCTTCCTGAACACCGGCAGCCGCCGCAGCACCCACTCCGTTGCGTACCCCAGCAGGAACGCCGCCAGCGCCACCGCCAGCACGCCGGGTATGATCCCGATGGTAAAGGGGTCAAAGTGCAGGTGCTTGTAAATAAGGCGTATGTAGGCCATGTGGATGAGATACACGCCGAAGGAATGTCTGTCGATATTCCCCAGCACCTTTCCCACGACGCCGGTGCCGTCGGACCTGCTCTGGAAGAACCAGCCCGCCAACCCTCCGGCCTGGACGATGACCAGGGGGGAGGAATAGCCAAACAGCCCGTCCAGCGTGAGATGCCGCCATGTGGCGGCGAAGCTCACAACCGCTATCACCACCGTGGCCCCTATGAACGCCGCACCGTACGCCGCCCGCGGGAACCTCCCGCCCCACCGGCGCAGCCAGTAGCCCAGCAGCAGCCAGAAGGGATAGATGCTGGACACGTGGATATAAAACCCGCACTGGATGTTCCATATCCCCAGCAGCGGCAGCACCGCCTCGAACAGCGCGTACACCGCCAGCACATACAGCACGTCCTTCTCGTCCGCGCCGGCCGTGAACCTCTTGTATACCGGCAGCAGCAGGTACAGCCCCAGCAGGCAGTACAGATACCACATATGGGACCACCCGCCGCCGTTGAAGACCTCGTAAAGCCCCTCCAGCGCATGTTGCACGGTCCGCTGCTCGGGGTTAAAAATCATCTCCAGCGCCACGAACAGCACGCCGAACAGCACGATAGCCTTGACCACCCTGGCGATATACCCGGTGAACAGCCGCCGGTAGCCCACTTCCTTTTCCGCCGGCAGCAGCAGCGCCCCCGTCACCATCACGAAGCAGGGCACCGCCCACATCAGCTCGTTGGTCGCCGCCTGGAATCCGGCCACCAGAAAGTAGGTGTTGAGCCTGTCGCCGTACATCAACGTGGTGGAGTAGACCGTGTGCAGCAGCACGATGAACAGGCATGCCACGGCCCGCAGTTGGTCGAAGCCGTGCTGGCGTTGTTGCGAACCCATCGCCCGCGCGCGCCCTTACCAGAACAGCCCGTCGTCCAGACAGCCCTCGTCACCGCCGCCGCCGGACGCGCCGGTATCGGTCCCGCCGCCGCTGTTGTCGGCCGTCCATGTCCAGCCGCCGCCGTTGTCGGAGGAAGACCCGCCGCTGTTGTCCTCTCCGCCGGAGACGCTGGCGGTCAGGTCCGCCTCGGCCCTGGCCTGTTCAGCCTCGGCGGTATCCACTTTCTCGCCGGACTCCACGCTGGTGTACACCAGATAGGTCAGGCCATTCTCCTGCCGGCACAGCCTTGCGTTCTCCACGTCGGCGAAGTCCACGTCATGCACGGCGCTGCCGGTGTAGTTGGAGAAGACGAACTGGATGTCGTACAGCGTATCCTCCGCCGGCTCGAAGCACAGCACCGCCAGCGCCTCCTGCTCGAACAGCTCCCCGTCCTCCAGCAGGTTCAGCGACCACTCCGTCTGGCCGGCCGCGCGGATGTTGACGGACATGATGTCGCCCTCGGCGTCGTTGAAGAGCACCAGTTTCGCGCATTCCTCCGTCTCCTCGCCGATACGGGGCAGAGCGGCCAGCTCCTCCTCGGTCAGCTCGAAGACCTGGTCTTCCTCCTCGTCGACCGCCGCCGCGTCGGCTTCCCCGTCCGTTTCCCCGTCCGTTTCCCCGTCCGCGAAGGCGGCGCAGCCCAGGCCCAGCGCCATCGCCATAGCCAGCAGCATGGCCACCAGCTTCTTCACGTTCTTCTTCATGGTCAAAACCCCTTTCTCTCTGCGCTTACGCATCGGTCAGTCGACCCGCGTCCAGTTGGCATATTGCCAGGTCATGTGCTGGCCGTACTGGACCATATAGCCGTTGAGGCCGGTCTCATTGTGGAAGTTGGAATCGCACACGTAGGTGGTGCCGTCCTGGATGATCTCGCACCAGCCGTGGGGTGCCAGGCCGCCGTGGCTGTTGCGCACATAGCCCTCCACGAAATACACCTCATAGCCCAGCAGCTTTGTCATCTGATAGAGCATGGAGTTCATCACATAGCAGTTGCCGGTCTTATTGGTGAAGCCGTAATTGGCGTACCACTCGGTGTGAACGGCGCCCGCCTCGGCCCGCATCCACCGGTTGGAGTAGGGGATGGAGGCGGCCTTCAGATAGGCGGCGTGCAGGTCCCATCCGCACTCGTCCAGCCATGTCTTGGCCAAGCGGGAGGCGGCCGTCATATAGCCCTCTATCACGCCGTTGTCGTCGACGTGATAGCTCCTGCCCAGCAGGGTCCTTTCGTCGTTGGTGACCAGAAGGCCGTCGGACTCGAACATATACATATCGCCGCCGCCCTTGTCGTCGACGAAGGTGGGGCCGTTGGCTGCCTTGCCGTCGGCCAGGAAATAGTATTGCTGGCCGGTGATGGTCTGCCAGCCGGTGAGCATGGCCCCGCCGCTGTCCGGGTCAAAGTACCGGGTAGCCCCGTCGGCTGTCTGCCAGCCGGTCTTCAGCTCGCCGGTGCTCCCGTCCAGCAGATAGTACCTGTTCCCGATCTGTTTGAAGCCGGTGGCCATCGCCCCGCCGTCCCTGGGGTCAAAGTACCGGGTAATGCCGCCGTCGCTGGTGTGCCAGCCGGTGAGCAGCGCCCCGCTGGGCAGATAGTACCACTTGCCCTCTATCTTGTTGAACCCGGTGAGCACGCCGCCGGTGGTCTTGTCGAAATAATAGGTCGCGTCGCCGATGGTGTGCCAGCCCGTGAACCGTGTGGCGCTCTTCCCGGCGGTATCATAGGCGCTGACGTAACCGCTGCCGTCGTCTGCCAGGCACCGGACCGTGAACGAATACGCCACGCCGCCCTTTGCCTTGGTCCAGGTGAAGCTGGTACCGTCGGTGTCGCCGGCCTTCGTCCATTTGGTCACGCCGCCGCCCTTATAGAACACCCGGTAATTTTCCGCGCCGTCCGCCGCCTCCCAGGCGATACGCAGACCCGTCACGGTGTTGGTCACGCCGCCCAATTTTGGCGCGGCGACATACCGCAGGGTGTGGCTGGCCTTATAGCCGCTGAGCAGCGTGGTCTTGTTTTCCTTGCAGACCCGCACCGTGAAGGCGTACTCCACGTTGCTTTCCGCCCGCGGCCAGGTATAGCTTGTGGCGGTGGTGGTACCGATACGGGTCCACGCCCCGCCGCCTTCCCTGTAATACACCGCGTACCGCGGCGCGCCGGCTATCCTGGTCCAGCTTACCTTGACGCCCTTTTCGGCGTTGGCGGCCGTCACCGTCGGCGCGGCGTAGTATGTAAGGGACTTGCCGGTCTTGTCGTACCCGCTGGCGTAAGCGCTCCTGTCGGCGCTGATGGAGCGGACCGTGAAGGTGTATTTGACGTTGCTCCTGGCCCCTGTCCAGGTGTAGGAGGTGCCCGTGCTGTCCCCCAGCCGCTTCCAGCTCGTCACGCCGCCGCCCTTATAAAACACCCGGTAGACCGCCGCGCCGTTCACCGCGTTCCATGCGATCTTCACGCCGTCCGCCTCACTGGTGACGGCGCTCACCCTGGGCACGGCCGTGTACTGCACGGTGTTGCTGCTTTTATAGCCGCTGAGCACCGTGACCTTGTCGCTCCGGCAGGTGCGGACGGTGAACTGATAGCTGTTGCCGGCCTTTGCCTTTGTCCAGGTATAGGCGGTATTGGCGGTGGTGCCGATCTTCTGCCAGGCCCCGCCGTTTTGCTTATAATACACCGCGTACCTTGCCGCGCCGGATATTTTGTTCCAGGTGACCTTGACGCCGCCCGCGTCGTTGACGGAGATCTTCACCGTTGGCGCGGCGTAGTAGGTGAGGGTCAGCCCGCTGGTATCGTAGTCGCTGGCATAGCGCTCCCCGTCGGCGCTGACGCACCGGACCGTGAAGGCGTACCGGGTGGCGTTCTCGGCCTCCGCCCAGACAAAGCTGGTGTCGGCCGTATCCCCGGCCGCCCGCCAGGGGCCGCTGCCGGTCTTATAAAACACCCGGTACCGGACCGCGCCGGCTACCGGCTCCCAGGCGATACGCGCGCCGCCGCCGTCGTTGGAAACGCCTGTCAGCACCGGCGCGTCACACCATGCGGCCGGGGTCGGCGCCGGACTGGCCGTCGGCTCGGGACTGGTCGTGGGCTCCGGACTGGCTGTCGGTTCCTCCGTAGTCGTAGGTCCCGCCGTAGCCGTCGGTTCCTCCGTGGTCGTCGGCTCCGCCGTAGTCGTCGGTTCCTCCGTAGCCGTCGGTTCCTCCGTAGTCGTAGGTCCCGCCGTAGCCGTCGGTTCCGCCGTAGTCGTAGGTTCCGCCGTAGTCGTAGGTTCCGCCGTGGCCGTCGGCTCCGCCGTAGCGGCAGGTTCCTCTGTAACTGTGGGCTCCGCCGTGACCGTCGGTTCTTCCGCGGCCCCCTGGTCCGCCAGCGCTGGAGCGCTCAGCGATATCACCGTGATCACAGCCAGCAGCAGGCTCACCATACGCTTCATTTTTCTTTCCTTCCCCCTGTGTACATTTGGGTCAAACCCCAATATATTGCGCTTATAAATTAATGTATACCGCCCATATTCTACCCCTCTCGCATAACACTGTCAAGGCGGTATTTATCACTTTCCCCACAAAATCGCCCCGGAACACACATCGTGTTCCGGGGCTTATGGTTACGTTTTCCTCAGCCGTGGGTCTTGCCCAGATAGGCCTCCTTGATGCGCTCGTCGGCCAGAAGCTGTTCGCCGGTGCCGGTCATGGTGATACGCCCGGTCTCCAGCACATAGGCGGTGTGAGCCGCCTGGAGGGCCATGTTGGCGTTTTGCTCCACCAGCAAAATGGTGACGCCCTGCCGGTTGATACGGTGGATGATGTCGAAGATGCCCTTCACCACGATAGGCGCCAGGCCCAGACTTGGCTCGTCCATCATCATCAGTCTCGGCTTTGCCATCAGGGCCCGTGCCACGGCCAACATCTGCTGCTCGCCGCCGGACAGCGTGCCGCCAAGCTGCCACTCCCGCTCCTTGAGCCTTGGGAACAGGTCGTACACCATCTCGTAGTCGGCGCTCAGATCGTCCTTCCTGAGGTACGCGCCCATGCGCAGGTTCTCTTTGACGGTCATGTCCGGGAATATCCGCCGCCCCTCCGGAGCCATGGTGATGCCCTTTTTCACGATGGACGTGGGGTCCAGGCCGGTGATATCCTCCCCGGCGAAGGTGATGGAGCCGCTCCGGGGCTTGACCAGCCCGGATATGGTCCGCAGCGTAGTGGACTTGCCCGCGCCGTTGGCCCCGATCAGGGTCACGATCTGGCCTTCCTCCACGGACAGGCTTATGCCCTTGACGGCCTCGATGCCGCCGTAGTTCACCTTCAGGTCCTCTATCTTGAGAAGCTCGCTCATTCCTCACTCACCCCCAGATAGGCGTCTATGACGCGCTGGTTGTTCTGGATCTCCTGGGGCACACCCTGGGCGATCTCGCTGCCGAAGTCGATGACGTAGATATAATCGGAGATACGCATGACCAGGTCCATGTGGTGCTCGATGAGGAACACGGTCAAGCTGTACTCGTCCCGTATCTGCTGGATGAACGCCGCCAGCTCCTGTGTCTCCTGGGGGTTCATGCCCGCCGCCGGCTCGTCCAGCAGCAGCAGTTTGGGGCTGGTGGCCAATGCCCTGGCGATCTCCAGACGCCGCTGCAAGCCGTAGGGCAGGCTGGTGGCCAGCTCGTCCCTGTATTGCAGCAGCCCCTGCTCGGCCAAAAGCGCCTCGGTTTCCTCCCGCATGCGCTTTTCCTCTTTGGCGTTGGCCCGGAAGGTGGCGGAGAACACGTTCTGGTCGGCCCGCATATGCTTGGCGGTGAGCACGTTATCGAACACGGTCATGCTCTTCCACAGCCGGATATTCTGGAACGTCCTTGCGATACCCAGCTCGGTGATCTTATCGGGGGAGGGAGCGATGGCGGGATCGTGGGCATATTTATCCGCCTCCGTGCCCTGGTACTGTTTTTTCATCTTCCCGTGGGGGAAGTTGCGCACCATGGGCAGGCCGCAGAACTCCACCAGCCCGTTTGTCGGCTCGTACACGCCGGTGATGCAGTTGAAGGCGGTTGTTTTGCCGGCGCCATTGGGGCCGATAAGAGCGATGATCTTACCCTCCGGCACGTCCAGGGACAAATCGTTCACGGCCATGACGCCGCCGAATTGCATGGTGACGTGCTCCACGTGCAGCACGATATCGGTCTTGCTCATTTCCCGGCGCCTCCTTTCGCCCCGTCAGGGGACTTTTTCCTCTGGAATTTTCGCACCATCCCGGCGAAGGACAGCTCCTTATCGCCCATGATGCCCCGGGAGAAGAACAGCACGATGACCATGATGAGCACGGAGAAGACCACCTTGCGGAACCCGTCCCGGAAGAAGGGCACGGCGATGGTCTTGCCGAACAGGGACACGCTGCCGCTGTCCAAAAACCGCAGCCACCACTCGTTGCACGCGATGTACAAAAACGACGCGATGCAGCTGCCGGACACGGAGCCGATGCCGCCTATCACCACGATGAGAAGTATCTCATAGGTCATAGCCGATTTGAACGCGCTTGCCTGTATGGTCGTCTGGTACATGGCCAGCAGCGCCCCGCCCACCCCGGCGAAGAAGCTGGAGATGACGAAGGAGAGCATCTTGTGCTTGAAAAGGCTGATGCCCATAGCCTCGGCGGCCACCTCGTCATCCCGGACGGCTTTGAACGCCCGGCCGTAGGAGGAGTTTATCAGCAGCACGATAAGCCCGATGCAGACCATGGAGATCAAAAACGGGAACGCCGTGGACAGCTTCAAACTGCCGACGCAGATGTCGGAGAAGTTGGTGTACTTGCGCAGCATATTGGACCCGTTGGTGATGGGACCCAGGCTGTTCCACTGGAAGATGGCCCTTATGATCTCGGCGAAGCCCAGCGTTGCGATGGCCAGATAGTCGCTCTTGAGCCGCAGCACGGGGATGCCGATCAGCGCGGCAAAGGCGGCGGCCACCAGTCCGGCCAGGATGATGCACACCACCGCGCCGATGAAGTTCCCGGCGTTTTCGCCCAGGAGCTTGCCCAGCGCCTCCGGGATGGAGAAGCGGATGGCCCCGCCGTCAAAGTACTGGTACACGGCGTTGTGCTGCTCCGCGGGCACGGAGAAGATGGCGTAGGTGTACGCGCCCACCAGCAGGAACCCAGCCTGCCCCAGGGAGAAAAGCCCCGTGAAGCCGTTTAAGAGGTTCATGCTCACGCAGATAAGCGAATAGATGGCGCCTTTTTTCAGCACCGGTATCAGCATCAGCGTAAAGCCGTTGGCGGGCAGCACGTTATCCAGCAGGATAAGGAACGCGTACAGCGCGGCCACCAGGCACCAGGCTATCACGCTGCCGGCCTTTTTGGCGGCGTTTTTCTGCAAAGTATTTTCCATGTTCACCGCCTCCTCAGACCTTATCCGTGGCCTTCTCGCCAAAGATGCCGGTGGGCTTGACGAGCAGGACGATGATGAGCAGCACGAACGTGAACGCGTCGGAGAAGATGGTCCAGTTGGAGCCCAGGCCCTTGATGATGTTCTCGCAGATGCCGATCAGAAACGCGCCGATGACCGCGCCGGGGATGGACCCGATGCCTCCGAAAACCGCCGCCACGAAGGCCTTCAGCCCCGGCATAGCGCCGGAGGTGGGGATGACGGAGGGGTAGTTGGTGAAGTACAGCAGCGACCCCACCGCTGCCAGACCGCAGCCAATGACGAAGGTCATGGATATGACGGAGTTTATCTTGATGCCCATGAGCTGGCTTGTCTCAAAGTCCTTGGACACGGCCCGCATGGCCATGCCGATCTTGGTCTTCTGGATGAACAGCACCAGCGCGAACACCAGCGCCACCGTCAGCACGGGGGTGACCAGCGTGACGACCTTGGTGGTGGCGGAACCGATGCTGACGGAGTTGGAAAGCCATGGGATGGCGGGGTACATCTGCGCCAGACCGCCGGTGAAGTACAGCGCGCAGTTTTGCAGCAGATAGCTCACGCCGATGGCGGAGATCATGACGGACATACGGGGCGCGGAGCGCAAAGGCTTGTACGCCACCCGCTCGATGGTGAAGCCCAGCGCCACCGTGACCACGATCACCAGCGGGATGGACAGGTACATGGGCATGGACGCGCTGGCGTACACCATCACCAGCCCCGCCACCATGAACACGTCGCCATGGGCGAAGTTAATGAGCCGCAATATGCCGTAGACCATCGTATAGCCTATGGCGATCAGGGCGTATTGCCCGCCCACGGATATGCCCGAGAGCAGATAGGGCAGATTCGCCTGGAAGAATGAAGACATAGAGGGGACCCTCCGATCGTACAAGAATGAGAGCGCATAGACCCGCCTCCCGAAAGACGCGGCGGGGGACGCGTCTATGCGCTCCGGGTCATGCAAGTCCCGGCAAGCGGGAGCGCCGAAGCGCTCCCGCCGCCGAAAGATTCAACTTGCTTAAGCCAGACTTACTCGGCCACGGACTGAGCGGCCACGAAGTCCCAAACGCCGGTCTCGGCGTTGGCCTGCTTGATGAAGGCGCTGTCACGGATGGCGTCGCCGATGTCGTCGAAGGCGATAGCGCCGGACACGCCGGTGTAAGTCGTGGTGGGCAGAGCGGCCATGATGTCGGCGGGGTCGGCGGAGCCGGCGGCCTTGATGGCCTCCAGAGCGGTGAAATAGGCGTCATAGCCCATGACGGACACGGCCGCGATCATGTCGTTGCCGCCGTTGTTGGCCAGGGCGTTGGAGTCGCCGTTCAGATAGGCCTTGAAGCCCTCTTCGAACTCGGGGTCGCCGCCCTCGGCGTAGAAGGTGGTGCAGTAGACCTGCAGGTCGGTGCCCTGCACGGCGGCCATGACCACGTTGGAGTCCCAGGTGTCAGGAGCGGTGATGGGGATGTCGATGCCCTGCGCCGCGGCCTGCTCCACGATAAGCTGCGCATAGCTGATGGAGGTGGGGGCGAAGATGACCTCAGCGCCCGCGTTCTTGGCGTTGGTCAGGTAGGAGGTGAAGTCGGAGTTGCCCTCGGGGAAGGACTCGGCGGTGACCTCCATGCCCAGCGCCTCGGCGGCCTGGGTGTAGTAGTTGATCAGGCCCTGGTCATAGTCGTTGCCAAGCTGGCCCAGGCAGTAGGCCTTGGTGGCCTTCAGCTCGTCGTGAGCGAAGTTGGCCTGGACGGTGCCCTGGAAGGGGTCCAGGAAGCAGATGCGGAAGTAGTGGTCGTTGCCCTCGGTGACCTGGGGGTTGGTGCAGGTGACGCCGATGACGGGGATGCCGGCCTCACCGAAAGTATCGGAACCGGCGATAGCCACGGCGGAGCCGTAGGTGCCCAGGACCACGGAGGACCCGGCGGCCACGAGCTGGGTAGCGGCGGAGACGGCCTTGTCGGTGGAGGACTCGTTGTCCACGATCTCCAGCTCCACGTTGTAGGTCACGCCGTCGATCTCCACGGTGGGAGCCACGGAGTTGGCGTACTGGATGCCCAGAGTCTCCTGCTTGCCGCCGGCGCCGTTATCGCCGGACAGGGGCTCAAAAACGCCGATGGTGATGGTCTCCGCTCCGTCGGCAAAGGCCGGCGCGGCCAGCGCCAGGACCATCACGACGGCCAGAACGAGCGCGAAAAGCTTTTTCATGATGTTTCCTCCCAATATCGTTTGAATGATCTTGCGGTGTCCACGATACAAAGACATATGTACACTGCATATGTATTTTATCATCCCGAATCCCACATTACAATAGGCGTAAATGCCCATATTCGCCCCGATAATTTCGACCGGATTGTTCATTCAGTACAATAAAGCGCTGAAATTTTCCATCCTGCGCCCGCCCATTTGGCCCGCGGCGATTGACAAACGCGCTCCCATCCCCTACAATCGTGATATCACCGACGACAAGGGGGGACCCATCCATGGACGGCACGGAGCTTATGCGCCCCATACAGGCGCTGTACCAGGCGTATATGGAGAGGACCCGCCGGTTGGAGCGGGACAAGAAGCTGGGGGACGGCTGGATGGGTTTGAAGCCCGGCCCCAAGGACGACCCCTGCCACGGCCAGTTCGCCCGGGACCTGGAGCAGGCGTTGGGGGAGTTGTTGGCGCTGGAGCCATCCTCCGCCCAGACCCGGGAGATCCTGGCCTACATCTACCGTGCGCCCAAAGCGCTTTCCGCGCCGGAGACGGCCCTGTGGATGTTCCAGGCGGTCCACGGCCTGACCGTGCCGCTGACAGCGCGGCTTAACGCCGCCGACGCCCTGGCTCTGCGGGACGAGTACAAGCGCCTGTACAGACGCCGCTGGGACCGCCTCCCGGCCCAGCAGCGCACCCTGGACGCGCTGACAAAAGCCGCCAAAGGATAAAAAACGGCCCTCCGGACCACGGTCCGGAGGGCCGATGCATATACGGGAGGGTTCACTTTCTCGCCAAATACTTGCGCATATCCAGCGAGCAGGCCGCCAGGATGATGCCGCCCTTGATGATGAACTGCAAATTGGGGTTGATGCCCAGCATATTCAGCGCCACGAAGATGATACGCAGCACGAACACGCCCACCACGATGCCGCCGATATTGCCGGTGCCGCCCACGAAGCTGACGCCGCCGATGACGCATGCCGCGATGGCGTCGCACTCGTTATTCAGGCCGGTGGACGCGGTGATGGAGCCCAGCCGCGCCGCCTCCACGAACCCGGCGAAGCCGTACAGCGCCCCGGCCAAAGTGTGCACGGTCACGGTGGTCCTGAACACGTTGACGCCGGAGACCCGAGCCGCCTCGGGGTTGGAGCCCACGGCGAACATGTTCTTGCCGAAGGTGGTCTTGTTCCACACGAACCACATGATGAGCACCAGCGCGAAGGCGTAGACCACGTACCAGGGGATGGCCACGTTTTTCGACTCGATCCGGATGACGGGACCGGACACGGCGTCCTTGAACAGCTTTGCCACGTTGCTGATGGGGCCGCCGCCGTTTCCGTTGATCTGGAAGAACATCAGGATGACGCCGTATGTAATGAGCTGTGTGGCCAGGGTGACGATGAAGGGGTGCAGGCTGAACTTGGCCACGAAGAAGCCGTTGACCAGGCCGATGACCGCGCCCGCCAGCATCACCAGCGCCAGCACGGCGATGATCCAAGGACCGGTCGTATTGGGCAGGTGCTCGAAGATGAGCTTGGTGGCCGCCCGGTTTTGCAAAAACGCCGCGGACATAGCCGCCGCCAGGCCGAACACGCGTCCGCCGGACAGGTCCGTACCGGTCAGCACGATGCACCCGCCGATGCCCAGCGCCATGGGCAGCGAGGCCGCCGCCAGCGTCAGCACGTTTGCGATGGCGCTGGCGCTGAGGAAGTTGCTGTTGACCACGGCGGTGAAGATGATGAACGCGGCCATCAGGATATACAGCGCGTTATTGAGCAGCCCGTCTATCCAGTACCGGCGCTTATCGGCGCTGTCCAGGGAGCGGTATTCCTCCGTTTTTCTTTTCAAATATCCGTTCATAGCTTATTCCCTGCCTTCTCAGACATATTTTGCCGCCAGCGTCATGATCTGCTCCTGGGTGGTGTTTTTGGCGTCCACCTCGCCGGCCAGCCGTCCGCCGGACATGACCAGGATGCGGTCGCATATACCCAGCAGCTCCGGCATTTCGGAGGATACCACCAGCACGGTCTTGCCCCGGCTGGCCAGGTCCAGGATGAGCTGGTAGATCTCGTATTTCGCGCCCACGTCGATGCCGCGGGTGGGTTCGTCCAGCAGCAGCACCTCCGGGTCGGTGAGCAGCCACCGGCCGATGATGACCTTTTGCTGGTTGCCGCCGGACAGACTGCGCATTTTCGTCTCCTGGGACGGCGTTTTGGTGCGCATGGCGTCGATGGACCACTGGGTGTCCTTGCGCATGGACGCCTTGCTCAGGATAAATCCGGCCCGCAGATGTTTTTTCAGGCTTGCGATGACGGTGTTCTCCCGCACGTTCAAAATGGAGAAGATGCCGGTGGCCCGGCGTTCCTCGGTGAGCAGGGAGAAGCCGTTTTTGATGGACTCCCGGGGGTTTCGGTTCCGGCAGGGCTTTCCGTCCAGCGTGACGGCGCCGGATTTGCGGGTGGCCACGCCGAAGATGCACTCCAGCGTCTCGGTCCGGCCGCTTCCGTCCAGGCCGGCCAGTCCCAGCACCTCGCCCCGGCGCGCCTCGAAGGACACGTCCCGCAGCAGGGAGTACTGGCCCGACAGGTCCTGTACCTTCAGATACACCTCGCCCGGTACGTTGGTCTTGGGCGGGAACTGGTTGGTCAGCTCCCGGCCCACCATGAGCCGGATGATGTCGTTGACCTCCAGCTCGTCCGCGGGTCTGGTGGCCACGTTGGCCCCGTCCCGCATGACGGTGATGGTGTCGGAGATACGCTTGATCTCCGCCATTTTATGGGAGATATAGATGATGCCGATGCCCCGCGACCGGAGCATGTCGATGATACGGAACAGGTGCTCCACCTCTTCCTCGGTCAGGGAGGAAGTGGGCTCGTCGAAGACGATGACCTTGGAATTGTAGCTGACGGCCTTGGCGATCTCCACCATCTGCCGCTGGCTGACGGGCATGGTGCTCATGACCCGCCGGGGGTCCACGTGGATCTCCAGCTCCTCGAACACGGCCATGGTGTCCTTGTACATCCTTCTCTCGTCCACCATGACGCCGCCCTTTTTGGGGTAGCGGCCCAGCCATATATTGTCCATGACGGTGCGCTTGAGGGCCTGGTTCAGCTCCTGGTGCACCATGGCCACGCCGTTATCCAGCGCCTCCCGGCTGTTTTTGAAGTTGATCTCCCGGCCCTCCAGCTCGATCTTGCCGCTGTCCTTGCTGTAGATGCCGAAAAGGCACTTCATCAGCGTGCTCTTGCCCGCGCCGTTTTCGCCCATGAGGGCGTGGACCGTGCCCCGCTCCAGATCCAGGGACACGTGGTCCAGCGCCTTGACGCCGGGGAATGTTTTCGTGATATCCGTCATCCGAAGCAGGACGTCCTGCTGCATATGTGCTTCCCTCCCTTGTTCAAAAAATCTCCGACCGCTCCCCAGCGACCGGAGATTGGAACGTCAATATCGGACGGAGCAGCCGCCGTCCTGGCGGCTGCTCCCTGCGATGGTCATTGCGATGTGACGCTTATTCGCCGGTGAAGGGGGCGTAAGCCACGTACAGCTTGTTGGCAAAGCCCTCGGCCACGGAGAACATGTCGTCGGACTCGGCCACGGCGGCCACGGCGTCAGCCATGGCGTCGCCGGCGGCGATGCCCTTCAGGGTGCCGGTGATGGCGGAGGCCATGCCCACGTTATCCTGCTTGACGGTGCCGGTCATCTGATCGGCCGCGATGGCGTCCTGGGCCACCTGGGTGGCGTCCACGCCGAAGACGGGGATCTTGGTGCTCTCGCCGTCGCCCATGTTGTAGCCGGCGGCCTGGAGAGCGGCGATGGCGCCCAGGGCCATATCGTCGTTGTTGGCGATGACCAGCTCGATCATGTTGCCGTTGCCCTCGCTGTACTCAGCCAGGTTGGTGCTCATGAAGTCGAAGGCGGCCGCGTTGGACCAGGCGCCGTTGGGGTCGAGCTGATACTTGTCGGTGTTGCTCTCGTTGAAGTACACCAGTTCGGGCTTGTCGTTCTCGGCCAGGACCGCGTTGGCGTCCTCCACGCCGTACTGGGTGCGGTAGATGGCCTCCACGTTGGCCGCGTCGCCCATGAACATGGCGTAGGAGATGGAGCCGTCCTTGTTCAGGTCGATATCGTCATAGTTCTCCACCAGGAACTCGCCGATCATCTTGCCCTGCATGTGGCCGGCCTCGGGGGCGTCGGTGCCGATGAAGGAGATGTTCTCATGCTCGTCCAGAACGGTGTGCTCTTCCCCGTCGCCCTCCACGGCCCGGTTGAAGAAGATGACGGGCAGGTCGCCGGCGGCCTGCAGGATCTGCTCGGCGGCGTCGGCGGAGCCGGAGGTGACCAGGTTCACCACCAGCACGTTGTAGCCGTTGGTGACGGCGGTCTGCACCTGCTCCAGCTGGGTGGCCTGGGTGTTGTTGGCGTCGAAGTCGTCATAGGCGATGCCGGCTTCCTCCAGCTGCTCGTTGAGAGAGGCGCGGACGGTGGACAGGAACGGGTCGCTGAACGCGTACCAGAACACGCCCACCTTCAGGCCGCTCACGTCGACCTCTTCCTCCGCGAACGCGGCGGCGCCCAGGCTGAACACCATGGTCAGGGCGAGCAGAAGCGCGAGAATTTTCTTCATGGTTTTTTCCTCCATTATAAATTTAGGTAAATCCTTACCTTTCGTCAATTTTACCAAAATGCGGCGCGAAAAAGCAACTGTAATTATCACGAAATGCAAGAGTGATTTTTGTAACAATTCCACATTTCCACAAATCGACACGGACCGCCCGATAGCCGGGTCCTGGCGGGGCTTGTATTTTCCGGCGTGATTTGCTATGCTGTTGCCGCCCGGAAAGGGCGGGAAGGAGCGAGCAGACATGCGAAAGCTGTTATTGGTCATCGACATGCAGAACGATTTCATCGACGGGGCCCTGGGAACGCCGGAGGCGGTCGCCATCGTGGACCGGGTGGCGGAGGAGATCGGCAAATACCCGCCGGAGAACATTTTTGCCACGCGGGACACCCACCCGGCCGACTATCTGGACACCCAGGAGGGCCGCAATCTGCCGGTGCTCCACTGTGTTCAGGGCACGCCGGGCTGGGAGCTGGAACCCAGGATTTCCAAGGCTTTGCGGGGCGCCCAGATCATCGACAAGCCCACCTTCGGCTCGGTGGCGCTGGCGGAAAAGCTGGCGGAAATGGCGAAATCTGAAGACCTGGAGATCACGCTGGTGGGGCTTTGTACGGACATCTGCGTGGTGTCCAACGCCCTGCTGGCGAAGGCATTTCTGCCGGAGACGCCGGTACGGGTGATCGCGGACTGCTGCGCGGGGGTCACGCCCCAAAGCCACGCCGCCGCGTTGGAGACCATGAAGATGTGCCAGGTGCAGATCGTGTAAATCAATTGACATAACAACCGCGCAATTTGCGCCCAATGCGGGACATTTTGGGACATTGTGGGACATTTCAAGGCTTTTTCGGGCCATTTCCGGCCGTTTTAGGCCATTTGGAGGGCGCACTTGGGCGCTTGTTGGGCGCTTATTGGGCGTTTCGGGCAGGAGACGGACAAAATGCCGGTGCAAATCTCCGGCGAGTGTGCTATAATGGCCGTAAGCGGCCATTATATTTGATTTAAGGCGGTTTTGCTCCCGGCTTGCGCCGGAACCGCAAAACGTGCCATATTATAGCACATTCGTGCTATAATTAACGCTCGGTAAAAACAGTGCCGTCGGCGGGAAGAGGTGCGCGTGGTGAAGCGGCTGGGAGAGGAACTGAAAAACGCCTGCGGCAACTGCGTGCAATTTCTCCGCTGGGTGGCGCTTTCCGGCGCCACGGGCGTGGTCGTGGGCCTGGTGGCGGTGGCCTTCCATGAGGGCATCGGCACGGTGACGGCCCTGCGGACCATGTACCCCTGGCTGATATGGTTCCTGCCCCTGGCCGGCGCGGGCATCGTGGGATTATATAAGGTCTGCGGCATGGAGCACGACCGGGGCACCAATCTGGTGCTGGTGGCCGTGCGGGACGCGGAGCCCATGAAGCTGCGGACCGCGCCGCTCATATTCATCTGCACCATCCTGACCCACCTGGTGGGCGGCTCCGCCGGCCGGGAGGGGGCGGCATTGCAGCTGGGCGGGTCCATGGCCTCCCGGGCTGCCCACGCCATCGGCCTGGACGAAAAGGACCGGCGGATCATGGTCATGTGCGGCATGGCGGCGGCGTTCTCGGCCCTGTTCGGCACGCCAATCACCGCCGCGCTGTTCGCGATGGAAGTCGTGAGCGTGGGGGTCATGTACTACGCGGCGCTGGTGCCGTGCCTGTGCGCGTCCCTGAGCGGGTTTATGCTGGCCCGGGCCATGGGCCTGCACGGCCTGGTGGGCTACGCTGCCGGCACGCCGGCGGCGCTGGGCGTGGTGTCGGTCCTTCAGACCGCGGCCCTGGGGGCGCTGTGCGCGCTGGTGGCCATCCTCTTTTGCGTGGTCATGCACGGGACCCATAAGCTCTATGAGAAATACATCCCCAACGCCGCGGTCCGGGCGGCCGTGGGCGGGGCGCTGGTGCTGGCGCTGACGCTGCTGTCGGGCGGCCAGCTCTATAACGGCGCGGGGGACGACCTGGCCCGAAAGCTGCTGGACGGGCAGACCATCTGGTACGCGTTTTTATTGAAGATACTGTTCACGGCCCTGACCCTGGGGGCCGGGTTCCGGGGCGGCGAGATCGTGCCGGTGCTGTGCGTGGGGTGCGCGTTCGGCACCTGGATGGGGCCGCTGCTGGGCCTGCCTCACGGCTTCGGCGGGTCCCTGGCCATGACGGCGGTGTTCTGCGGCGTCACCAACTGCCCCATCACCGCCATTTCCCTCAGCTACGAGCTGTTCGGCGGCCAGGCGGTGGCGCTGTACGCGCTGTGCGCGGCGGTGAGTTATATGCTCTCCGGCTACTTCGGCCTTTACAGCGAGCAGAAGATCATGTACTCCAAATTCCGAACGGAATGGATCAATACAAAGGCAAAATAATACTGATCCTTGATAGAAACATCACACGGGTTTTCGAGGATGATTTGTGCAGGGCGAGGCGAACGACGCAGGCGGGCTGTCGCCCGGCGAGGAGGACAACGACGCCATGTGCAAATCAGCCCGAAAAGAGTGGATGCTTTTTATCAAGGAGCAGTATAAAACACTAAACACTTTCAGAAAGGAATCGGCGGACCTATGAATTTTGTGTTTATCTCACCCAATTTCCCCCGTACATACTGGAACTTTTGCGACCGACTGGCGAAAAACGGCGTGAACGTACTGGGCGTGGGGGACTGCCCCTACGAGGGCCTGGATCAGGAGCTGAAGGACGCGCTCACCGAATATTATAATGTGGACAGCCTGGAGAACTACGACCAGGTGTTCCGGGCCGTGGCATACTTCTCCTTCCGGTACGGGAAGATCGACTGGCTGGAATCCAACAACGAGTACTGGCTGGAGCAGGACGCCAGGCTGCGCACGGACTTCCATATCACCACCGGCGTGGACAGCAAGGCCGTGGCGGCCTTCAAGAGCAAGTCCGGCATGAAGAAATTCTATGCCGCCGCCAAGGTGCCCACAGCCCGCTGCCACAAGGTCACCACGCCGCTGGCGGCGAAACGGTTCATCGCCAGGGTGGGCTGGCCCGTCATCGTCAAGCCGGACATCGGCGTGGGCGCGGCCCACACCTGGAAGCTGGAAAATGAGGACGATCTGGCCCGGTTCTTCGCCGAAAAGCCGGACGTGCCCTACGTGATGGAGGAATTCATCTTCGGCAACATCCGCTCCTACGACGCGGTTCTGGACGCCGACTGCGAGCCGCTGGTCGAATCCTCGGCCCTGTTCCCGCCGTCCATCGCGGACATCGTGAACGACCAGGGGGATCTGGCTTACTACGTGGTGGACAAGGTCCCTGAGGCGCTGGCCGACATGGGCCGCAGGACCGCCAAGGCCTTCCACGCCGCCAGCCGGTTCGTGCACTTTGAGTTCTTTGAGCTTACCCAGGCCAAACCCGGCCTGGGGGACGTGGGGGATTTCGTGGGCCTGGAAGTCAACATGCGTCCCGCGGGGGGCTATACCCCGGACATGATCAACTTTGCCCACTGTCTGGACGTGTACCAGATCTGGGCGGATATGGTGGTGTATAACGAGCGGCGGATGCAGGCCGGCGGGGAGGACCACTTCTGCGCCTACGCCAGCCGGCGGGACAGCGCTCAGTATGTCCACTCCCATGAGGAGGTGCTGGAGCGCTACGGGGCGCAGATGGCTATGTGCGAGCGCATGCCGGACGCCATCGCCGACGCCATGGGCAATCAGATGTACACCATCCACGCTTCCGGCGAGGCGGAGGCAAAAGATTTTATCCAATTCGTGCTGGAGCGCGCGCAATAACGCAGAGCGGATATTTTTCAACAAGGAGTGAGTGCGAGTGAATACGCGGTATTTCAAGGAATACAGCAGCATCCTGGGCCGGGACATGGAGTTCAAGCTCTACGGCGACGGGGGCAAGCCCTGCTTCGCCTTCCCGCCGCAGGACGGCCGGTTCTTCGACTTTGAAAACTACGGCATGGTGGACACCATCGCTCCATGGGTCGAGGACGGCCGGGTGATGGTGGTGGGCGTGGACGCCATCGACGGGGAGACCTGGTCCAACGTCAACGGCGATCCCCGTCAGCGGCTGGAATTGCAGGAGCGGTGGTTCGCCTACGTGACGGACGAGCTGCTGCCCAGGGTGTACCAGCTGGGGGCGGCGCCGGTGAAGGGCATGACCACCGGGTGCAGCATGGGCGCGCTGCACGCGGGCAACTTCTTCTTCCGGCGGCCGGACCTGTTCGACACGGTGATATCCCTGAGCGGGCTTTTCGACGCCAACTTCTTCTTTGGGGATTACCACGACGATCTGACCTACGCCAACTCGCCGCTGCAATTTTTGCCCAACATGCCCCACGACCATCCGTGGCTGGACCTGTACCGCCAGGCGAACATCGTCATTTGCTCCGGACAGGGGGCGTGGGACGAGGAGATGATGGCCCACGAACGGCGGCTGGAGTCCATTTTGCACGTGAAGGGCGTGCCTGTGTGGGCGGATTACTGGGGGTTCGACGTGTGCCACGACTGGCCGTGGTGGCGGAAACAACTGCCGTATTTCTTTAGCAATCTGCCATTGTGAGCGAGAGCGGGGTTTTTCTCTCCCCCAGTCAGCGCCGGGGGCGCTGACAGCCCCCTCGTCAGAGGGGGCCGGCCCCTGCCGGGGCCGATTTCGGGGGCGAAGCCCCCGCCTCCCTCTGACGAGGGAGGTGGCGCGGCCATCGGGGTCCCCAAAAGGCACGCTTGCCTTTTGGGGAGAGGAGACGCCGCGGGCTACTCGGGGTTTGCCGCTTGCGGCAAATCACGACCTAGCCCAGCGAGCGGCGACGAAGACGGAGGGAGAGAAGCATTAAAATCCAACGCGTCTCCGGCGGAGCCGGAGACACCATTATGCCGGAGGCGCTGCCAATGAAAATACGGTGCGTATGGGAGCATAACGGCGGGGACAGTTTGCTGTTTGCGGACGACTATATCGGTGCGTTTACCCGCGGCGCTTCCAGGGAGCAGGCGTTGGAGAAGATGCCGGCGGAGGTCCGGTCCTATATCCGGTGGATGGGCGGGCCGGTCCCCGAGGCGTTCGACTGTGAGATCGTCCAGGAAAAGCGGTCGGAGCTGACCGTCTCCGACGCCGATTCCGACGTGATCTTCGATTCGGAGAGGGAAGCGCTGGACCCGGCGGCGTATGGGGCCCTGAAAGCCCTCGCCCTTAAATCGGCCCATGATCTTTACGCGCTGTATCAGGCGATCCCTGACAAAGATAAGAGCTGCCTGCCGGGCAGGGAGACGTTCTACGGGCCCGTGCCGCGGACGGCGCGGGAGATGTATGAGCACACAAAGAACGTCAACGCGTATTATTTCGGGGAGATCGGCGTGCGCGCGGATAACGAGGGAACGATCGCACAGTGCAGAGAGCGCGGGTTCATGGCGCTGGAAAGCCAGCCGGGGTTTTTGAAAAATCCGGTTTATCCGGGCAGCTACGACGAGGAATGGTCGCTGCGGAAGGTGCTGCGGCGGTTTGTCTGGCACGACAGGATCCACGCAAAGGCGATGTATCGGATGGCGGTAAAGACGTTTGGGCCGGACGTGGCGCCAAATGTGTTTTGGTTCGATATTTAATTTTTCTCTCCCCCAGTCAGCGCGGGGCACATGATCGACAACCCTTCCGTCAGCGCGGAGCGCTGACACCTCCCCTTACACAGGGGAGGCTTTCGATGAGGAAGAGGATTTAATATATCTCTCCTCCAGTCAGCGCGGGGGCGCATGATCGACAACCCTTCCGTCAGCGCGGAGCGCTGACACCTCCCCTTACACAGGGGAGGCTTTCAAAATGGAGACACCATTTGGGAGGAAACAATATGAGAGCGTATGAACGGTTTTTGCGGTATGTGCGCGTGCACACCAAGTCGGACGAGAACAGCGGGGTCACGCCGTCCTCGGCGTGCCAGTGGGATCTGGCGCGGGCGCTGGTGGAGGAATTAAAAGCGCTGGGGCTGGAAAAGCCCGGCGTGGACGAAAACTGCATCGTCACGGCATGGATACCGGCAACGGCCGGGTGCGAGGACGCGCCGGCGTTGGGCTTTCTTGCCCACATGGACACGTCCCCGGCCTTCTCCGGCGAGAACGTGTCGCCGATCGTGCATGAAAATTACGACGGAGGCGATATCGTCCTGCCCAAAGAGGGCCGGGTCATTCGCGTGTCGGACTTTCCGTATTTGAAGGGCATGGCCGGCAAGACCATCATCACCGCCGACGGGTCTACCCTGCTGGGGGCGGACGATAAGGCCGGGGTGGCGGAGATCGTGACCGCGTGCGAACGGCTGCTGGCGGGGGATATGCCCCACGGGCGGGTGTGCGTGGCGTTCACGCCGGACGAGGAGATCGGCCAGGGGCCGGACCATTTCGACGTGGCAGCCTTCGGGGCCAAATACGCCTACACCGTAGATGGGGGCCGGGCCGGGTCCATCGAGTACGAGAACTTCAACGCCGCCAGCGCCGTGGTGACCATCGAGGGCGTGTCGGTTCACCCCGGTACCGCTAAGGGTATCATGGAAAACGCTCTGCTTATTGCCCAGGAAATAAACGCGCAGCTCCCGCCGGACGAGATACCCGGCCGGACCGCGGGGTATGAGGGGTTCTTCCACCTGGACGGGCTCACGGGCACCGCCGCAGCCGCAAGGATGGGGTACATCATCCGGGACCACGACCGGGAGAAGTTTGAGGCGCGCAAGGCACTGATGGCCGAGATATGCCGGCGGGTGGGCGAGAAGCATCCCACGGCCAGGGTGACGCTGGACATGAAGGACAGCTACTACAATATGAAGGAGAAGCTGGCCGGGTGCATGCACCTCATCGACAATGCCAACCAGGCGGCCAGGATGGCCGGGGCGGAGCCGGTGACGGAGGCCATACGGGGCGGCACCGACGGGGCGCGGCTCAGCTTTATGGGGCTGCCTTGCCCCAACCTGGGCACCGGCGGGTATAACTGCCACGGGCCTATGGAGCTGGCCGTGGCGGAGGAAATGGACACGATGGTTGACATAATTTTAAACATCGTGAAGCTTTACAGCGGAAAGTGAGATAAAAAAACAGCGCCCCGGAGAGATGAACTCTCCGGGGCGGTTTTGTGTGTGGAGGAAGAGGACAACCCTCCAGTCACGCATACGCGTGACAGCCCCCCTTACACAGGGGGGCCGGCGATAAGGAAGAGGATTTAAATATCTCTCCCCCAGTCTCGTCGGAGCACGCATGGCTAGGCCGGGATTCGCCGCAAGCGGCAAATCCCGGATAGCCAGCGGCTCCTCCTCTCCCCACGCGACAAGCGTGCCGCGTGGGGACCCCAAAAGTGGCGCTGACAGCCCCCTCGTCAGAGGGGGCCGGCCCCTCTGGGGCCGATTCGGGGGCAACGCCCCCGCCTCCCCCCTGACGGGGGAGGTGCCAAGCAAAGCGAGACTGGGGGGTTGTCCTTAGCCCCACGGCAATCCCCCCCGCCCGCCGATGGCGGGCACCCCCCTTTGACAAGGGGGGCTTTCAAAATGGAAAAGGGATTTAAAATCCAACGCTGTCCCCGGCGTAAGCCGGGGACACCTTTGGTGCGGCGGACGCGGGCGCACTACTGTTACAACCCTTCCGTCAGCGCGGAGCGCTGACACCTCCCCTTGCACAGGGGAGGCTTGCGTCGGAAGAATTTCGAGGATGCTGGCGTCCGGCAAGCCGGACGCCGTCATCGGTCGAAATCCTTCCTCCTTCTCCCCACGCGACAAGCGTGCCGCGTGGGGACCCCGAACAATAAGGAAGAGGATTTAATTATTCTCTCCCTCAGTCAGCGCCAAGGGCGCTGACAGCCCCCTCGTCAGAGGGGGCCGCGCTGCGGCGCGAAGGACGACGAGGGGCGTAAGACGGGGACCTTTTATAATGCGTCTTCGTTCACGCGCTCGGGGGGATGCTCCAGGGCGTCGGGGTTGGCCAGGTAATAGCGGAAATAGCGGAAGGCGGAGCCTACGTAGGAGCTTTCCGCGATGCGGGTGTCGTAGGTTACGGCAAAGTCCATGTACTTGCGCTCACGGGGCTTGCCCAGCCGGTCCAGCTCCGTGACGGAGCGGATGCGGCCTACGGACAGCGTTACCGGCAACGCGCCGGTGCTGTTCAGGCTCCGGCGGACCGGGGGCAGGTGGAAACCTCCCTCGTCGGAGATGAGGGCAGAGCCGTGGTAGGGGCTTTTTTCCGTCAGGCTCCGGCGCAGAAGACCGTGGTAGTCAAGCCAGCGCAGCACCGCGATGGCGAAGCGCAGGATGAACCTTGGCGTCTTCACCAGCGTGGAGGCCACCCGCTCCATCCGGTCCGCGGACTGGTCGGCCTTCAGGTTGTCCACCTGGGTGTTGATCTTCCGGTACACGTCGGTGATGGTGTCCGAGGGCCGGAAACGGACGGTCACGTTCATGCCGCCGGCGTCCGCAGCGCCGCTGCCGCCGGAGGATAATACGATGTCGATATCGTCCCGTGCGTACAGGAACCGGCCGGACACGAAGCGGTTCATGGCCGGACGCAGGGCCAGCATGCGCACATAGGCGGCGATGACCACGTGCAAAAGGGACATGCTCTCGTCCCCGGCGGCACGGCGGCCTTTCAGCCAGGACTCGATCTCCGTCACGTCCGCCGTGTCATAGAAGCTGCCGGCGGCGTCGGCCGGGGTCAGGACGGTGAAGGGGGAGAGCTGGAACAGCGGGGAGATGGTGCGCAGACGGCGGCCGTCCTTCCGGTCCGTCATACGCCGGCGGGTGTATTGGTCGGGCATATTGGGGCCTTCCTGTCAGGAGTAGATGTCGGGCTGCTCGATGATCTCACCGGCACGAACGCGGGCCATCATGTCCTTGGCAAAGGCGATATCGTCGTCGCTCAGCCAGAAGACGAACTGAGGGCCGGAGTCGGGCAGGGAGTAGGTGACCTGGTGGCCCTCCACACTGTGCACCAGCGTGTAGCACACCACGTTCCAGTCGCCGCCGTAGGCCAACTGGTCCCGGACGAGCTCCGCCAGCAGGTCGTAGGGGACGGTCGTCTCATACTCGCCTTCCAGGCCGTCCAGAATGCCGGACCAGTTCGCCAGCAGGTCGGGGGACAGGACCTTCTCCACCATGCCCTTGACCAGCTTCATCTGGTCCCGGCCGCGCTGGATGTCCCCGTCGGGGAAGGATTTGCGCTCACGGGCAAATACCAGCGCCTGGTCGCCGTTGAGGGTGTTCTCCCCCTGGGGGAAGGTGTACACCTGGTCGGCAAAGTCGAATTCCCAGGAGGTGAAGGTGTAGTCGGAGTCCACCGTCACGCCGCCAAGAGCGTCCACCACGTCCTCAAAGCCGGTGAAGCCGATGCGGAACCAGTAGTCGATGTCCCCGTACTGGGATTCCATGGTCTCCATCAGCATGTCGATGCCGCCGAAGTTGCCGATGTGGGTCAGCTTGTCCCGCGTCTCACCCTGGCCGGGCACGCAGAGGAAGCCGTCACGGGGCGTGGTGACCACCAGGATCTGGTGGGTGGTCCGGTTCACCGTGAAGACCATGTTCACGTCGGAATAGCACAGGTCCACAAGACCGTGGCGGCTGTCGATGCCGCTGACGTAGACGGTGAACGTCTCGGGGAACTGGGAGGCCGGCTCGGCCTCAGGCTCCGCCTCCGGCTCGGCGGCGGGCTCCGCCTCCGGCGCGGCCTCCGGCTCGGGGGCGGGCTCGGCCGTGGCGGCGGGGGGCATGGTGGGGGAGATGTTCACCACGGCGTCGTGCAGGACCCGGGCGGTGCGGTTGGCCAGGGTGAAGCCGCTGACGGTCAGGAATATGTACGGCGCGGCCAACAGCATGCCGGCGCACAGACGCAGCTTTCTTCCGCCGCGGACGATCAGCGCGATCAGTCCCGCCAGCAGCGCCAGGCCGATGCCAAGCGCGGCCAGCCAGGTCGCCGGGAGCATCTTCGTGGCGGCCACGGCGGCGAACATCGCCGCGCCGCACACGGCCACGACTGCGGTGAGGATGGTGCGGATGCGTTTTCCAGTCATAATGATACCTCCATAGTGATTTCTGTGGGTCAATGGGCAAATGTCTATAATTTAGGCCATTATAGCACGAATGTGCTATAATGCGGCACGTTTTGCGGTTCCGGCGCAAGCCGGGAGCAAAACCGCCTTAAATCAAATATAATGGCCGCTTGCGGCCATTATAGCATACACGGATGGAAAAGTCGACGAAAAAAACGCGGGCGGCGCCGGCAACTGTTGGAATTTTCGGACGGACCCACTTGCAATTGGGCGCGGGACATTATAAAATAGGAAGGTCATTTTGATAACAAGAGGGACAGTCATGAGCCGAGAAGTGAAAAAGAAGAATAAAGCCCCCGGCAACGCGGCGGTGCGCTGGCTGGGGCGGACAATGTTTTTCCTGTTGTGGACCCTGGTGCTGACGGTGGGGGTCCTTTTTGGTGTGATATGGGTGATGGAAAAAGGGCCGTCGCCTACGCTGACGGCCACCTTCTGCCGGTCCATGCGGGAGACCAGCGCCATCCGGTGGATACCCAATATCTTCCTGTCCGACGAGGAGATCGACGCGCTCAAGAGCACCGATACCCAGGACGTGCAGACCGAGGCGGTCAATACGTCCCTGATCCATATCGCTGAGGGGGACGGGCCGGCCGAGGAACAGGAGGCGGCGGAGGAGGTGCCCGACCTGGAGGTCATCGACATCGCCGACGGGACCATCAAGGGCAAGCTGCTCATCGTCCGGGATCCGTCGCGGGTCATACTGGGCACGTCCGACAACCTGGGCCATCAGGCGGGGTTGCAGCTTACGGACCTGGTGGCGAAATATGACGGCGTGGCCGGTATCAACGCCGGGGGGTTCAACGACGAAAACGGCCTGGGCAACGGGGGTATCCCACAGGGCCTGGTGATAACCGGCGGGGAGCTGGTGTGGGGCAGCGCCGGGAATACATACAACGTCATCGGTTTTGACAGCGACAATATTTTGCACGTGGGCCGCATGAGCGGCCAGGAGGCCATGGACCTGGGCATCCGGGACGCGGTGAGCTTCGTCACCCACGACGGGCTGGCGTCCTCGCTGATCATCAACGGAGAGGTCCAGACCCAGAACCTGGCCAGCGGCGTCAACCCCCGGACCGCGATAGGTCAGCGGGCGGACGGCGCGGTGCTGCTGCTGGTGCTGGACGGCCGGTCCATCAATACGTTGGGCGCCACCATGGAGAACGTGTGCGACGTGATGCTCAGCTACGGCGCGGTGAACGCCGGGAACCTGGACGGCGGGTCCTCCACCGTCATGGTGTATGAGGGCGAGATCATCAACAACTGCGCCTCGGTCACGGGGCCGAGGAACATCCCCACAGGCTTTGTGGTTTTGCAGGAGGACGGGTCCAATGGCTGACGAGAAGCATAACGACCTCTGGGACGATTACGACCCCTGGGAGGCATATAATAATCAGGCAAAGCAAGCGCCGGCAGCCGCGCCGGTCCGGAAGCAGCCGGAGCCGGTGAAGGAACCGATGCAGGAGCCGGTGGAAGAGCCGACGGAAGAGCCGGCGGAAATTCCCGTTAAGCGCAGGCGCGTTCAGGATAAGGCAGCAAAAACGTCGGAGGAAGCGCCGACGGAGGAACCGGAAGAAACGTCCGTAAAGCGCAGCCGCGTTCAGGATAAGGCAGAAAAGGTCCGGCGGGGCAAGCGCCGCTGGCGGATATTCCTGCTGGTGTATTCGGTGCTGTTTTTGATCGCCGGGGCGGTGGGGTGCTATGTGCTGTACCGGTACACCGGGGCCTATGAGGCGTCGCTGCCGGAGCACGTGATGGACGAGTTCATGGCCACGACCACGGGGGAACAGTGGTACGACTATGTACACGACGGGGCGGATTTCACCGTGTCCGAGTTCGAGGACGGCGAGGAGCTGTACCTGTCCTATTATAACGCCGCGATCGCCGGGAAAAGTCTGTCCTACTGGAAGGATCTGGAACACTATACGGATATGGCCCCGGTGTACAAGGTCCGGGGCGGCGGGCTGGACCTGTGCCTGGTGTACCTGACGCCTAAGGGGCAGGACGCGGCCGGGTTCGGCCGGCAGCTGTGGCAGGTGGACCACGTGCAGTCCCTGCTGTCCGTGAAGGGGCTGGAGAGCGTGGCCGTGGAGATCGACGCGCCGAAGGATGCGGAGGTTTGTCTGAACGGCGTGCCGCTGGACAGCTCCTACATCGCCGAGGAAGTGCCCGCGGCGGACATGACGGAGCTGGAGAGCCGCTTTACCCAGCCGCCTTCTTACGTGCGCTACCGGGTGGGAGCCATGTACGGGGACATCGTGGTCACCGATTCCCAGCTTCGGGTGCTGGATCCGGAGGCGGAGGAGAACGGGCTGGTGCGCTACGTGCTGCATGAGTCCAAGGACTACGCCGTCACCGTCCGGGCGCCGTCCACCGTGACCGTGGCCGTCAACGGCGCGGCGCTGGGCGACGGGGAAGTCACCGCCACCGAGGACGGTATTCTGGCCGGGCTGGGGGACTATACCGGCGGCGCGGGCTATCAGACGCTGACGTACACCGTGGAGGACCTGCGCCAGCCGCCGGAGGTCACCGCCACCGGTCCGGAGGGCCAGGCGCTGACGCCGCTGGTCAACGAAAAGGGGGAGCTCATCTTCTTCCCGGCGCAGGACGATGCGCTGGCCGCGGAAGTCGAGGGCCGGGTACAGGAGTTCTTCGATAGGTATATGAACTATTCTTCCCAGGCGTTCAGCTACGACAGGCAGAACGCGCTGCTGTCGTGCATCCTGCAGGGCACGGAGCTTTACAGCTACGTGCAGAACAGCCGGGACGCCATGATCTGGGCCTCCGCTACCCAGGTAAGCTACGACGAGCTGACCTTCGGGGACTTCGCCAGGGTGGGGGACAACTGCTTCACCTGCACCATCCGGTACAAGGCCGATTTCGCGGCTCAGTCTTGGTATCAGCAATATAACTACGACATGCAAAACGCCTACGAGGTGGCCTTCGTCCGCTCCGGCGACAACTGGTACGCCGCCGCTATGTCGGTGGTGGCGGGGTAAACCATCGCGGCGAGAACAAGGGGGCCTTTGAATAAGGAAGAAGGATTTAAATAACAACCCTTCCGTCAGCGCGGAGCGCTGACAGCCCCCTGGGGTCCCCAAAAGGCATGCTTGCCTTTTGGGGAGAGGAGACGCCGCAGGCTATCCGGGGTTTGCCGCTTGCGGCAAATCCCGGCCTAGCCCAGCGAGCGGCGACGACAGAGGGGGCCGCGCTGCGGCGCAAGGGAAGGAGAGAAGCATTAAAATCCAACGCAGTCCCCGGCGGAAGACGGGGACACATTACCGGATGCACCAGTATAAGTGCGAAAGGTGTTGATACGGTGGACGTTTCCTATGAAAAGGCGCTGGGGCAAAATATACGGAGGCTGCGGATGGAGCGGGGTCTGTCTCAGGAGCAGCTATCCGCTCAGCTTCAGGTGCGGGGGTGCGATATCACGCGCAGCGCGCTGGCAAAGATCGAGGTCGGACAGCGCCACATATACGCCGACGAGCTTATGCATCTGCACGCGGTCTTTGGCGTCAGCTACGAGGAAGTATTTCCATAATTTCACCGCCCCGGGGAAACCCGGGGCAGTTTGTTGTGGAAAGGCCACGGGGGAGGTGGAGGTTATCTGTCTCTCCCTCAGTCAGCGCGGAGCGCTGACAGCCCCCTCGTCAGAGGGGGCCGCGCTGCGGCGCGAGGGGGCAATCCCCCCGCCCGCCGATAGCGGGCACCCCCCTTTGACAAGGGGGGCTTTTGATAAGGTAAAGGGATTTAAAATCCAGCGCTGTCCACGGCGTGAGCCGGGGACACCATAATGAAAACGACCCCTTGGAACGGTCAACGCGTTCGCAGGGGGTCGTTCATGTGGTCATTTTTTACTTTTGCAGATAGGAGGAAACCAGTTCCTGGAGCAGATCGTCCCGGTCCAGACGGCAGATGAGCGCACGGGCATTGTTGTAGTTGGTGATGTAGGTGGGGTCCTCGGAGAGAATGTAGCCCACGATCTGGTTGATGGGGTTATAGCCCTTCACAAGAAGTGAGCTGTATACGCTCGCCATGATCTCCCGGATCTCCGCGCTGTGGTCCATGACCTTGAACTTGCGGGTGGACTCTTCCATGCTCGTACACCTCCTTTGGTTCCGCTAAAGAAAGTATAACACATTTGAACGCGGGAAGATATTACAAAAGTATTAAAAATTGTGTCTATTTTCTTTAAATGAGGCTCAGCGGATGACCGCGCCGTGCTTTTCCTTCAGGGCGGTCAGGATGGCGTTCATGGTCTCCGCGGCGTGGTCCTCGGTGAGGGTCTGGTCCGCCGCCCGGAGGGTCAGGGAGAAGGCCACGCTCTTTTGCCCGTCGGGGATGGGCGCGCCCTTGTACATGTCGAAAAACCGCACGCTCTCCAGATAGGGCTTGCCGGCGGCAATAATGGTGTCGGACAGCTCCGCAACGGAGACCTCGTCGGCGCAGACCAGGGCGATGTCCCGGCTGACGGCGGGGAAGCGGGGCAGGGCGGTAAAGGTGCGCTCCGGGCCCTGGTGGGCGCGCATGGCGGAGACGTTCAACTGGGCGTAAAAGCTGCCGGCGTCCAGGCCGTAGGCGGCGCAGACGGTGGGGTGGACCTGGCCAACGATGCCGATAGTCTCCCCGCCGGCGGCGATGCGGGCGCAGCGGCCGGGGTGGAAGGCGGCGTCAACCGTCTCGGCGGCGAAGGACACGTCCTGCACCCGCGCGTCCTTTAAGATGGCCTCCACGCAGCCCTTGAGCCGGAAGAAGTCGGCCTTGTCGCCGTACTCTCCCAGGACCAGCCACAGTTCCTCGTCGGCCAGGGGGCTTTCCTGTTGCGGGTGGAAGACCTTGGCGCGCTCATAAAGCCGGACGGAGGGATTGCGGCGGGCGGCGTTGTTGGACATGATGTCCAGCATGGAGGGCATGGGGGTGGTGCGCATGACGCTCCGGTCCTCTCCCAGGGGGTTCTGGATGATCAGGGCCTGGCGGAGAGGGGAGTCGGCGGGCAGACGTATCTTGTCCCAGGCGGATTTGCTGCCGAAGGAGTAGGTCAAAATCTCGTTGAAACCCATGGCCTGGCACAGGGAGTTGAGCCGGTTTTCAAAGCGCTGCTTTTCGTTCCAGCCGCCTTGGGAGGTCCGGCCGCGGATCATGGTGGATTGGACGGTGTCGTAGCCGTAGAACCGGGCCACTTCCTCGGCGATGTCGGAGTAGTGCTCGATGTCGCTGCGCCAGGAGGGGACGTGGATGGTGTCGCCGGTCAGGGTGAAGCCCAGCTTTTCCAGGACCTTTACCATGAAGGACCGGTCGATGCTTGTCCCCAGAAGGGCGTTGACCTTCTCCGGCTCCAGGAGCACGGTCTTTTCCACGTAGGGCGCGGCCACCACGTCGATGGTCTCGTCGATCACCTCGCCGCAGCCCAGCAGCTCCACCAGCTCGCAGGCGCGCTGCACGGCGGGGACGGTCCCCTCCGGGTCCAGACCCTTCTCAAACTTGCCGGAGGCGTCCGTGCGCATGCCCAGGGCGATGGCGGTCTTGCGGATGGACGTGCCGTTGAAGTTGGCCGACTCGAAGACGATCGTGCTGGTGTCGTCCACGATCTCGGAGTTGCCGCCACCCATGACGCCTGCCACGCCGATGGGCTTTTCATCGTCGGCGATGACCAGCATGTTGGGGGTGAGACTGCGGGTGTTGCCGTCCAGGGTCACCAGACTCTCGCCGGGGGCCGCGCGGCGGACCACGATGGTGTTGCCGTGCACGCAGCTATAGTCAAAGGCGTGCATGGGCTGGCCGTATTCCTGCATCACGTAGTTGGTGATGTCCACGATGTTGTTGATGGGCCGGATGCCGCAGGCGCGAAGCCGCCGGCGCAGCCAGGCGGGGGAGGGCTCGATCTTGATGTTCTTCACCATGCGGGCGGTGTACCGGGGGCAGAGGGTGGGCTCGTCGATGCGGATGGTGAGATATTTGTGGATGTCGTCGCCGGAACCCTTGACTTGCGGTGTGGGGATGTTCAGCTCGGTGCCGAAGGTGGCGGCGGCCTCACGTGCCAGGCCGATCACGCTCAGACAGTCGGGCCGGTTGTTGGTGATCTCAAATTCCACCACGCTGTCCCCCAGACCCAGGACCTTCCTGATGTCGTCGCCGGGCTCGCAGGGCTCGCGCATGATGAAAATGCCGTTTTCGATGGCGTAGGGGTAATCGTGGGTGTCCAGACCCAGCTCGGAAAGAGAGCAGAGCATGCCCTCGCTCATGACGCCGCGAAGCTTGCTGGTGCGTATCTCCTTGCCGCCGGGGAGCCTGGAGCCGTCCAGGGCCACGGGGACCATATCGTCCACGGACACGTTCTGCGCGCCGGTGACGATGGTCAGGTCGCGGGCGCCGCCAACGTCGAGCTTGCACACCCACATGTGGTCGGAGTCCGGGTGGGGGCTCATGAAGGTGACCCGGCCGGCCACTACGTTCTCGATGCCGTCGCCGGTGACGGAGAGGCTCTCCACCTTGGAGCCGGACATGGTCATCCGATCGCAGAATTCCTTGTCCGACGCGTCGATACGGGTGAAATCACCCAGCCAATCTCTTGATAGATCCATTTTTCCTCAACCTCCCTCAGAACTGTTCCAGGAACCGCACGTCGTTTTCAAACAGCAGCCGCAGGTCGCTGATGTTGAAGCGGAACATGGCGAGCCGGTCCGAGCCGAAGCCAAAAGCGAAGCCGGAGTATTTCTCCGTGTCGATGCCGCAGCCTTCCAGCACCTTGGGGTGGACCATGCCGCCGCCAAGAAGCTCGACCCAGCCCTCGCCTTTGCAGACGGGGCAGCCGGCGCCGTGGCACTTGAAGCACTCCACGTCCATCTCGCAGCTCGGCTCGGTGAAGGGGAAGTGGTGGGGCCGGAAGCGGGTCTTCAAATCGCTGCCGTAAAGCCGGTGGACCAGCTCGTTCAGCGTGCCCTTCAGGTCGCCGAAGGTGATGCCCTCGTCGATCACCAGACCCTCGATCTGGTGGAACATGGGGCTGTGGGTGGCGTCCACCTCGTCCTTGCGGTAGACGCGGCCGGGGGCGATGATGCGGATGGGCAGGGGGTAATTCTCCATCACGTGGATCTGCACGGGGCTGGTCTGGGTGCGCAGAAGGACGGAATCGTCGTCGGTGAAATAAAAGGTGTCCTGCCTGTCCCGGGCGGGGTGGCCGTCGGGGGTGTTGAGCTTGTCAAAGTTGTAGCTGGAAAGCTCCACCTCCGGGCCCTCGGCGATGGTGAAGCCCATGCCGATGGCGATCTCGGAAAACTCGCTGATCACCCGGTTCAGGGGGTGGGGACGGCCCAATGTCACCGGCTTGCCGGGGATGGTCACGTCCTCCCGCTCGGCCGCCAGGCGCATTTCCAGGGCCTTTTCGCTCAGGCGCCTCTTGCCGTCCTCCAGGGCGGCGGTCAGCTCCTCCCGGATGGCGTTGGCAAGCTGGCCCATTTTGGGCCGTTCCTCGGCGGACAGACCACCCATCTGCTTGAGCACGGCGGTGAGCTCGCCTTTCTTGCCCAGGTACTTCACGCGCACGGCGTCCAGCGCGTCCAGCGCGCCCGCGTCCCGGATGGCCTGTAATGAGGCCTCCCGCAGCTGCCGCAGTTTTTCTTCCATCATGTCTGCTCCTTTGTGTTTCAAAGAGAATTAATGCTAACCTTAACTTATAACACAATTTTCCGCGTTTCGCAACGGGCGGAATTGAATTTGACGAATTATTTCCAGGCGATTATAATAAACGAAATCATACAAATATGGCCAAGGGGGGTGACGCGCGTGGAAACGAGCGACGTGCGGGATATACGCCGGGAGGACGTGTCCCTGCCCGTCCGGGACCCCATGACCCACAAGGGCGACTACGGAAAGCTTCTCGTCCTGGCCGGGGCCGTGGGCTATACCGGGGCGGCAAGCCTGTGCGCAAAAGGGGCCGTCCGGGCCGGGGCGGGACTGGTCTATCTGGGCGTGCCGGAGGATATATATGAGATAGAGGCCGTCAAGAACGACGAGGCCATGGTCTTCCCCCTGGCGGGCAACGGCCGGGGCCGGGTGAGCGCGGACGCCATCGGCGTCATCGAGAGAAGGCTGGAGGCCTGCGACGTGTGCGTGCTGGGGCCGGGCCTGGGCCGGGACGGGGACACGGCGGCGGTGACCGCGGCGGTGCTCCGGGCTTCCCAGGGGCCGCTGGTGCTGGACGCGGACGCGCTGTGGGCCGTGAGCCGGAACCTGCCGCTTTTAAAAGAGGCGGCGGGGCCTGTGGTCCTGACGCCGCATGAGGGGGAGTTTGCCCGGCTGCTGGGCCGTCCTGTACAGGACAGGCTGGCGGACGCGCTGGGGTTTGCCCGAGAGCACCGGTGCGCGGTGGTCCTCAAGGGCCACAGGACCGTGTGCGCGTTCCCCAACGGCAGGGCGTATATCCCCGACGCGGGCAACGCCGGCATGGCCACCGGCGGCACGGGGGACGTGCTGGCGGGGGTGCTGGGCGCGCTGCTGGGGCAATTGGCTCCGGCGCGGGCGGTGGTGACGGGCTGCTGGCTCCACGCGCGGGCGGGGGACCTGGCGGCGGAAAAATACGGCCAGTATGGCCTCAAGGCCGGGGATATCATTGAGTTTCTGCCAATGGCGGAAAAGGAAATCACGGGACAAGGGAGTTAAATACCGCATGCGGAAAAGAGCTGTTTCCGCACTGATGATGATCCTCCTGCTCCTGAGCGGATGCGGGGAGCGGGAGAAACGGTTGGAGGAGGGCTTCCAGGCCCTGCGGGACGCCGTGACGGCGGCGCAGAGCATCCGGTTTAGGGCGGCGGTGACCGCCGACTATGGCGACAGCGCGGCGGAGTACACCATGAACGTGGCGTATAACGGGAGCCAGACTACCATCGAGCTGCTCTCGCCGGAGATCCTGGCGGGGGTGAAGGCCGTCGTGAGCCGGGGCGAGAGCCAGGTGGGCTACGACGGGGTGATGCTGGGGGCCGGACCGCTGGACGGGGAGGGCCTGACGCCGGTGGGCGTGCTGCCGGCGATGCTGGACGCGCTGGCCAGCGGGTATGTGGAGCTTCTCTGGTGGGACGGCGAGAGCATGGCCGCGCGGCTGTACGTGGGGGAGAGCTCCGTGCTCACCGTGTGGCTGGACGGGGACACGCTGGCGCCTGCGGCGGCGGAGATAGCTTCCGAGGGCCGGACCGTGGCGAAGGTACACGTCGAGGGTTGGGAAATCAGTTGACATGATCATACACAGGAGATAAACGGAAATGGACGATCTGACAAAGCGGACCTGGGCGGAGATAAGCCTGGGGGCCATCGAGCACAACTACCGGGCTATGCGGGAAAAGCTGGCGGCCGGGACCAAGTACATGGGCATCGTGAAGGCCAACGCCTACGGCCACGGGGCGGTGCGGGTGTCGCGGCTTTTAGAGGACGCGGGCTGCGACTACCTGGCCGTGGCGTGCCTGGACGAGGCGGCGGAGCTGAGAAGGGCGGGGATAAAGCTGCCCATTCTGATACTGGGCTATACGCCGCCGGTATATGCCGGTGTGCTGGCGGAGAACGACGTGACCCAGGCGGTGGGGAGTTTGGAGATGGCGCAGGCGCTGTCCAATGCACTGGCCGGGACGGGGCTGACCTTAAAAGTGCACTTCAAGCTGGAGACCGGCATGGGCCGGACCGGGTTCCGGGCATACGGGGAGGATTCCCTGTCCGACGCGGCGAAGGCGGTAAAGCTGCCAAATTTGGAGCCGGAGGGGGTGTTCACCCACTTCTGCGTGTCCGACGGGGAGCCGGGGGAGCGGGACTTCACCTGGGAGCAGCTAAAGCGCTTCAAGGCGGGCTTTGAGGCGGTGGAGGCGATAGCGGGGAAACGCTTTGAAATCCACCACTGTACCAACTCCGGGGCGATGATCGCCTTCCCGGAGACGTATATGGACATGGTGCGGCCCGGCGTGGCGCTGTACGGCATGTACCCTGGGCCGGACAGGGGGGAGCTGGACCTCATTCCCGCGATGACGCTGAAAAGCCGGGTGGCGTGCCTGGAAAAGCACGCGGCCGGCGATACCATCAGCTACGGCCGGACCTTCACCGTGGAAAAGCCCAGCACGATCGCCGTGCTGCCGATAGGGTACGCCGACGGGCTGCACCGGGTGCTCAGCAATCAGCTCACCGTGGACCTGGACGGCCGGCGGGTCCGTCAGGTGGGGCGCATCTGCATGGACATGTGCATGCTGGACGTGACGGGCATGGACGTGAAGAGCGGCGACGTGGCGGAGATATTCGGCCGACGGATAAACTGCGGCGAGGTGGCGGCGCTGGCCGGGACCATACACTATGAGCTGCTGTGCGCCGTGAGCCCCCGTGTGCCAAGAGTGTACACCGCGTAAAGGACAGGTATAAAAAACCCGCCTCCGTGGGAGAATAGAGGCATGTCCGTACATAGAATGTACCGGGCGACTCTTTCACGGAAGGTGCTCTCATGACAAATCCGGTTCGACGCGGAGACATCTATTATGCCGATCTCAGCCCCGTGGTGGGCTCGGAACAGGGCGGCCTGCGGCCGGTGCTCATCATACAAAACGACACGGGCAACCGCCACAGTCCTACGGTGATCGCGGCGGCCATCACGTCCCAGGTGGGGAAGGCGCGTCTGCCGACCCACATCGAGATACAGGCCCCCGACAGCGGCCTTACACGGGACAGCGTGATATTGCTGGAACAGGTGCGCACGCTGGACAAATCCCGTCTGCGGGAGCGGATGGGGAAATTGAGCGGCGACGCCATGACCCGCGTGGACGACGCCATCGCCGTCAGCTTCGGGCTGAATCTGAACGCGCCGCAGTCGTAAAACCAGACCCCCGGTCATACACTGAGTGTGACTGGGGGTTTTATCATGTTATTACCGATCTATATCGACGGCAATCAGGAGGGGACGCTCACCGTGGAGCGCCAGGGGGCGTTGACGGTGATGCGGGTCGACATGCGGGACGTGGGAAGGGTGGTGCGGCTGAGCGTATACGGGGAAAAGAGCGGGTATCTGGGCGTGCCGGAGCCGTCAGAGGGGCGGCTGCGGCTGACGAGGCGGTTCACCAATCTGGACATGCTGCGCTTTCCCCAGCGCATCGAGTACGCCGCCGAGCGGCCTCTGCCGGGCAGGAATACGCCGCCGTCCCCGCAGGAGCCGCCGCGGGAGGAACAGAGCGAGAAGCGGCATGTGCTCTGGATGGGCGGAAAACCGTATTATTTCTAGTAGCTAAATGGTGGAAAGTGTGCTATACTATGGAAAAATAATTGCGCAAATTGCACAAATGAGGTGAATGAACATGCGGATGACGGACCTGATAGGCAAAAAACGGGACGGCGGCGCGCTCAGCCGGGACGAGATACGCTGGATGATCGAGGGGTATACGAAGGGCGATATCCCCGATTATCAGATGAGCGCCATGTGTATGGCGATCTATTACCAGGGCATGGACAGCGAAGAGACGTACGAGCTGACCATGGCCATGCTGGACTCCGGGGACAAGATCGATCTTTCCGGCGTGGCCGGCGTGAAGGCCGACAAGCACTCCACCGGCGGCGTGGGGGACAAGACCAGTCTGGTGCTGTGCCCCATGGTGGCGGCGTGCGGGGTGCATATGGCGAAGCTGTCAGGCCGGGGTCTGGGCCATACCGGCGGCACCATCGACAAGCTGGAGAGCTTCCCCGGCTTCTCCACCGCTATCGCGGAGGACGCCTTTATCCGGCAGGTCAATGAGGTGGGCTTCGCCATCGCGGGCCAGACGGCGGAGCTGTGTCCGGCGGACAAGAAGCTGTACGCGCTGCGGGACGTGACGGCCACGGTGGCGTCCAGGCCGCTGATCGTCAGCAGCATCCTGTGCAAAAAGCTGGCGGCGGGGGCGGACGTGATCGTGCTGGACGTGAAGACCGGCTCCGGGGCGTTCATGCAGACCGAGGAAGCCGCTTTTGACCTGGCAAAGGGCCTGACTGAGGTGGGCCGCCGGGCGGGGAAAAAGGTGGTGGCCGTGGTCACGGACATGGACGAGCCGCTGGGAAACGCCGTGGGCAACGCGTTGGAGGTCAAGGAGGCGCTGGCCGCATTGCGGGGCGAATATAAAGGCGACCTGCTGGAGCTGTGCCTGACCCTGGGGACGCAGATCCTCCGGGAGGGCGGCGTGGCAAAGGACGACGGCGAGGCGCGGCAAATGCTGGAGCACGCCATCGAAAGCGGCGCGGCGCTGGAGAAGTTCGCCGCCTTCGTCACCGCGCAGGGGGGCGACGCCGCGGCGGTGTACGACCCGGCTCTGCTGCCGGAGGCGCCGGTGAAATTGGAGGTCCCCGCCACGGATGGCGGCTGGGTGAAGCGTATCCACGCCGAGGACGTGGGGCTTACCAGCATGCGCCTGGGCGGCGGCCGTGCGGCCAAGGATGATGTGATAGACCTGGCCGTGGGCGTGGTGCTGCACAAAAAGGTGGGCGATACCGTGGCCGCGGGCGAGAGCCTGGGGACCATACACGCCAGGACCGGGGAAGCGGCCAAAGAGGCGGCGGACATGCTGCGGGCATGCTTCGAGATCGGGCCGGAGAAGGTGGAGCGGGCGCCGTTCATCAAGGGCGTGGTGCGGTAAGGCCGGATCGTTGGACATCACAGGAGGCGAAGGTATGGCAAGACGGGCGCTCATCGTGGACGGGCAGGGCGGCGGCATCGGCGCGCAGCTGGCGAAAATGCTGGCCCATGAGCTGCCGGATGGCTGGGAGCTGATCGCCGTGGGGACCAACGTCACGGCCACCGGCGCTATGCTCCGGGCCGGCGCGTCCCAGGGGGCCACCGGGGAGAACGCGGTGGTCTATAACGCAGCGCGGGCGGATCTGATACTGGGTCCTATCGGCGTGCTGCTGGCCAACGGCATTTTGGGGGAGGTGTCCCCCGCGATGGCGGCGGCGGTGTCCGGCTCGGCGGCGGTGAAGATACTCATCCCCACGTCTACCTGCGGCGTTTACGTGGCCGGGACGGAGGAACTGCGGCTGGAGGACTATCTGCGCCTGGCCGTGGAACAGGCCAGGGCCGTGATGGGCTCATGAGCGCGGTCTATGACAACACGCTCCGTCTGGTGACGGAGCTCATTCTGGGCGCGCCGCCGGGCAAGCCGTTTGTGGTGGCCATCGACGGCCGCTCCGGCAGCGGCAAGACGGCCTTTGCCAGGCGGCTGGCGGAGAATATCGACTGCACGGTGGTCCATACGGACGACTACTATCTGCCCATGGAACGGCGCGTGCCGGACTGGCGGAAGGTGCCCTGCGCCAATATGGACCTGATGCGCCTGCGGCTGGAGGTGCTGGAGCCGTTTTTGGCCGGACAGGCCGGGACATACCGGCCATACGACTGCCGGAGCGGCACGTACCGTCCGGCCAGCGTGGTCCCGGCGGGGAAGGTGCTGCTGATCGAGGGCACCTACAGCCACAATAAAGAGCTGGCGTGGCTGTGCGATCTGCGGATATTCCTCACCTGCTCGCCGGAGGCGCAGCGAAAGCGGCTCATGGACCGGGAGGGGGACCGTTACCGGGACTTTGAACAGCTCTGGATACCCCTGGAGGAGGCCTATATCGACCGGTACGATGTCGGCCGCGGCGGCCTGCTCATGGATACTACGGCGTGGTTTTGATAATGCGCGGCGCAAGGGATAAAAGTGTCGGCGCCTGGAGGGGCGAGCTTGTTATTGGGGTCCCCGCGCGGGGAAAAGGAGAAAGACCCCTAATCGACGAACGGGGACCGGTTTTACCGGTCCCCTTCGTCTTCAGGAGCGTTTCGCCGCGGGTCAGATCCTCGCCAGATACTCCGCGGGCGTAAAGGCCACGACTTTGCTCCGTTTGAAATCCCGCACATTGCGCGTGATGATGTGGTCGGCGTGGATACGTTCCGCTGTGGCTGCCTGCACGGCGTCCTCAAAATCCTCCCATTTCATCTCGCCGGCATGGGTAATGTCGGAGGCGGTCAGGTCCGCGAAGCGAAAGATCAGGGCCAGTTTGTGCTGCACGTCCTCAATGGCCTGGGGGTCAAGTTCCTTGCGCATCACATAGACCAGATCGGCAAATGACAGTACGGACACATAGCCCTCGGCCTGTTCCGTCTCGCACAGCTTCCATATCAGAGCAGAGTCCCGATCATGCGGCTCACGCTTTTGCAGCACGTCCAGCAGGATGTTGGCGTCAATCAGAAGTCTCATACTTCGCCTTCAGCCTTTCCTCTCGGGCCTCATCCAGATCATAGCTCCCCTTCAGAATACCCGTGAGAGAGTCCGTCAGATAGGATACTGCCGCCCCCTTGGGGATCAGCCTGCCGACCTCTTTCCCGTTTTTCGTCACAATGACCTCACTCCCGTTCATGACAAGCGAGAGATATTTCCCAAAATTGTTTTGCATCTCCGTGGCGGTGGCTGTCGCTCCAACCATGATAAGCACCCCTTTGTTTTAGCTAATCTTATTATATCATATTTTAGCCGTTTTGCAACGATAAAAACATATCGCCGCCCATCGGGCGGCGACACCTTGTTACTTAGGGCTCCCATCGCAAACCAGCGCAGCGTTTGCGATGGGAAAAAGGAGAAAGGCTTCTGACCGATGAGAGGGCCTGATTTGCCAGGACCTCGAATCTTCAGAAGCCTTTCGACTTGGCAAAGACTGCGCTAATTGATACAATGCAACGCTTTTGGGAGGAGCGTTGCATTTGCCGTATCAGCGTTGCATTTTGCTTCAAGCGTTGCAACTCCATATGCGTTACTGATTTGGCATTGCGCTATTCATTTGTGTCGGTGCCGGCGTTGCTATAGCTTCCACAATGTTGCTACTGCTCACTGTACCGAGGATATCCGCATCGCGGCGTTCTATATAACCACATTTCCACGCAATTATTACAAGGACCATAAGCAGTAAAAAAATAACATCTGATATAATCATAGGTCTAAGATTAAGTGCCTTGCGGTCTTTGGTAATACTCACAATGAAATAGAATAAAGCAAATAAGGCATTTACCAGTATAAGACCAATAACAAGTGAAATAAGTATAATTCGATATGCATCTACTTTGTCGATATTTTCAAGGACAGATGTAGAAAACGTCATCCCGCCAACAAAAGCAAGAAGAATTGCAGCAAATATTCCTAGGATTGCTATATACTCTTTTTGTGTACTCTTGACCGTTTCCTGCAAACTGCTGACATCGCCTTTTGCTATAGTCACGTTTTCATCGAGCTGATCTATTCTAGCCGTTATGTCTGCTATTGCTTCGTCCCCCGAAACACGGTAATCGCCTGCTTCAATATAGAGGAGTCTGGCAATATCTAAATTCACATGATCATATAGTTTCTTTATACTGTTTTCCGCATTGCGAGGTGACCCATCGGCTTTGTACTCGTAGGCCGGTAAGACTCTCGTATCTTTGACAGATTTTGCCCAAGTACTTCTATATCCACGGAAGAATTTTCTCTTTGAATTTGCGAAAGAACATCGAATATATCAGAATAGAAATGCCTAAACCCATCGCTACCATCAGCTGGTGAATATAAGTCATCCAAACGCTTGCAAAAATCACTAATTACTGTTGGGTCATCAAACTGTCCTTGATTTTTTGCTAAGTCGAAAAGAATCTGTTTGAATTCCTCTCGTTGCTGTGATTCCTTTTGAAAATCTGTCATTCATCCCACCATCCGAATCAGGTTTATATCGATTACGCGCCGATATCCCTTTCCGTTCTGGTAAGTAATATCCCATGCACCACCTTCACGATGAGTTTCGGACACCATGCTCCAAGCACTTAACTTTCGCTTTTCTTCTACGATTCCATCAATCCGCATCTTATCATAAGCAGATATAGTATTCCCTTCAAACTCAACAAGTGGAATCAAAGGCATAGAACCAGCGCCGCAGAAGTAATAGTAGACTTTCGGCACCACGGGGCCAAACCGCCATGCTTCAATACTATCTTGGAATGCTATACTACCACTCCGCAGATAGTCCCGTTGAATGTAGTACAGAATCTTCTGCAACTGCAAGTTGCTGATTGGCTTTCCGTCCCGTTTGCACTTCGTAACTACATACTTTGCTATGTCAAGCGCCGCATACATTTGCTATTCCTCCTTCCTTATACACTTCTACAATTATAGTATAACACCCCTGGCGCGATTTGTGTAGCCTTGCTGAAAAATTTTGTTCAATAGGCAAGAGAAGCTCGGAATAGCAGAAAAAAGGATCAAATCCTCACTGAAAGCACAAATACTATGCAACGCTTTTCGGGTGAGCGTTGCATTTGTCGTATCAGCGTTGCATTTTACGCAGAGTGCTGCATTATTCGATGCGGATGACGCTCCCGCTCAGCTTTTCCAAATAATCCTCCCGGCAGGTGAGGAATATTACCTGATGGCGCTTCCCACACTCCCTGACCAGCGCACACGCCTGGTCCGCCCGGTCGTCATCCATGTCCGTAAACGGATCATCCAGCACGATGATGCCTCCGCCGTCCGGGAACAGGTGGTCCAGCACCGCTAGGCGAAAGGCCAGCAGGACGGTCTCCTTCGTCCCGCTGGACAGCTTCCCGTGATCCAGCAGGCGGTCGCCGCTGTATATGTCCATGTTCAGCTTGTCCCGCTCCGGGAATTCGGTCGTCACTCTGCCGGAGGAGATAACGCCGAGATATCTGACAAAGTTGTCGGTGATGTCCCGCATCGGATCGCCGGTGAGCAGCTGCTTCTGCTGCATGAACACTTTCCGGATATGCAGCCAGTGGGCAAGCAGCACCTTTTTCTCTTCAAACGCCCTCTCGGCGCGTTCCGCTCCCTCGGCAGGGTCCTCCTCCAGCCCCTCCTGATACTGCGCGAGTCTGTTTTCCGCAGCCGTCTTCATTTGAAGCGCCGTATCGCGTGGAGTCTGTCTGACATCGACGTCGGCCTGCAGCGTTTTCTTATACTTCTCGGGGTCGGAGATGTCCCTGTATTCCGGCGGTATATCCGCCCCGGCGTCTGTGGTCTTTTCGGCATCCTCCAGCCTTTTCCCCGTCTCAGCGGCCCTTGCCTGAAGGGCGTCAAGACTGGTATATTCCCGCTCATATTCCGCAATGACGGCCTGCCTAGTGGCCGCAAAGCTTACAACATCGCCGTTTTTGCACAGCGCGCGGAGATCGCTGTCAATCGCCTCTCTGTCCCTTACCGGGACCCGGACCGCTGCCCTCTGTTCGGACAGGTCCTCATAGGATACGCCCCCGAGGGCCAGCTGGAATTCTTTCCTGGCGGCGTCGAGCTCCCGCTGCGCGTCGTCAAAGGCTTGCTTTTTCTCCCGCAGTTCGACCGTCGTTGCCGCGCCGTACTTTTCAAAGATACCGGAGATGACGGCACTTTTCCCAGCGATCGACGCCTCCACGGTGGATACGTCCACGTCGGCGGGGACCAGATCCATCTCCATCACATCGGGAACGGTGATGCGGACCGCTTCCGTAATGGATACGCTCTCGCCGGAAACGTCCAGCGCCTCCCCTGTCCGAAGGGATCTGACCTGGACGGTGTGCCCGCCCAGCATTTTGATGGCGGCGGAGAGATCCATCCCGCAGAGCTTATTCTCCAGCGCCGCGAGCTGCTGCTATGCCGCCTCCGCGGCAGTGATCTCCGTCTGCTCGGGGCAGGGCATACCGCTCACCTGATCCGTCAGCGTTTTTACCCTTTCCGCCAGCCGCTCGGCCTTTTCATAGGCATCCAGCAGCGCCCTGTCCGCCTGCTCCGCCTGCAGCTTTCGGGCCGTCCGCAGCTCCTCGCCATATGCCGGCCACTTGTCCAGAACATCAGCGTATTTCCGAAGGTCGTCTCTCAGCCTTTCGATCTCCCTCTTTTTGACGCTCTGTACGACCAGGAGGCTGGCATACTTATCAAATGCGCTGTATGCGTCCTGTGCATCTTTCAGCGCAGCCTCTCGCTCTTTGTATGTCTTGGCGGCGCTGTCCGTTGCGTCCTCCAGTTCGGAGATACGCTGCAAAACCTTCCGCTTGTCCTCCAGCGTGTAATATGCCTCCAGGATCTCTCCTAGATCCCTGGCCCACCGACCAGCGCCGGTCTTACGCTCCGGCTGCTGCCTTTCCAGATTCCAGTGCCCTCCCGCGATATGGGCGATCTGTTCCTCTATCGCCTGTTCGATCGCATCCACGGAGATACCGCCGCTCTCAGCAAACGCGGCGGTGACGGCATCCGCGATCTCCTGCTTGGCGCCGCCCGCTTTGGTATCCATGAGTCTTTGCAGCGCCGGTCCCGTGTTGCTCTGGGGGGAGAGGAGCATGTCTGTATATACACCTTCACCATAGCGCAGGATCTCCCGCAGGGCCTGCTCTATCCTTTTCGAATCGCGGATAGCGCCCTCTGGCGTGGAAAGCGTACAGCGCCCGTCCGCTCCCCACTCTTTTGTAAGCGTATGTGTGGTGGTCCGTAGCCGCATAGAACTCAAAAGGGCGGTCATATGACCTTGTATGCGGCTTCCGCTCCTTGCGATCCCGTAGCTCTGCACGACCCGCCGGATGAGCACCCCTTCACTGACAGGAGCTTCTGTCTGCAGCACTTTCAAAATGCTCTTGCGGATCGTCCCCACATAATAGGGGTGCAAAAAGTCATCGGGGGAAAGGTATCCGTCAGCAAGCCAGGTAGCAGAATACACCTTCGCGGAAGGCTCTGTTCTGCCAGGCATTGGGGTCCAAATACTGTGCGGCAGAGATCGGGCTCATCAGCATACACGGGCAGAGCCTCGGGAGCATATTGGGGATCTGCTCAAACAGCTTCCGGATACTGAGTCCGCGCCCTCCGCTGCGGATCGCCCGTTGAAG
>CANQQB010000006.1 GCA_947625845.1 uncultured Oscillospiraceae bacterium
GGCGAGATATTCCTTCAGCGTCAAAGTATACACCTCACGATCAGAGATATTATAATACGGCATTTTGCGGTTTACAAGAAACGAATCACTACAACCCAGTATCAGCCGTTATCACGCAAAAAGAGACAGGAAAGATCCTGTCTCTTTTTTGATAAACGAGTTTTCCTGTAAGCCGGATTCTGTTAAAAATGGCCATCTATCTAGGCGCGGCGTTGCCGCAGCGCTCCAGCCACCTCCCCGGGGGAGCCGGGCCGGCCTATTCCCCCTCCACGGTGTTGCTCCGGATAGAGTTTACAGCAGCGGTCTGTCGCCAGGCCGCCGGGTGGTCTCTTACACCGCCTTTCCACCCTTACCGCGCGGAGAAACACGCGGCGGTCTGTTTCTGTTGCACTCGTCCTGATGTCGCCATCGGCGGGCGTTACCCGTTATCCTTGCCCTGTGGAGCCCGGACTTTCCTCACGCACAGCCTTTCGGCTCGTGCCCGCGGCCATTGAGAGAACTCGTTCATGCCAGTGCCGGCGCGGGGGTCATTCGTCCATGTTCTCCCAGTTGTGCCAGACGTTCTGCACGTCCTCGTTGTCCTCGAACACGTCCAGCATCTTCTGCATGTTCTTCCGGTCGCCCTCCGCAGTGAGGGTGACGTAGGTCTGGGGGACCATCTCCTCCTGGGCGGAATCCAGCTTATAGCCATGGGAGGTCATATAATCCGCCACCGCGGTCACGTCCTCCGGCGCGGTATAGAGGGTGAACACGCCGTCCTCCGTCTCCATATCGGCGGCTCCCGCCTCCATGGCGTCCATCATGACGGTGTCCTCGTCCAGGTCTCCGTCCTCGTTGTCCACCACGATCACGCCCTTGCGGTCAAAGGACCAGCTGACGCAGTTGGTGGGCCCCAGATTGCCGTTATACTTATCGAAGCAGTGACGGATGTCGCTGGCGGTACGGTTGCGGTTGTCGGTCATGGCCTCCACGATCACCGCCACGCCGCTGGGGCCATAGCCCTCATAGGTGACGGACTCGAAGCTGGAGGTGTCGCCGCTGCCCAGCGCCTTGTCGATGGTGCGCTTGATGTTGTCGTTGGGCATATTGGCGGCCTTGGCCTTGGTGATGACGGCGGCCAGGCGCATATTGTTCTTCGGGTCGCCGCTGCCGCCTTCCTTCACCGCCACGATGATCTCACGGGCGATCTTGGTGAAGGCCTGAGCCCGCTTGGCGTCGGCCGCGCCCTTGGTCTTTTGTATGTTGTGCCATTTGGAATGTCCGGACATGGTTTTTATCCCCCTGTATCGTTACGTTACAGGTTATTGTAACATAATTTTTTTCCAATATCAACTATCTTGCTTTGGGAATTAAAAGAAGTCCTGCCGTCTGGTCCCCGTTGGCGGCGGCGATGGCCTCCACCGTGGAGTGATATTTCTTCGCCACGGTCCACATGTCCGCTCCCGGCTCCAGCCGCACCAGGCATATGGACGGCGCCGCCGGAGCCGCTGCCGCCGCCGACCCGTCCTCTTCGAGCGCGCCGATGACGTCGATCGTCCGGGTGGTGACGGCGATGGCCTCCATTTGCAGCACGGCACGCACGTCCAGCGCACCAGCCGCCGCGCCGCAGTACACGTCCGCGGCCGTGACGGTCACGCTGTTGAGCGCCGTTCCGGCGGGTATATCCGTGGTGAATTCCGCCGACAGGCGGCACCGGGCCGTGGTGAAGCCGCCGTCTTCCTGCTGGAGAACCGCACGGATATTGACGGTGGTCTTGACCGTCTCCCCCTCCACCGTGACGCCGCCTACGGCGGCGGAGACCGCGATCACCTCGCCGGAACTGCCGATGAGGTCGGCGCTGCCCGTCACGGTCTGGCGCATGGACACCGGCTGAGCCGCGCTCACGATACTCAGCTCCGACCTCTGGCCCACCAGCACGGTCCGGTTGCTGTAGGCGTCGGCGATGTAGGTCATCTCCCGGATCTGGCGGCACACCGTCTGGGCCACAAGATGCAGCTCCGCCTTGATCTTCCCGTCGGCATCCTGGCGCTCGGGCAGGTCGAAATACGCGCCTGTGAACATCACCGTCACCCCGGCGGTCACGTCGGCGGCGTCCACGCTGACTTCCATGATCTGGGAGAGCTCTGTCTCATATTTGCCGGACCAAACGCGCCCGTCTGCTCCGCCCAGCAGCAGCGACGCGCGGATACGGCCCCGGAAAACCACCTTGCCGCTGACGTATTTCACGTCCTCCATATGCGCGTCCACCCGCTGGAGCATGATCCGGTCCGCCTCCGCGCAGCCCGCCGGCAGCGCGTACTCGTCCGTCACCACGAAGGTCTTCTCCCGCACGTCCGCCACCGCGGCCATCGGGGCCGTGCGCGTCAGGATATGGATGGCACCGGTCTCCTCCGCCAGGCCGGAGGCGATCTCCACTGTGCGCTTTTGATACACCGCGGCCTCGCAGTCCACCTCCGCACGGACGGACAGCTTCCGGGAGTTGACCATCTTCGCGTCGATGGCCCGGACCCGCAGCCGCGCCACGGTCTGGCAGTCCTGGTCCGCGCCGGGGGCGTCCATGCGCACCTCCACCGGCACCGTCACGCTCACGCTCTGCAGCGCGCCGCCGGTCTCCGGTACGTACATCACCGATACGCTCACCGAGGCGGCCAGGGACACCGCCCCGGCCTCCGTCTCCTTGCTGCGCAGCGTGATGACGCCGTCCGCGTCGATGACAGAACCCACGTCCGGCATAGCGTCCGGGACGATGCTCTCCGCCGCGAAATCCCGGCTGAGGCTCCCCGTCCAGACCGGGACCAGGTGCTCATAGTTATCCTTTTTCAGGGACGTATCCATGATGCTATCGCTCCTTGCATGATTTTCTAAGCAAGGTTATGCCCGCCTGCTGGCGGATATGACAGCATCAGCACTTCAAAAGCCATACGCCGCCGCCGATCAGCAGCGCCGCGCCCACCAGCCACCAGAACCACCCCGGCAATATCAGCGCCAGCACGATCACCGTCCCCGCGCAGATCGCCGCGTACGCGCAGAAGCTGCCATGTCCGTTTTTCCGCATAATAATCGACCTCCCACCCATTGTATGAGCGGGAGGCAAAACTTGTGCAGTTCAAGTGGTTTCCAGCATCCAGCGGTCCAACTTTTCCGCTTCTTCATACAGCCGCAGATAGGACGCGTACCGGCTGGGACTGATGTCGCCACGCTCCGCTGCGTCGCGCACAGCGCACCCCGGCTCCGTCCGGTGGGTGCAGTCGTCAAAGCGGCAGCGGTCTAAGTATGGCTCGAACTCGGGGAAAAGCGCCGCCAGGTCCTCCGGCAGGATAGGCGTTTCCGTCTCATCCCCAAAGGAGGCAAACCCCGGCGTGTCGGCCAACAGCGTGCCGTCCCCGATATCGAACAGTTCCACGTGGCGGGTGGTGTGCCGGCCACGGCCCAGCTTTTCGCTCACTTCCCCGGTGGGGATGGAAAGCCCCGGTGCCAGGGCGTTGATGAGGCTGCTCTTGCCCACGCCGGAGTTGCCGGTGAAGCAGCAGATTTTGCCCCGGATGGCCTCGCGCAGCTCTTCGATGCCCCGGCCGGTCGCGGCGCTGACGGGATAGACGCCGTACCCGGTGGTCCGGTATATCTCCAAAAGCTTCTCGCCAGGGTCCAGGTCACATTTGTTGACGACCAGCAGCACGCCGCAATGATTTTTCTCACACCGGACCGTGACCCGGTCGGCGAGATAGGGGTCCGTCACCGGCAGCGCGGCGGACAGCAGCATGACAAGATAGTCCACATTGGCCACCGCCGGACGGCTGAACGCATTTTTCCGGGGCAGTATCTCGTCCACGGCGCCGGTGCCGTCCGGGTTCTCCGCGATACGGACCCTGTCCCCCACCAGCGGGACGAGCCCCTCCCGGCGAAAGCGGCCCCGTGCCCGGCACTGGACGAGCCCGTCGGGCGTGCGGACATAGTAAAATCCGCTGAGCGCCCGCATGATGATGCCTTCCGTCACTCCGTACCGCCGTCCTGGGCTGGAGGCGTTGTGGCCGCCGTGCGCGTGTTGGCAGGGCCGGTGCCGATGGTCAGGTACACCTGCGCGCCGCTGACGATCTGGGTGTTGGGCTCATAATTCTGCCACAGGACCATGCCGTTCTGCTCGGCCGTGGAGCTGGTGTAGGTGATCTGGTCCTCCGTGCAGATAAGTCCCTTGCGCTGCAATGCCAGCAGCGCCGCGGATTTCGACAGGCCCACCAGGTTCGGCACGTCCGTGTACGTCACCTCCGGGCCGGCGCTGACGTACAGCGTCACGGTGCTGCCGCTGACCACGCTCTGGCCGGGGGCTGGGTCGGAGCTGACCACATAGTTCTCCGTGATGGTGTCGGACTGCTGGCGGGTGACGATCACGTTCATGCCCATGCCCTCCAGCTGCAACTGCGCATCCGTGAAGGGCTTGTTCACGATGTCGGCCGGCATGTTCTCCATCTGGATGCCGGAGCTGACCGTCAGCGTCAGCGCGATGCCGTCTGTGACCTTCATCCGGTTGGAGTTGGCCGGCGGGTCCTGTTCCATGATGATGCCCTTTTCATAGGACGGGTCCGCCTTGTACACGACCCGGATGTCATATATGGCGTTGATGTCGTCGTCCGCGGTGACGGTCTCGATGTTCTCCCCCACAAAGCTGGGCAAAATCACCCGCTCGGCGTCGGAGAAGATGTCCGCCAGCCAGTACCGCCACACGAAGACGAACAGGCCCAGCGCGAACAGTCCCACCAGCGCGAAGCCCAGAAGGGTGCTGATCTTGTTGGCGCGGGTCCTCCGGCGGACGTAGCCCTCCCGGGAAAGCTCCCCAGCCCGGCTGATACGGGGCACGTTCTTGCGGACCACGTGTATCTCGTCGTGCACGATACGCACCGGCGTGCCCTCCCTGTCGGCCACGTCCTGTTCCGGCGCCTGGGCAGCCTTGGTCCTGGTCTTTTTCTCCTGCACGGGGGCGGGCGAGTCCGTGATGCTCTCCCGCGCGAAATCCTCCAGGTCGGCCAGCATCTCGTCCGCGCTGGGATAGCGCTCGTCCGGGTCCGGCTCCATGGCGTGCAGCGTGATATCCTCCAGCTCCTCCGGTATTTTCGGGTTGAACTGGCTGGGAGCGTCGGGAATGACGGAGTACTGCTGCACCGCCACCTGCTCCACCGTCTTGCCGTCGAAGGGCAGCTTGCCGGTGAGCATCTCGTACATGACCACGCCCATGGAGTATATATCGGACCGGGCGTCCACCGCCTCGCCGTGGGCCTGTTCGGGGGAAATATAATGGATGCTGCCCACCGCCTCGGGGGAAGTCTGCTCGGAGGCCATGGCCTCCTCCATTTGCGCGATGCCGAAGTCGGCGATCTTCACCCCGCCGTCGGGCAGGATCATAATGTTCTGGGGCTTGATATCCATATGGATGATGCCCCGGCTGTGGGCGTGGGACAGGGCCCGGACCACCTGCGTGGACAGGCGCAGCACCTCCTGCCAGGGCAGAACGAGCTTCTTGCGCATGTACTGTTTCAGGTTGATGCCGTCCACATACTCCATGACGATGTACTCCGTGTCGCCGGAGACCACCACGTCATAGACAGCCCGGATGTTGGGGTGGCTGAGCATGCCCACCGCCTGGTATTCCTTACGGAACTGGCGGCGGCTCTCCGCGTCCATGGCCACGTCGTCCCGCAGGACCTTCACGGCCACGTCCCGCTGAAGCTGCTGGTCGTACGCCTTGTACACCACGGCCATACCGCCGATACCCAGAACGGATTCGATCCTGTACCGGTCATCCAGTATTTTCCCAAGACGCCAGTTGACCTTATTTTCCATGTTCGGCGCCGCCTTTCTTCGGATAGATCACGATCGCAGTCACATTGTCCCTGGCGTCGTTTTCGATGGCCTCCCGGATGAGTACCCTGCAAGCCGTCTCGGCGTCCTGCTCCGCCAGGAGCACGCGGTGGAGCTCTGCGTCCTCCAGCGCTTTGGTGAGCCCGTCCGAGCACAGGAGGAACCGGTCCCCCTCCCGGATGGGCACGGAAAACACGTCGCTTTTCACGAACCTGTCGCTTCCAACGGCGCGTGTGATATACCGTCGGCCGGGGTGACGCCGGCCCTGGGCCTGGGTGATCTCCCCCCGGTCGATCATCTCCTGGACCACGGAGTGGTCCTTGGTGATCTGCAAAATGCCGTCCTTGGCGATACGGTAAGCCCGGCTGTCGCCCACGTTGACAAAATAAGCCATACCCTCCCGGAAATAGCCGCCCACCAGCGTGGTACCCATGCCGTCGTATTCCTCGGCGCGCTCGGCCAGGCGGTATACCTTCCGGTTGGCGGCGTCCGTGGCCTGGCCGAGGATCTCGCCGGCGTGCTCCCCGTCCGACGCCTCCAGCGCTGCCCGCGCAAAGGCGAAAAACCGCCCCGCCGCCAAATCGCTTGCCAGCAGTCCGTGGACCTCGCCGCCCATGCCGTCGCACACCACGGCCAGGACCCCGCTGCCGACGGCGCCCAGATCAAAGGAATCCTGATTCTCGGTCCGATAACCGCCCTTGTCGCTCAACCCATAGAAATTCATGTCTTCCTCATCCGCCCACGGCGCAGTTGTCCGCATGCCGCGTCAATGTCGCTGCCCAGCCGCCGCCGGACCGTCGCGGTCACACCGGCGTCGCCAAGCGCCTTGGCAAAGGCCCGCACCGTGTCCTCGTCGGAGGGCTCCAGCCCCCGTTCCGGGACATAGTTGAGCCGTATCAGATTCACGTGGCTGCCGGTCCCCCGCAGCCGCCCGGCCAGCAGCCGGGCATGCCCTGGCGTGTCGTTCACCCCGCGGACCATGGCGTACTCGAAGGATATGCGCCGCCCGGTGGTGTGAAAATACCGCTCACAGGCGTCGAACAGCGCGTCCACGCCGTATGCGCCGTTTACCGGCATGAGCCGGGAGCGGGTCTCGTCGTCCGGCGCGTGCAGGGACACGGACAGTGTCAATTGTAAATGAAGACCGGCCAGTTTGTCAATCGCTTCCACCAGGCCGCAGGTGGAGAGCGATATATGCCGCATGCCAATGCCCGCGCCCTCCGGGTCGTTCACCAGCGCGAGAAAACGCATCACGTTGTCGAAATTGTCAAGGGGTTCGCCGATGCCCATGAGCACGATGTTGGATATCTCCGCCCCCGCCGCGATGCCGGTGCGCAGTACCTCGTCCAGCATCTCCGAGGCCGTCAGGTCCCGGACCTTGCCGCCGATGGTGCTGGCGCAGAAGGCGCAGCCCATCCGGCAGCCCACTTGGGACGAGATGCAGACGGAATTGCCGTGCTTATAGCGCATGAGCACCGTCTCCACGCTCTCCCCATCGGGCAGCTCCCAGAGGAATTTCTCCGTCCCGTCCACGGCCGACGTCTGCCGCCGCAGCATTGTCAGGCTGGGGATGCAATAGGCTCCGTCCAGCGTCTCCCGCAGCGCCTTGGGCAGGTCGGTCATCTCGTCGAAACCCGTCACGCCCCGGCCCAGCCAGCGAAACACCTGCCTGGCCCGGTAGCCAGGCAGACCCAGCGCCGCAAATTCCGCCGCCAGCTCCGCCGGGAGCATGGACTTTATATCTTTTTTGCCCGATCTATCCGGCATATATAAAACCCGTCCGTTCCATCGATGTCCGGCCAGAAGGTCCTCTCCGTGACCTTCGTAAAATCCGTGTGTCCGCGCAAAAACGCCTCCGTGACCGCCTCGTTCTCCGCCCGCCGCCAGGTACAGGTGGAATAAATGAGCCGTCCGCCGGGCCGCACCGCACGGGAAATGGCCTCCAAAAGTTCACCCTGCAATTCCGGCAGACCGTCCAGCTCCCGCCGGGGTCGGTAGCGCACGTCCGGCTTTTTGCGTATCACGCCCAGACCGCTGCACGGCACGTCGGCGAACACCGCGTCGTAGTCCCCAACCTCGATGTCCCGTGCGTCCCCCGGCTGACATTCGATGCAGGAAAGGCCCATTCTTTCCGCGCCGCTTTGGACCAATGCCAGCTTCTTGGCAATGATGTCTCTGGCGGACACAAGGCCCGTGTTCCCCATTGCGATAGCCGCGCCGAAGCTCTTGCCGCCGGGGGCCGCGCAGGCGTCCAGCACCCGCATGCCCGGTTGAAGTGTCGCTGTCTCCACGGCGGCGTGGGCCGCCGGGTCCTGCACATAAAAAAGCCCCTTTTGAAACGCGTCCGACCGGGTGATGTCCCCCACCCTGTCCAGGACCAGTCCCGCCGGTGTGCGGCGAATGGGCAGGAGCTTTACAAGCTCCGCCTCGTCCGTCCGGCAGGTGTTGACCTGCACGTACACAGGCGGCTCGGCGTTGTCCGCTGCCAGCACCGCCGCCGCGCCCTCATAGCCCCGCAGGGCTATAAGCTCTTCCGCCAGCCACAGGGGGTGGCTGTACCGCGTGGCCAGATACGCCGCCGTACCCTCGCCCGGAATGGACGGCAGAGTTTCCCGCTGCCGCTCTCGGTCCAGCCGCCGCAGCACCGCGTTGACAAGACCGGCCGCACGGGCATAACCCAGCGTCCGACAGGCGTTGACCGCCTCGTTCACCGCCGCGCTGGCCGGTATCCTGTCCATAAACAGAAGTTGATATGTCCCCAGACGCAGGATGTCCCGCACCTTGGGCTCCAGTCGACCGCTTGTAAACGCGTCGATATAGTGGTCGCACAGGGCCATATTTTGCAGCACGCCATAAAACATCCTTGCGGCCAGGGCCGTGTCCCGCTGGTCCAGGCCCCGTTTCGCGGCGATGCTCTCCATCACCTGCCGGCTCCAGGCACTGTCCCGCCGGAAACGCTCCAGCGCCTCCAGCGCCGCCATTCTGGGCATGGTCAGACCTCCATGGGGTGGCCCAATAGATAAGCCCCCGCCGCCATACGCTTGCCCCCGGCGGCCTGTATCTCCGTCAGCAGGATCGTCTCCTGCCCACCGCAGGCCACCTCGATGCCGTTTTTATCAGCGCGGACAATTGACCCCGGCGCTTTCTGCGTGGGCCTGTACGTGTATTCGGCCTTGAAAACCTTGAAATCCGTCCCGGCCAGGTTGGCCGTGGCGCAGGGCCAGGGCTGCATGCCATAGATATGCTTGAGCACCATGCGGGCCGGTTTTGTCCAGTCTATAGGCGATTCCTCACGGGACAGCGGCGGCGCATACGTGGCCAAGCTGCCGTCCTGGGGCATGCGCGGGGCCGTACCGGCCTCGATGGCCCGGAGGGTCCGCACCAGAAGCTCCGCGCCCATAGGCGCGAGCCGATTGAAAAGCTCCCCGCTGGTCTCCGTCTCCCCGATGGCCGTCTCAGCGGAATATATCGTGTCCCCCTCGTCCATGCCGGAGGACAGGTACATGGTGGTCACCCCCGTGACCGCGTCGCCGGAGAGCACCGCCCGCTGGATCGGCGCGCTGCCCCGGTACTTGGGCAGCAGTGAGCCGTGGACGTTGACGCAGCCATATTTTGGCAGCGCCAGGATATCGTCCGGAATAATCCGGCCGTAGGCCACCACCGCTATAAGGTCCGGCGCCAGGTCCTGTAAGCTGGCCAGCGCCGTCCCGTCCCGGAGCTTTTCCGGCTGGTACACCGGCACGCCCGCCGCCAGGGCCGTTTTCTTCACGGCGCAGCTTTCCAGCTTATGGCCCCGGCCCTGGGGCCGGTCCGGCTGGCAGAACGCACCCGCCACGTCGAAGCCCTCGTCCAGGAGCTTTTGCAGGGAGCACGCCGCGAAGTCCGGCGTGCCCATGAACACGATCCTCATGCGTCCCCCTCTTGCTCCTTCTGCCGGGCGTAATAGGCGTCCAGCTCTTCATCCGTCATGATATGGTCGCAAAGCTCCGTGAACATATGCCCGTCCAGGTGGTCGATCTCGTGGCAGAAAGCACGGGCCGTCAGGCCGTCGCCCTCCAGCTCGAACCAAGCGCCGTTCCTGTCCTGGGCCCGGACCTTCACGTGGTCCGGCCTTGTCACCATGCCGTACTCCCCCGGCAGGGACAGACACCCCTCCGGGTCGGTTTGCTCGCCGCTGGCCTCCACGATCTCGGGGTTGACCAGTTCGACCACGTATTCCTCCCCTTCCGGCGTATTGGTCTCCAAAACGACCACCGCCCGGCGGAGAATGCCCACCTGGGGCGCGGCCAGACCCACGCCGTTGGCGCTTTGCATGGTCTCGGCCATATCGTCCAGCAGTTCATGCAGCCGGTCGTTGAAATCCGTCACGGGACGGCAGCGTTTGGTCAATATCTCGTCTCCCTGTCTGCGTATGTTCCGAAGGGCCATTTTCTTGTCTCTCCTTGTCAGTTCAGCGGGTCGAAGTCCGCATACACAGACACGCCCCTGTATCGTTTTCCGTCGTTGCAAACCGTCAGCGCCCGGTCCACGGCAGCCCGGACCGGTCTTGCATCCGGACAGCTCACCGTCACCCGGTAGCGCCAGGAATTGTTCACCTTGGCGATGGGCAGCGGCGCGGGACCGATGACCTTTGCGCCGGGCACGTCCCGCAGCTCCCACGCAAGGTCGTCCCGCAGGTCCCGGCAGCAGCGCAGCACCGCCGTCTCGTCCGGGCCGGAGGCCGTCAGCACGAACAGGTCCGAAAACGGCGGAGCCCCCGTCACCCGGCGCAGAGCGATCTCCCCTTCATAAAAGCCCTCGTAATCCTGTCGGGCCGCCTGGAGAATGATTTGATTCTCCGGCGTGAAGGTCTGTATCACGGCCCGGCCCGGCTTGTCGAACCGGCCACTGCGGCCGATGACCTGGGTGATGAGGGAGAACGTCCGCTCTCCGGACCGGTACTCGCTGTTATATAGGCTCTGGTCCGCGTTCAGCACGCCTACCAGCGTGACGTTTTCAAAATTCAGTCCCTTGGTGACCATTTGCGTGCCCACCAGAATGGGGATACGCCGGACACGAAACTGCTCGAACAGCGCCCGGTGGCTGCCCACCGGGGCCACGGCGTCGGTGTCCATGCGCAGGATAGGCGTGTCCGGAAACAGCGCCTTGAGCTCGTCCACCACCTTCTGGGTGCCGGTGCCCACATAGTTCAGCTTCCCACCGCAGGCGGGACAGGCGCCGTCCACCCGCTGCACGTGTCCGCAGTAGTGGCACATGAGCCGATTGCCCACGCTGTGATAGGTCAGCGGCGCGGTGCAGTTGGGGCACTTATAAGTATACCCGCACTCCCCGCACGTCACCAGCTTGCTGGCCCCGCGCCGGTTGATGAACAAAATGGATTGCTCACCCCGGCGGAGATTTTCCTCCAGCTCGTCCCGCAGCACGGAGGAAATGCTGGTTTCGTTGCCGGCCTTCAGTTCCCGCTTCATGTCCGCGATACGGACACGGGGAAGCTGCATGGCGTTATAGCGCTCCGGCATGGTGAAAAAGTGATAGCGCCCCGTTCCGGCATAATACCGGGAGCACACGTCCGGCGTGGCGCTTCCCAGCAGCAGCAGAGCGTTATGCCGGGCACACAGGAACTTTGCCACATCCCTCGCGTGGTAGCGGGGACTGGTCTCGGACTTGTAGGTGTCCTCCTGTTCCTCGTCGATGATGACGGCCCCCAGGTCCGACACCGGCGCGAAAATGGCGCTTCTGGTGCCGATGATGACCCGCGCGTCGCCGGATCTTATGCGCTTCCACTCGTCGTAGCGCTCACCCATGGACAGCGACGAGTGGAGCACGGCGATGCTGTCCCCAAAGTGAGCGGAAAAGGTCTGGAGCATCTGGGGCGTCAGGGCGATCTCCGGCACCAGAAATATGGCGCTCTTGCCCCGCTCCAGCATGGTCTGGATCAGGTGGATATAGATGGTGGTCTTGCCGCTGCCCGTGACGCCGAACAGCAGCGCAGCCTGGGGCGTCTTCCCGTCCGCCAGGGACAAAATGCCCTCAAATGCCGTGCGCTGGGCCTGGTTCAGCACCGGCAGAGGCCGCGCGCTGCCCTGGTCATAGGCAGGCCGGCGGTACACGGCTTCACGGGAAAGGGTCACAAACCCCTTTTCCGCCAGCCGTTTCACCGTCTCCCGGCCCGCACCGGTAAAATAGCAAAGGTCCGCCACATTGGCCTGGCCCAGCTCCGCCAGCACCCGCAGCACGGCGGACTGGCGCACGGCGCGGCTGTTTTTGGCGGCCTGTTCCAATGCCTTTTCCGGACTGACGGCGAGGCTTGCCCGCAGGATGGTCTTATCCCCCGCTCGGCGGGAAGCGCCGGCCTCGGTCTGCAATATGCCCTTTTTCACCAGCGCCGCCAGTGCGGGTCCGGGATTTTTCGTCCCGAACACCGCTTCCACGTCCGCCAGCTCACACCGGCCCTTATGGCCCGTGACGGCGTCCAGTACCAGCTTTTGCGTCTTGTCGGTACCGGCGGCATCGTAGGCCCGGTCCGGGTCCACGCCGTCTGCCAGCCGGTACACCGGCCACACGCTGTACCACAGCCCGGCCGGGAGCATGGCCCGCACCGCGTCCATCACCGTGCAGAAAAACCGCTCCCGCATCCATAGAGCCAGCTTCATCTGGGTCTCGGACAAAAGCGGTTCCTCGTCCAGCACCTCCAGAACGCTCTTGAGCTGCTTGTCCGTCTCGCCGCCCAGGGCCAGCACCACGCCCTCCCGTGGACGACTGCCCCCAAAGGGCACCGCCACCCGCACACCGGGCTTCACGGACCCCGCAAGCGTTTCCGGCACCGCATAGGTATAGGGCCGGTCCACCCAGTAGGTGACCCCGGCCACCGCTATCCGCGCTGTGGTTTGTGTGGTCAATGGCAGCTCCGTCTCACGGGGCGCGAACGCGTCCCCTCCGGTCGATCGTCAGTCTTCTTCCTCTTGCTCGTCGCTGTTGATGGTGAGCTTGCCGGTGTATACCTCGTCGATGGCGGAGGACACAGGCTTCTTCGCCAGGGGGATACCCAGCTTTTCCGACTCCTGGGAAATGCCACGGGCCCGCTTGGACACCAGGTTGATGAGGGCGTAGCGGCTGCCGACCTTCTCCACCAGATCGGCTACGGGGGGATAGAGCATCATATGGGTCGATCTCCTTCCATGATCGTTTTCAGTCTTATTTCGCTGCGGCAAAGCTCCGCCATGATGATGGCGTCCAGCTCCGCCGCGGCTTTTTCCGCGTCGTCATTGACGACAATGTAGGCATAATTTTTCGCCAGGGCGTACTCCCGCCTGGCCCGGTCCATGCGGCCTTGTATCTTTTCCTCGCTGTCGGTGCCCCGGCCACGGAGACGGCGTTCCAGCTCCGCCATGCTGGGCGGGCACAGAAACACGCTCACCGTGTCGGGCCGCTTCTGCAATACCTGCGCCGCGCCCTGGACATCGATTTCCAGCAGGACGTGATACCCGGCGTTTAGGTTCTCCTCCACCGGCGCGGACGGCGTACCGTAGTGGTTGCCCACGTACTCGGCGTGCTCCAGAAACGCGTCCTGCGCCAGCATTTGCGCGAATTGTTCGTGGGTACGGAAGAAATAGTTTACGCCGTCCACCTCGCCTGGCCTCGGTTCCCGTGTGGTGGCGGAGACGGAAAAGCGGATGTCGCTCCGTCGGCGCATCAGCGCTCCGATCACCGTGCTCTTACCCGCCCCCGATGGGCCGGACAGCACGATCAGCAGTCCCCGTTCAGTCCCCATGGTCCTCTCCTTCCTGCGGCTGGGCCCTCTCCGCCAGCGCCTCCGGCGTCAGCGGACATAAGATCACGTGGCCGCTGTCCATGACCAGCACGGCCCCGGTCCGGCGGCCATAGGTGGCGTCGATGAGCCGACCGTCCTCCCTGGCCTGGGTCACGGTCCGCTTGATGGGATTGGACCCCGGATCTACCGCCGCCACGATACGCTCCGGGGCCACAAAGCTGCCAAATCCGATGCTTACCAGCTTCATATCCGGACCTCACTCGATGTTCTGTATCTGCTCGCGGATCTTTTCCAGCTCCGCCTTCATGTCGATGACCGTCTTGGCGATGGCGCTGTCGGCGCACTTGGAGCCGGTGGTGTTGACCTCCCGGTTCATCTCCTGGGTGAGAAAGTCCAGCTTCCGACCCACGGGGGAGCCCTCCGCCAACAGGTGCCGGAACTGGGCGATATGGCTTCTCAAACGCACCGTTTCCTCATCCACCGCCACCTTATCGGCGTAGATGGCCGCCTCCTGGAGAATGCGGCTTTCGTCAACGGAGGCGTCGGCCAGCACGTCCCGCATGCGGCTCAGCAGCTTTTCCCGGTACTCCGTCACGGTCTCCGGCGAGCGCTGCTCCACGGCCGTCACCATGCTCTCCAGCGTGTCCAGCTTACCGGATATGTCCTCGGCCAGTTTACGCCCTTCCCTGGCGCGCATGGCGTCGAAACCCTCCAGCGCTTCCGATAAGACGCACAAAATAGCCTGGGTCAACGCGTCCTTGTCCGCGTCGGTCTTCTCCGTGCTCAGCACGTCGGGGAACCGAACCAGACTCAGGGCGCTCACGTCGGCGTCCAGATAGTACTTTACCGCCGTGTCCCGTACGGCCTTCAGATAGGCCGCCGCCAGATTGTCGTTGACACGTATGACCGCTTCCTCCGCCTGACTGGTGTCCACCGTGATGAATACATCCACCTTGCCACGGCTGATGACGCCCGCCACGGCGGAGCGCACCGCTTCCTCGGCGAACAGACAGTTTCTGGGAAGACGCACGGACACATCCAGATACCGGTTGTTGACGCTTTTCAGCTCGGCCGTCACGCCGATGGTGTTATGCTCGCCCTTGGCGCCGCCGTAGCCGGTCATGCTCTTGATCATGTAAAATACCTCGCAATTTTCACCAGGTAAAACCGTATGAGCGACGAATACGCCAGATCATACAGGAAAAACACCGCCGCGCCCAATGGGTACAGCACGTACCAGGCCAGCTCCCCGCCTGTAAACGTGAACAGTGCCTTAGCCAGCAGCCAGTACACCACGAACGCGAAGGAGTACAGCGCGAATTTGCACACCCAGCCCAAAGTCCTGTTGTGGATGCGCTCAAAAAGGCTCTTGGCGATGGGGTAATAGCCGAAAAAGGCGACGTACATAATGACCGCCGCGCCGGGATAGAGTAGCGCGCCCAGCCCCGCCGTCACGGCGAACACCGCCAGGGACCACTTCATCCCCGCCATCATCAGCGCCACGCACACCGGCAGGCTGGACAGCGCCACCAGCGCCAGCCTCCCCGCCGGCAGCCAGGAGCCGAGCAGCAGCAGCGCCACGCCCAGTGCCGCCAGAATGGCCAGCCTGGCCAGCCGTTTCGTAGAAGCTTTCATCTCACCGGCATCCGATACACGGGATCAGGTTCCCGCCCATGGCCTCGCAGCAGCAGTCCGCGCAGATCAGGTTCTGGCACATGTTGCAGGCCGCGTCGCCGCCCATCATGTCCATGCCCATGCCGCCGGCGGGCCGGTAGGCCTGTCCGCCCTGGTTCATGTATTGCACCGCGTTCCGGTACTCCGGGTTGCCGGGGTCCATGGTGGCGGCGGTGCGGTAATACTGTCCCGCCTGGTCCATCCAGCCCCTGCGCCAGTACACGCTGCCCATGAGATAATACCACTCCGCATCGTGGTTGGATATGGCGTTCAGCATGGCCTCCGCCTGGGCAAGATCGTTAGCGTTGATCAGGTTGCGGATGCGCACATACTGGGCGCTGCCCGACGCGCCGCGGCTCTGGCCGGCGCTCTGATAGGCGCTGCCGCCGTAGCTGTAGGACGAAGCGCCGCCCTGCTCCCGGCTCTTGGTGATGGTGTCGTAGGCCTCGTTGATCTCCTTCATCTTCTCCGAGGCCAGATCCGCCAGGGGGTTATCGTGATAGTTGTCGGGGTGGTATTTACGCGCCAGGTCGCGGTATGCCTTTTTGACCTCCTCGTCGCTGGCGGACGGGGATACGCCCAGCACGCTGTATGGATCGTTCATAAGTTACTCCGTTTCCTGTGTATTTTCGCGGAAGCGTTCCAGGTCCCGGCGAACACCGCCTGCGTAGCCGCCGGAAGGCCCAGATAGATCGTATTGGATAAGATGCCCGTATAGGCGTTCTCCCCCATCAGCGCGTAGGCCGAGACCAGGGCGTTGTGGGAGTGCTGCAAGCTGGTGCGCAGCAGCTTTTCGTCCTCCGGCGCCAGCTTCCCGTCCACGGGTCGGAAGCGATAACGCAAGGGGTTGTACCGGTCTTTTTCGATATCCTCCGCCAGGTCGTCCGCCGCGTCCAGAATGTAGATGATACGGCCCAGGGCATATAAAAGCTCCCCGGCGGCCCGCTGCCGGACCGGGTCGGCCACGCAGCCGGATATGGAGCGCAAGATCGAGGCGAACTTGTCCGCCGCCGCATCCAGACTGGGACACTTGTCCCGCTCCAGCGTTTGCAGCGCCGCGAGGTCGTTCCGCACGGTCGCCGCGAAGTCAGGCCGCCGCGCCGCCGCCTTACCATAGGCCCGCTTCAGCGCCAGGCACGCCAGCCGACAGCCAAGGGAGGCGGGAAATTGCCCGTCCCGTGCCCCGTCCGCCAGCTTCCACCAGCCCAGCACCACGGTCATGTCCGCCGCCAGGGTCAGGCTCCGGCAGCTTTCCAGGCACGCTCTTTTGCGAAAGGGGTGGGCCGGACACCGGCGCGGGCATAAATCAGCGGGCTCGTCCTCCGCCAGGAGCATGGCCAGGAACGTGAAGTCGTAGTTGACCAAGAACCGGCTCAAAAAGCCGTATCTTCGGGCCAGCTCGTGGCACAGCCCGCAGTACACGCCCTGGAAGCGCTCGAACTCGGCGACCTTCAGCTCGCCCTTGACCGGACGGACGTAACCGTACATCAGCGGCTGTAGCCGGTGATCTCGTAGTCGATCTTCTTATGCCGCCGGCCGACGATAGTCACGATGGCCGCGCCAATCGCGCAGGAGACCAGGCTCAGCACGATGCACTGGCCCTGGCCCAGCTTCATCAGCGCCCCAATGGCGTAGCCCAGAAAGAGCATCGCCACCGGGATGAGATAGACCAGCACCGCCGCCTGGACGATCACGCCCGTCTCCGTTTCCAGCGTCACCTTATCGCCGGGCTTGGCGAATATCTTATTTTTCGCCGCCACCAGAATACGCTTGCCGTATACGCACTCGCCGCAGCCGGTACAGTGGCCGCAGGCGGTCCCCCGCTCCACGGCGACCTCCGCCATGCCCTGGTCCAGCAGCTTCGTTACAACTCCGTTTTGCGTCATTCCTCTTCCTCCTCCAACTGCACGTACACGGGATAGGACCCCACCGCGCCGGCGTTTTCAAAGCCGTCTACATACACGGTGGTCGGCACCCTGTATCGTCCGGCCCCGTATCCGGCCAGACCGGACAGGTCCGCCACCACGCGTATGTTGTTGGCGGTGATCCGGGGCAGGATATCGGACGGGGCACGGACCGTGACCACCTTGTTCATATCAATGATGCTGGCGTCCATGCCGTCCGGGGCGTTGATATAGCTGAGATTCGTCACGATGAACGTATCGGCGGACAGTCCTACGAACTCCAGGCTCACCTTGGCCGTGGTCTCCCCGGACAGGCACTCCACGCCGTTGGGGAGCATGATGTTGTACTCCGTCTCCGGGAACTCCAGCGCGTCCGCCAGATTGATGTTGGCCAGCGCGATACTGTTCAGACCGTCCAGCGTAGCCGCGTCGCCCGCCACGGTGATGGTCTCGGGCTGGATATGCTTGACCACGTTTTCCTCCGCCGTCGCGCCGCCGCCGTTCTGGAGCGTCACGTCCAGCGCCACCTGCTTGATGGTGCTCACCGGCACGGTGACGGTCACGGTGTCCGCGTCCGCCTGCACGTCCTCAAATTCCAGCACATTGCCGCTCTCGTCCAGCAGTATGAAGTTGCCCTCGGCGGAGAAGGACGAGCTGACCGCGTCCCGGCCCACGACCACGCGCACCGCGGCGATACGGTCCAGCTCTTCCTCCGGACCGGTGAAGGTCACGTTGGCGGGGTCGAAGGTCATCTCGGCGCTGTCCACCATATAGCCATCCGCCGTAGTCCCCTCGAACGAGCCTGTCACGGGGAAGCTGACGGTGGAGAGCTTGCTGATCTGCAATCCGATGGTCGCCGGGGATTTGTTGGTGTCCCGGATGCTGGCCTGGTTGACCGTGGTGGGATACGAAATGGAATAGCTCATGGTCCGGTACCCGGCCATGGTGATGTTGGACAGGTTCACCACCGCCCGCAGATCGGCGCTGGTGATCTGGGAGATATCCCGCCGCGTGCCCGTCAGGGTCACGTTCACCGTGTCGGTCTCCTGGTCGGACACGACGAGATTGAGCGTGTCCCGCAAAGCCTCCTGGCCGGTGAAGGTCACCTCCACGCCGTAGAAGGTCTGGGTCCTGGTGGCCCCATAGTTCGACGTATAGTATATCCACAGCATCAGAGCCGCACACAGGCTGAAGATCACCCAGAACAGACGGCTGTCCAGGATCCTGCCGATCACATTTACTCTGCCGTTATCGCGCATCGCCGCTCCCCTTTGTCCGTTTCAGCCTGGCCAGCAGCCCCTTTTGTTCGTCCTTTTCCCTTGGCAAAAGCTCCTGGCGCAGCAGCTCCTCGAAGGTGTCCCTTGTCAGGTGCCGCTTCAAAAGCCCGTCCTCCGCCACGCTGATGGCGCCGGTCTCCTCGGACACGATGACCACCAGTGCGTCGGACCGCTCGCTCATACCGATGCCGGCCCTGTGGCGCATGCCCAGGTCCCGGCTCAGGTTGGCGTTCTCGCTCAGCGGCAGCATGCATCCCGCCGCCGCCACGCGTCCCTCCTTCACGATCACCGCGCCGTCGTGCAGCGGCGAGTTGTGGAAGAAGATATTCTTCAAAAGCTCCGCCGACACCAGCGCGTCGATCTGGGTGCCGGAGGCCATCGCGTCGTTCAAGCGGTTCGTGCGCTCAAAGACGATGAGCGCCCCCGTGCGGCTCTGGGACATGTCCTGACAGGCATAGACGGTCTGGCGGATGACCCGCACCAGCGCCTCCCCGCCCACATCCCGGCCGAACAGGGAAAACAGCCGGTAGGACCCCACGCGCTCCAGCGCGCGGCGTATCTCCGGCTGGAACAGCACGATCACCGCCAGCACGCCGATCTCGAACACCTGCCGTAAAATAAAGCTGGTCAGCGTAAGGTGCAGCGCGCTGGACAGAGCCAGCGCCACCAGCAGCAGCAGTATCCCCTGGGCAACCCGCACGGAATTGGTCCGACGGATGAAGGATATAGCGGCGTAGATCGCCACTGCCACCAACAGTACGTCCACCACGTCCGACAGGCTCATGGACAGGATCAGCCGCAGATTGTCGGTCACGCTTTTTACAAAATCGCTCATAGAACTGGCACCATCGTCATTGTTTTTCCTGAATATCCATTCTGACTCAACTTTGTATTATATTACAAAATCCCGCCGTTGGCAATACAATTTATCCGGACCGCGCAAAACCGCGCGTTACGCCAACGCCAGCAGCGCCTCCGCCGCCGTCAGCGCCTCCCGGCGCGTATTGAAGGGCGAAAAGCTGAACCGGACCGTCCCGGACGAGAGCGTGCCCGCCGTCTCATGGGCAAGAGGCGCACAGTGCAGCCCAGCCCGCACGGCAATTCCCCGCTCCGCCAGCTTGGCAGCCGCCTCTTCGCAGTCCATGCCGTCCACTTGGACGGACACGACGCCCGCCTGGGTCTGCGGATCCTCCGCCCGGAAAAGGCGCACATTGTCCGCGCCGGCCAGCCTCTTGCAAAATTCCCCCAGCAGTTCCCGCTCATGGGCCAGTATCGCCGGGCAGGAACGCTGTTGCAGCCATTTTACCCCCGCCAAAAGCCCGGCCACGCCGGGCACGTTGTGGGTCCCCGGCTCCAGCCGGTCCGGCAGAAACTCCGGCATGAACGCCTCCTGGCTCTGGGACCCGGTGCCGCCGTAAAATAGCGGCGCCGCGGCCTCGTCCCGGCAAAGGAGCACGCCTGTGCCCTGGGGACCCAGAAGGCCCTTATGGCCGGGCATGGCCGCGAAAGCGCAGCCCAGTGCGTCAAAGTCCAGCCCCACGGTGCCCGCGCTTTGGGCTGCGTCCACGATGAGAGGCACCCCCTGCTCCCGGCAAAGCGACCCGATACGCTCCACCGGCAGAATATAGCCGAACACGTTGGACACCTGGGTGCACACCGCCGCCTTCGCCCCCGGCAGCAGTTCCCGGAAAGCCTGCACCATATCCTCCGGTTGGAAAAGCGGTGCGCGCGCCACGCGTATATCCGCGCCCAGGCCGTGCAGAGGCCGCCAGACGGCGTTGTGCTCATACCCGGAGATCACCACCCTGTCCCCCGGCTTCACCAGGCTCCGGATGGCGATATTGAGCCCGTGGGTGGCGCTGGACGTGAACACCACATGGGCCGGGTCCCGCACGCAGAAAAGGTCCGCCAGCGCCAGCCGGCAGTCCAGCAGCGTATCCGCCGCGCGCATGGCGCTTTCGTACCCGCCCCGGCCGGGGCTGGACATGGTCCGCATAGCCTCCGACACCGCGTAGCGGACCGTGGCCGGCTTCAAAAACGACGTGGCGGCACTGTCCAGATAGATCATTCCGACACCTCCAGCGTTCCGTCCGGATGGCGCAGGATGGTCCGCTCCGGCGCAAGGCCCGCGCCGGTGAGCAGGTTCACGGCCCAGTCCCGGTTCCGGGCAGCCACGATCACGCAATAGGCGCAGCCACGGGTCGCAGCGGCCTTGGGCACGCGGGAGACCGTTCCCGTCACGCCCGCCCGCTCCAGCACCCGCGACGCCCGCTGGGCATAGGTCAGGCTCCGGAATGTCAGTAAATATTGCATAAAACAACCTCCCGCCAATGGTCACAGGCCATTGTATGCGGGAGGCGGTCTGTTTGGTCCGTCTCAGGAAAGCAGCGCCACCGCGTGGGCGCTGATACCCTCGCCGGAACCGGTAAAGCCCATGTGTTCTTCCGTCGTGGCCTTGACACTGACGGCGGAAACGTCCACACCCAGGTCAGAGGCGATGTTCTCGCGCATTTTTTCTATGTACGGGGCCAGCTTGGGCCGCTGGGCTATCACGGTCACGTCGCAGTTTTCCAGGTCGAAGCCCGCCTCGCGCACCGCCCGGACCGCCGCGCCCAAAATAACGCGGCTGTCGATGCCCTCTGTATCCGGGTCATTGTCGGGGAACATGTGCCCGATATCCCCCAGAGCCGCCGCGCCCAAAATGGCGTCCGCCAGCGCGTGCAGCAGCACGTCCGCGTCCGAGTGGCCTAAAAGCCCCTTTTCAAAGGGTATCTCCACCCCGCCCAGTATGAGCTTCCGCCCTTCCAAAAGCCGGTGAGCGTCGTAGCCGTGTCCGATCCTCATGATTTCTCCCTCTCCTGCCAAATAAGCCGCGCCAGACGCAGGTCCAGCGGCGTGGTAATCTTGATGTTTTCCTCGCTGCCCTGGGAAATGGCGATCTTCCCGCCGATGCGCTCCACCGCCGCGCAGTCGTCGGTGACCTCCGGCGCGTTTTCCGCCGCGTCCAGCAGCGCCGCGCGGATAAGATCGGCCTGGAAGCACTGGGGTGTCTGGGCAGCAAACAAATGGGCCCTATCCGGCGTGCCCGTGACCATACCCCTGTCCGCCACCTTGACCGTGTCCCACACCGGCACGGCCGGCACCGCCGCCGTGTGGCGGTAAGCGGCCCATAGTGCGTCCATGATGACCTTCTCCGTCACCAGGGGTCTTGCCCCGTCATGGATGGCGATAAGCTCCGCCTCCGGCGGCACGGCCATTACACCGGCCAGACAGGACGCTGCCCTTGTCTCGCCGCCGGGGACCACCGCCGCAAGCTTGCCTATGCCGTATTGGCGGCACAGGTCCCTTACAGCATCCACGCTCTCCCGCCTTGTGGCGACCACGATGGACTTGACCGCCTCCGTGCGTTCAAAGGCCAGCAGCGTCCTTGCCAGCACGGGCATGCCGCCCAGGTCTTCCGCCAGCTTGTCGCCGCCGAAACGGGTCCCGGAGCCCCCCGCCACGATCACCGCCGCCGCAAAGGGCAGTCGCGCGGCCTTCATCTTATCCGATATCGCGCCCATATCCATCCTCAACATATCCGCCGAATTTGTCCCATATAGTGGATTATAACCATTTTGCGCGTTTTCCGCAAGGGTATGGGAGGGATCGGCTTGCTGCGGGACAGGACCCTGGCCTTCAACACGGCGCTGCTCACCGCCTCCGGGCTTGTCATGCGGTTCGTGGGCATGATCTGGCAGGTGTGGCTGGTGAGCCGCATTGGCGAGGCCGGCATCGGGCTTTTTCAGCTGGTCATGAGCGTGAACGCCCTGGCCGTGACGGTGGCCATGTCGGGCAGCCGCTACGCCGTCACCCGCCTGGTCAGCGAGGAACGGGGCCTGGACAGGCCGAACGGTGCGGCACAGGCGTTGGGCGAGACCATGCTCTACGGCCTCTTCTTCGGCCTGGCTGCCGGGCTCATCCTCATGCTCACGGCGGAGCCCCTGGGCTTTCTCTGGCTGGAGGATGCCCGGACCGTGCGGCCATTGTTTATATTGGCCCTCACCATGCCGCTGACCGGCCTGGATTCGGTCATGCACGGGTACTTCACCGCCGTGGGCCGGGTGTGGAAGAGCGTGACCGTGTCCGTGTGCCAGCAGCTTCTGACCATCGGCGTGACCGCGTGCATCCTGCTGGTCGGGCCTGCGGCAAATCTGGAATTTGCCGTGGCCGGCATCACCGCCGGCGCGCTGGTGGGCGAGAGCTTCGGTCTGGCAGCGCTTGGCGTCGCCTACGCCATCGACAGGCGAAAGCACGGCATCGTCCGGGATAAGACCATCCCGCCTGTGGCGGGCATGACAAGGCGGCTTCTGACCATTGCCCTGCCGCTGGCCGCGGCGTCCTATGCCAGAAGCGGCCTTTCCACCCTCCAGCACCTGTTGGTGCCGCGAGGCCTTCGTTCCTCCGGTCTCACGGCGGAGCGTGCTCTGGCCGGGTACGGGGTCATCCAGGGGATGGCGCTGCCAGTGGTGCTGTTCCCCTCCTGCCTGATGATGGCCGTGGCGGAGCTCATCGTGCCAAAGCTCACCGAGCGGCAGATGCGCGGCCAGACCGACTCCATCCGCCAGGTGACGGAGGACGTGCTGTGGAAAAGTCTGCTTTTCTGCTCCATCACCGCCAGCCTCTTTTTGTCCCTGGGGGACAGTCTGGGCCTTGCCCTTTACGACTCCCCCCAAGCCGGGCGATACATTCAAATTTTCGCCTGCATCGTGCCGGTCATGTACATGGATATGGCGGCGGACGGGTGCCTGAAGGGCCTGGGCGAGATGATGTTCTGCATGGTGGTCAACATTGCGGACGTGGGCCTTTCCGCGCTCATGGTGTGGCTGCTGCTGCCCCGGTGGGGGCTGGGTGCCTATATCTTCGTCATATGCTTCACGGAGGTGTTCAACTTCGCGCTGAGCATGTGGCGGCTTTGGAGAGTCTCCGGTGTGCGTCTTCCCTGGCGGCGGGTATTATTCGCGGCGCTGGCGGCGGTCATAAGCGGCGCGCTTTCCCGGCTTCTGGGCAGGTTCACCGGCGCGGACGGCAGCGTATGGGCGATGGCACTTTCCATGATGGCGGGACTGGGGCTCTACACCCTGGCCCTGCGCGGGCGCTTCGACCTTTGACAGCGGCGGGAGGATATGGTAAGCTATGGCCGGGAAGTGATCGAACATGCTTTTGACCGTAGATCTGTCTAACAGCCGCATCACCCTGGCAGGCATAGAGGACGGGACCGTGCGCTTTTCCTGCCAGATGGCCACCGTCAAGACCCGCACGGCGGACGAGTACGCGGCGCTGATGCAGCTGCTTTTGACCCGCCAGGGCGCAGACTGCGCGGCGCTGGACGGGTGTATTTTGGCCTCCGTGGTGCCGGAGCTGACGCTGGTGCTGCGCCAGGGGCTGGAGCTTCTGACCGGGCTTGCCCCCATGGTGGTGGGGCCGGGCGTGAAGACCGGCCTGAACATCCGTCTGGACGACCCCTCCGAGCTGGGGGGCGACTTTGTGGCGGCCGCCGTGGCGGCTCAGGCAGACTATCCCCTGCCCGTCATTACGGTGGACATGGACACCGCCATCGGCCTGGGTGTCACCGACAGCCAATGCCGGTACATCGGCGGCGTTATCGCACCGGGCGTGCTGGCCTCCGCCGCAGCCCTTACCAGCCGGGCATCATTGCTGCACAACGTGGTCTTAAAGGCCCCCAGCCATATCATCTGCAAGAACACCGACGAGAGTATGCGTTCCGGCATCATCTACGGCGCCGCCGCCATGCTGGACGGACTGCTGGCCGGGATGGAGGAAGAGCTTGGCGGACCGGCCACCGTGGTGGCCACCGGCGTGTGGGCCCCAGCCGTCATCCCCTATTGCAGGCGGAAAGATATTCATTTGGACGAGAATCTTATTCACCGCGGGCTATGGCTTATTTGGAAGAAAAACCAAAAATTATGAAAACTAATAAATAATTACCGGCAGCAGATCATCCGCTGCCGGTTTTTATACAGTTGTAACAAATTATTACAGCCGATTATTTCCCCTGTATGTACCGGTGGATACCGGCCGCCGCCGCACGACCGGCCGTCATCGCGCCGATGACCGTGCCCACGCCGGTGACCGCGTCGCCGCCGGCGAACACCCCCACGCGGCTGGTGGCGCAGCTCACCGGGTCCGCCGCGATACCGCCGGATTCCGTGGCCCCCAGGCCCGGCGTGGTGTGCAGCAGCAGCGGGTCAGGCCCCGTTCCCACGGCTACGATGACCGTGTCCGCCTCCAGCTCGTCCGGCGCCGGGCCTGACAGTTTCAGCGACCGCACACGGCCGTTGTCCCCGGCCAATATCTCGGACACTTTTGTCTCGGGCAGGAAAACGACGCCCTCGTCCTGAGCACGGCGTACCTCTTCTCTGCGCGCCGGCAGCGCGTCCACCGGCTTTTCACACAATACCCGCGCGTCCTCCGCACCTAATCTCAGCGCCGTCCTGGCCGCGTCCACGGCCATATCCCCGTCGCCTACGACGGCCACACGTTTGCCGGCCATCGCCCCGGTTGCCAGCTCCTCCGAGCGCATCAGCAGGTCCTTGGCCGACAGCACCCCCGGCAGGTCCTCGCCGGGGACGTTCAATTTCAGGAGCATGCCCGCGCCGGAGCCGATGAACACCGCCTCGAAGCCCTGCTCAAAAAGCGCGTCCACACTGTCAGCCTTACCCACGGTGGATTCGGTGATGATCTCCACCCCCAGGTTTTCCAAGCGCACGATCTCCATCTCCACCACGGACCGTGGCAGACGAAACGCCGGGATGCCCAGCATCATCCGACCCCCGGCCCTGTCCATGGACTCGTACACGGTCACCTCGTAGCCCAGCCGGACAAGCTCCCCCGCGCAGGTCAGGCCCGCCGGGCCGGAGCCGATCACCGCCACCCGGTGGCCGTTGGGCTCAGCGTACTCGTCGTCGGGCGAGGGACCGCCGTTTTGGATGTGCCAGTCCGCCGTGAACCGCTCCAGGCGTCCGATGGCCACCGGCTCACCCTTGATGCCCCGGATACACCGGCCCTCGCACAGGCTCTCCTGGGGACACACCCGGCCGCACACGGCGGGCAGATTGCTCACGGCAAAGAGCGTGTCGTAAGCGCCCTTGAAGTCGCCCTCCGCCACCTTCGCGATAAAAGCCGGAATGGGCACCGACATGGGGCAGCCCTGCACGCACCGTGGCTCCTTGCAGTTGAGGCACCGCTTGGCCTCATCAATGGCCGCCTCCGCCGTATATCCCAGCGCAGCCTCGTCAAAGTTGCTCAGCCGCGCCTTGGGGTCCTGCTCCGGCATGGGGTTTTTGTCCATGCGCATATTCGCCATGATGTGCCTCCTTTTCGGCGCTTTATCCCTTGTATCTCTCTGTCAACGCGTTTACGATCTTCTCAAAACCCATGGCCCGGCTGGCCTTGACCAGCACGGCGTCCCCCGGCCGTACCAGCGCGTCCAGCCGCGCGATCAATTCCTTCGCCGTTGCGAACCAGGGCACGTCAGCCCCCGCGCCCACGGCGATCTCTTTTGCCTCCAGTCCGCAGGCCACCACCGCGTCGCACTTTTCCGCCGCGAACGCGCCGGTGGCACGGTGCAGAGCAGGTCCTGCCGGACCCAGCTCCCGCATGTCCCCCAAAATGGCCACATGACGTCCGGGAAGGCGCGTCAGGCTCTCAATGGCGCTGCGGGTACTGGTAGGGTTGGCGTTGTAGCAGTCATCCAGAATGACGATCTCCCCCGCGTGGACCACCCTGCCCCGGCTGCCCACCGTCTCATAGGCGGCAATACCGGCGGCGATCTCCTCGTCCGTCAGGCCCAGCTCCAGACCCACGGCGGCGCCCATCAGAGCCGCATAGACCATATGGTCCCCAAAGGCCGGTATGGTCACCGGGATACGCCGATGGCCTGCCAGGATGGCGCACCGCATGCAGCTCTCCCCCGCGGGCTCGATATCCACGGCCCGGACGGCACAGTGCTCACCCAGGCCGAACAAAACGGTCCGGTGTCCAAAATCATGGGCCCGGAGCAGCTCGTCGTCCCCGTTGGCGATGATCACGCCGTCGGGACCCATAACCTCCACCATCTCGCCCTTGGCCCGGAGCACGCCGGGTCTGTCCCCCAGAAATTCCAGGTGAGCGTCGCCGATGAGGGTGTACACGCCGATATTTGGCCGGACCATTTCCGTGAGCCGGCGCATCTCCCCAAAGCCGGAGATGCCCATCTCCACCACCGCGGCCTGGTGATGTTCCCGAAGCCGAAAAAGCGTCAGGGGCACGCCCAGTTCGTTGTTGAAGTTCTTCTCGGTCCTGAGCGTGTCGAATCTGGCCGACAGCACCGAGGCGATCATCTCCTTGGCGGTGGTCTTGCCCACGGAGCCGGTCACACCGATCACGGGTATATCGAACTGCCCCCGATACCATGCCGCCAGGGTCCGCAGAGCCGCTTGGGTGTCCGGCACCTTGACCTGGCACACGTTCGCGTCCACGAACCGTTCGCACAGCACGCACGCCGCGCCCTTTTCCGCCGCCTGGCTGATAAAATCGTGGCCGTCCACGCGTGCCCCCGGAATGGCCGCAAACAGGCACCCGGCCTGGATGGTCCGGCTGTCCGTGGTGACCGCTGTCAGCTCCCCCGCCGGGAGGCTGCCGCGTATCTCACCACATGTGACGGACGCGACCGTCGCCGGCGTCAAATTCTTCATCGTCTCGCTCATCGTCTCACGCATATTTCTTCACGGAAGCGTCCACCAGCGCCTGACACAGCCGCTCGTAGTCCATACCCATGGCCCGGCCCATGCGAGGTATCAGGCTGGTTGGCGTCATGCCGGGCAATGAATTGGCCTCCAGGCAGTAGAAGACCCCGTCCCTGTCCATGATGAAATCCGCCCGGCCGTAGGCCTGCAGCCCTAGGGTGGCGTACACCTTCTCCGCCAGGCGCTGGATGGCGGCGGTCTGGTCCGCCGTCAGGTCGGCGGGACACGGTTCGTCCGTCAGACCGGGCTGGTACTTGTTCTTATAGTCATAAAACCCCGACTTGGGGATGATCTCGGTCACAGGCATGGCCTTGCCGTCCAGCACGCCCACGGTCAGCTCCCGCCCGGCGATAAACTGCTCCACAAGGATGCTGTCCTCGTACCGAAACGCCAGGTCCAGCGCCGCGCCGAACTGGGACGGGTCCCGGACGATGGTGGTGCCCACGCTGCTGCCGCCGGAGCAGGGCTTCACCACGCAGGGATATTTTGGCTCGGGGACCGTCTCGCCCTTATGTATGGTCACGCTGTCCGGCACAGGCACGCCTGCCGCACGGAGCAGACTTTTGGCCACGCTCTTGTTCATCGCCAGAGCGCTGGCAAGATAGCCGCTGCCCGTATAGCGCACGCCGTTAATATCAAAAAATGCCTGAAGCTTGCCGTTTTCCCCTTCTTCGCCGTGCAGGGCCAGAAAGACGATGTCCGCCGCCTTGCATATTTCCAGCACGTTTGGCCCGATCAGCCCCTGGCCGGGACGCATGGCCCGCACAGCCGCCAGGTCCGGAGCGTTCTCCGCCACGGCAAAGGCACTGTCGTTATCCTCGGCGGTGAACACGTCCTCCGGCGAGGCGCAATTATCCGTCCGACCCAGAAACAGGTCCAGCAGCACCACCCGATGGCCCAGCGTCCGCAGAGCCTTGGCAATGCCCCGGCCACTGGACAGCGACACGTCCCGTTCGTTGGAAAGCCCGCCGCAGAGCACCGCGATCTTCATATCCGTCTCCTCCTGAAATCTAAAATGTCTGCCGGTCGCTCCCTATTTTATCCGATACGAATCGCAAGGAACATTGTGCTTTGTGCTTGAAACCATGCGAAAAATGCTATGTTATGTTTCCAAATGGTTATTCTACCATACGGGGAAGATTCGTGCAATTGTATTGTCATGTTTTCAAAAATATGTTACAATATTTTGTACCGCGCGTACCGGCGCACAGGAAGGAAACACACCATGCCATACATTGTGGTCGACCTGGAATGGAACCAGGCCATGAGCGCGAAATCCTCTGTTTTCAACCATCTTCCCATCCGCCTGCGAGGCGAGATCATCCAGATCGGCGCCGTCAGGCTGAACGACGACTTCACCCCCGGCGAGGAATTTCAGTGCGACGTGAGCCCCGTGTGGTTTCGGAAGATGCACTTCAAGGTCAAGAAGATCACCGGCTTCGACAACGCCCGCCTGGCCCAAGGCACCCCGTTCCCCCAGGCTCTGGAGAAGTTTCTGGCCTGGTGCGGACCGGACTGCACCTTCATGACCTGGGGCTATGACGACAGCAGCATCATGGAGCAAAACTGTATCATCCACGACCTGGACATCGACTGGATGGGCCAGTGGGTGAACCTGCAGCTTATTTACAACATGCTCACCGAGGACCCGGATAGGAACCAGAAATCCCTGGAGACGGCCATGGAGCACTTCGGCATCGAGCAGACCCGTGTGGCCCACGACGCTCTGGGGGACGCTTACAACACCGCCCTGGTGTGCTCCAAGCTGGATATGGCCCGCGGCCTTGCCGGATATGACAGGCTGGTCCGGCAGTTGACCATCCACCCCGTCGGCGGGCAAAACGGCCTCAGGCCCCTGGAGCACTCCATCTCCGCCGAGTATAACTCCAAAGAAGCGCTGTGGGCAGCGGCGGAAGAGGCGCGGGCCGTGTGCCCCGTGTGCGGAAAGCTGCTGGAACGGACCCGCTGGGTCAGCCAGGGCGACAGGCGGTACATGTCCCTGGCCCAATGTGACGAGCACGGAGCCTATCTTTGCCGCATACGCCTGCGCAAGCGGGAGGACGGCACCTGGATCGCCAACCGGCTTCTTTACGAGGCGGACGAGGAAATGGTCAAGAGCTTTTATGACCGGGACGAGCGCACCCGCCGCCGCAGACACCGCAGCCGCAAAAAAACACAGTAAGAGAAAACGCGGCGCAGCCGCACATTATGGAACGGCCCCCCTGTGTAAGGGGGGCTGTCACGCGCAAGCGTGACTGGGGGGTTGTCAACAACCCTTCCGAGCCGCCATTCGGCGGCCCACCTCCCCTTACACAGGGGAGGCTTTCCATATGGAAGGGCGCGGCCGGTTGGCCGCGCCCTGATTTTATTATTTCTTGTACGTGATGCTGTTGCTGGCTTTGTAGGGGCTCAGCAGAGTCTTTTTGTCGTTCTCACAGCAGCGGACCGTGAACATATACGTCACATTATTTTTCAAATACTTCGCCGCTCTGGTGTAACTTGTCGCCGTGGTGGTGCCTATCTTCTTCCAACCGCCGTTGCCTTCTTTATAGTACACCATGTACCTTGGCGACCCGGTGACCTTATTCCAAGTGACCTTGATACCCCCGGCCACCTTGGCGATCTTCACGGTCGGCGCGGCGAGTTGAGCGGTGTACTTGAGGCTATTACTCGCCTTATACAGCCCAAGGAGCGTTTTCTTGTCGTTTGCGCAGCAGCGGACGGTGAAGGTGTAGGTCACGCCGTTTTTCAAATTGGCCGCCTTGCGCGTATAGGTCGTGCTGGTGGTCGTCCCGATTTTCTTCCAACTACCGTTGCCCTCTTTGTAGTAGACCATATACCGCGGCGAGCCAGCGACCTTATTCCAGCTAACCTTAATGCCCGTAGAAACCTTTTCGATCTTCACCGTCGGCGCAGCCAATTGCGGCTTAGGCGTGGCCGTGGGTTCGGGCGTAAGCACAGGCGTGGGCTCAGGCGTTGGCTCCGCCGTGGGCTCGGGGGTGGGCTCTGCCGTGGGCACCGGCGTGGGTTCGGGTGTAGGCTCCGCTGTGGGCTCAGGGGTGTTCGTGGGTCTGGGGGTATTAGGTATAGGCGTATGTGCGGGTGTTGCTGTTGGCTCCGGCGTGGGGTTAGAATCGATGGATCGGAACGTATAGCCGTATATTGCAGCATGCGTCTGGGCCGTAGAACCGTTGTGACCTTGGATGACCGTGGTCGCGGGATAACCCAGCGTATACCTGGTGTATCCATCAAGGGAAATAGGATTCGCAATGACGCAATTCTGGTTCAGCACCGTCAGGCTTGTCAGCGCCTCGCAGCCATAAAACGCTTCCGCGCCTATGTTGGTCACACTGTTCGGAATCGTCACGCTCGTCAGCGCCATACAGTAGATAAACGCTTCCGCGCCTATGTTGGTAACACTGTTCGGGATCGTCACGCTGGTCAACGACGTGCAGGCCCCAAACGCACCTTCCCCAATGCTGGTTACACTATTCGGGATTGTCACATTGGTGTCAGACCCCTGGTATTGCAGAAGAACACCATGGTAGATCGCAAAATCACCTTGTGCCTCCAGCCAAGGTGTGGCAGAAAACGCAAGGCTCCCTATGCTGATCGCGCTCTCCGGGAGGGTCACACTGGTCAGGGATGTGCAGTCAGAAAACGCCCCCTGCCCTATGCTGGTCACGCTGTTCGGAATCGTCACGCTAGTCAACGACGTGCACTTCCAAAACGCGATGGTCCCGATGCTGATCACACTTTCCGGGATCGTCACGCCGGTCAACGACGTGCAGGTCCCAAACGCGCCGCTGCCGATGCTGATAACACCGCTTTGGATGGTGAGGTCAGCCAGCGAGTGGCAGTCCTCAAAAGCGCCGGAGCCGATGGTTTGTACGCTGCCGGGGATGGTGGCGCTAACCAGCGAGTAGTAATCTCTGAACGCATTTTCGCCGATGTAGGTCACGCCGTCGTTGATGACCACCGAGGTGATAGTATCCGGCCATGGCGTCAAGTAATAATCTGGGTCATACTCGTAATCGCTCATAGGGCCTGTGCCGGAGATGGTCAGGGCGGTACCATTCACCTCCCAGGTCAGGCCATCGCTGGTGGTGCCGGACGTGGCCGCCGCGGGCTCCGGTTCCGCTACTTCCTCCACTACTTCCTCCGGTTCAATGACCGGTTCCTCCGTCACAACGGGTTCTTCCGCCGTGACCGGTTCTTCCTCCGCGAACGCTGGAACGCTCAGCGAAAAGAGCGTCGCCAGCGCCAGGAGCATACATAGACCGCGCTTTGCCATGCTTTCATACCGTTCCTTTCTTAAATTGTTTCCCGGCAGTCAGGCCCGGAGCGGGTTTTGCCCACTCCGTGGCCCTTCCACCGGGATAAACAAAAGACGGCGCAGGGAAACTTCCCTACACCGTGGAACGACAGCACGACCCCAATATAACCCGTCCTTGTAAAAACAAATGGTTACGGTTATAATGGGTCCGGCGCAGTAATCCTGCTGTGTGGGAGGTGTGGCTCCTGCATAGGGGCGTGGAGGACGGCCATCCTTCACGTCCCGCCTTTTGTTTACCTCGTATCCTTATTGTAGCGCATTATTGCACGCAACGCAAGCATAAAAATCGGCAGGACCCGAAAAACGGGTCCTGTCTTTTTCACGCCCTGGGGTGGGCTTTGACGTACACGTCCTTGAGCTGCTTTTTCACAAGCTGGGAATAGATCTGCGTGGAGCTGATGTCCGCGTGGCCCAGCATCTCCTGGATGGAGCGCAGGTCCGCGCCGTTTTCCAGCAAATGGGTGGCGAAGCTGTGACGGAGCGTATGGGGTGTGATGTCCTTTTCGATGCCGGCCTTCTGCTGATAGCTCTTGACGATTTTCCAGAACCCCTGGCGGCTCATGCGCTCGCCGCTGACGTTGACGAACAGAGCCCGCTCCCCCGGCGTGGCCAGCATCTCCGGCCGGATGAACTCCACGTAATCCTTCAGCGCCTTGATGGCCTTGGGGTACAGCGGGATGGCCCGGACCTTGTTCCGCCCCCGGCAGTTGATGATGCCGGCGGACAGGTTCAGGTCCGTCACGTCCAGACCGATAAGCTCGCTGACCCGGATGCCCGTTGCGTACAGAAGCTCCAGCATGGCACGGTCCCGATAGCCCTTGCGGTCGCTGCACTGGGGTTGTGCCAGCAGCAGCTCCACCTCCTGGGCCGTCAGTATCTCCGGCAGCTTGTGCGTGGCCTTGTCCGGCACCAGCTTGCCGGTGGGGTTCGTCTCCACATAGCCGCGCTGCACCATCCAGACATAGAAGTTTTTCAGCGACGCAATGCTGCGGGAGACCGTCGCCACCGATTTGCCCGCCTGGCGCAGGTGGTCGATGTAACCGCACAGATCGTCCTCGTCCGCAGTAACATAATCGACGCCATCCGCCTCTATGTACTCGCCGAATTGCCGCACGTCCCGGAGATAGGAGCTGAGCGTGTTTTTCGACGCCCGCTTCTCGTCCGTGAGATAGCGCTCATACCCGCTCAGGCATTCTGCATTCGTCACCATGGTCACGCTCCTTACGCATGCTTAACATAATCAGTGACCATAATATAGTACAAATTCAGAGAGTAATCAAGTGGTTTTCATAAAAAATGTAATTTTTGTTACTTTTAACGGACGTTATGTCAATCGTTACCTTAAGAAAGTTACGTTTTGTAATTATTAATTTCCCATATTCGCTGGATTTTGGTCTACCGATGGTATCAATCGTTACAATTTATGACGAGATTTAGTGTTTTTGTAATTAAATCAATGTGGTCACGAGGTAATAACAAATAGTTATTAAAATTGCCTAACGGCGGTGTCTTTTATGGGTATTTTGACGAATGGAGGCCACAGCGCCCAGGGCTCCGCCCAGCAAAACCGCCGCCGCAAGATAGACAAGCCACGGCCCGAATGCGCTGTTTCTCCCCGCCAGAGCGCACACAAGCGCCGCCAGCAGGATATAGGTCCCTGCGATAGCGCCTCCCGTTGCCAGTGCCTCCTTGCCCCGGCTTTTGGCGATCAGGACCGTCACGGCCAGTACGGACAGCCCCGCCGCGACAGACGCCGCCACGCTACCCGCCGCCTCCGGCAGGACCTCGCGCGTGATGGCCCATGCCAGCGGCAGACACAGCAGCGCCGTCAGCGCCAGTGCGCACCCCTCCCCCACGGCCGCGCAGATGAGGAATGAGCGTTTTTTGAAAAATGTCATGATAAAGATACCCCCCGGAAATCAGGCTGGTAAAGCCTATTCCCGGAGGGGTAAGAACATGCTTATGAAATTTTCGCCGTTACTCCTTAGGCTCCTCGGTCTGCTTGCCCACGCTGGACACGGCCCACTTCATCAGCTGCAAGCGCACCCGATCGTCGCTGGTCTCGATGACGATGGCGTTTTCGCGGACATTGACCACCTTGCCCATGATGCCGCCGATAGTGGTGACGGTGTCGCCCACCGCCAGGTTATCGCGCATCTGCTGAGCCTGCTTTTTCCGCTTGTTCTCCGGCCGGATCATGAGGAAGTAGAACACGCCGATCATGAGCACCAGCATAATGATCATGCTGATGCCGCCGCCGGCGGCGGAGGCCGTTGCCGCGCCGTCTTCCGTGGTCGCCGCGGGCACGCAGCCGCTGGCCATGAACACACCCAGCGCCACCATCACAAAAAGGGCCAGGACCCTGGTAAAGCGAGAAAGTTTCATCTGTATACCTCCAAATAGATTAGCACCATTATAAATGCGACTATATCCTTGTGTCAAGAAGTTTGGAATATTTTGCCCGGTAGGCGGCGAACGTCCCGGCGTCCAGCGCGGCCCTGATCTCCGCCATCAGGTTATTGTAAAACCACAGGTTGTGCATCACCGCCAGCCGCAGACCAAGCGTCTCCTGCGCCGCGAACAGGTGGCGGATGTACGCCCGGCTGTAGCGCTTGCAGACCGGGCAGGAGCATTCTGGGTCAATGGGGCTTTCGTCCAGGGCGTACTTCTCATTTTTCAAGTTGATGACGCCCTGCTTGGTGAACAAATGCGCGTGGCGGCCGTTCCGGGCAGGCATCACGCAGTCAAACAGGTCCACGCCCCGCCAGACGCCCTCGATGATATTCCCCGGCGTGCCCACGCCCATGAGATACCGTGGCCGGTCGGCGGGCATATATTCCTGCACCAGCTCGATGGTGTCGTACATCTCCTGGTGGGTCTCCCCCACCGCCAGCCCGCCGATGGCGTAGCCCGGCAGGTCCAGCTCCGCGATGGCCTTCATATGCTCCACCCGCAGGTCCGGGTAAATGCCGCCCTGGTTGATGCCGAAGAGCATCTGGCCGGGGTTCACCACGTCCGGCTCGGCGTTATACGCCGCCAAGGCCTTTTTGCACCGGACCAGCCAGCGGTAGGTCCGCTGGGTAGCCGCCTCGAAGTACTCCCGCGGTGAGGGGATCTTCACGCACTCGTCGAAAGCCATAGCGATATCGCTGCCCAGATTGGCCTGGATGCGCATGCTCTGCTCCGGTCCGATGAACAGGTGCCGGCCGTCCACGTGGCTCTGGAAGGCCACGCCCTCCTCCGTCACCTTGCGCAGCCCCGCCAGGGAGAAGACCTGAAACCCTCCGCTGTCGGTCAAAATAGGTCCCCGCCAGGTCATGAATTTATGCAGCCCGCCCAGCTGCTTGATGCGCTCGTCGCCGGGACGCACGTGCAGGTGATACGTGTTGGACAGCTCCACCTGGCAGCCGATGTCCTCCAGGTCTCTGGCGGACAGGCCGCCTTTTATGGCCGCCACGGTGCCCACGTTCATAAAGGCCGGGGTCTGCACCGTGCCGTGGGGCGTCGTAAATTCCCCCCGCCTGGCGTGGCCCTCGGTCTGTCGCAAAAGTCTGTACATAGCTTCCTCACAGTTTGGAAATTAATGGATAAACATGGCGTCGCCGAAGCTGAAAAACCGGTACTCCCGCCGCACCGCCTCGGCGTAGGCGTTCAGGATGTTCTCCCGCCCGGCCAGCGCGGACACCAGCATCACCAGCGTGGAGCCGGGCAGGTGGAAGTTGGTCACCAGCGCGTCGACGCACTTGAATTTGTACCCCGGATAGATGAAGATGTCCGTCCACCCGCTCTCCGGCCGGAGAAGGCCGTCCGCCCCCGTGAAGCTCTCCAGCGTCCGGCAGGACGTGGTGCCCACGGAAATGACCCGTCCGCCGGCGGCTTTGGCCCGGTTCACCGCCTCCGCCGTTTCCATGGGCACGGTGCAGTACTCGCTGTGCATCTCGTGGTCTTCGATGTTCTCCGCCTTCACAGGCCGGAACGTGCCCAGGCCCACGTGCAGCGTCACGAACCGCACGTCCACGCCCATAGCCCGTATCTTGTCCAGCAACTCAGGTGTAAAGTGCAGCCCTGCCGTGGGAGCCGCCGCGCTGCCCGGATGGACGGAATAGACGGTCTGGTACCGCTCCGGGTCGTCCAGCTGCTCCTTGATATAGGGCGGCAGAGGCACACGGCCCAGCTTTTCCAGCACCTCCAGAAAGATGCCCTCGTAGGCAAAGCGCACGACCCGGTTGCCGTCGGGCAGCACTTCCTCCACCCTGCCCTTCAGCTCCCCGTCGCCGAAGATGATCTCCGCGCCGTCCCGCAGCTTTTTCCCCGGCCGAACCAGGCACTCCCAGCGCCCTTCGCCCATATCCCGCAGCAGCAGCACCTCCGCCGCGCCGCCGGTAGGCCGTGCGCCGACGAGCCGGGCCGGTATCACACGGGAGTCGTTGAGCACCATGCAGTCCCCTGGCCGGAGATAGTCGGGCAGATCGTAAAAATGCCGGTGTTCCATCTCGCCGGTGGTCTTGTCCAGCGCCAGCAGCCTGGACCCGTCCCGGCGTTCCAAAGGCGTCTGGGCGATCAGCCGCTCCGGCAGTTCGTACATAAAATCGGATGTCTTCAACTCAGCCTCCACTCTGGATGCTGGTCCCGGTGTAGTAAAAGCCCAGGATCGCCTCGCAGCTCTTATTGTAATATTTCCCCATGGCGTAAGCTCCCCAGGCGCTCATGCCCACCCGGTGGCTGGCGCTGACCATGGAGCTGTAGTTGCCGCCGCCTGCGGCGATATCGCTCTTGGCCGCCTGCTCGTAGGGGTCCGCCTTACCCACCAGATAGGGGTAGTTCGTGCCGTAGACCGCGGACGAATCCAATGTCTGCCCGCCGTCACAGGAGGAATAGCAGGTCACACATATCTTGCCGTTATAGGTCAGATACTGACCACTTGTCGCGTCCACCGCCGCGTCCGACGCGGCAAACCAGCTCTCGTCATAGCTTTTGGCCCGGCCATAGTAAATCTGCGTCCCGGAGCCGGTTACGATGTCCATGCCGTACGCGCCGTATATGCTCCAATTATAGCTCATCGCATAGCTTCTGCATACGATGGCCACCGCCTTCATGACCTCCGCCGGCCAGCTGTTGGAGAACTCAAAGGGCAGCACGCCCTTCACGTAATCCTCCACGTCCACGTAATTCACAACGGTTATGTACCCGGGCTTTCCGGTGGCCTGGGTGAGTTCAAAGTCGCCAAAATATCTGTAATTCCCATTCACCCGCGTCACGGCCTTGCCGCCGCTCGCCGGGTGCAGGGCCAGCGTCCCCTCGGTGGTATAGACCACGTTCCCCGCGCCGTCACTGACCGTGAAGACCGTGCCGTCGGTGGTGACGGTGACGCTTGTGCTGTCCACGGACCCCACGGCGGAGAACTGTCGGCCGGACATGACGCCGTAGGCAAAGCCCGAGCCGTTTTCACAGTTCAGTGTCACGGTCTGGACGCAGGTGTCGATGTTCTTCGTCTTGACCAGCACGCCCACCCGGATCACATTGGACTGGATGGCCACGGTCCCGCCGGGGCGTGTGGCCGGCGTATCCGGCAGGGTGTTGGGGTCCAAAGTTTCCGGCTGGTCACCGGCGGACGGAGTCCCGCCGCCGGAGCCGGCAAAGCGCATGAGCATGGTGGCCGCCTCCGCACGGGTGGCGGAGCCGAGGGGGTTCAATTTACCGTTGGCATTGCCCTGTATCACGCCGCAGCGCTGCATCGCGTCCACGTCGGCCTTCGCCCAGGCGCTGATCTGGCCGCTGTCCGGAAACGTATTGACCGCGCCCGACTGGCCCAGAGCCAGCCCCATCGCGGCGGCGAACCGGTTCAGCATCGCGCACATCTGCTCCCGTGTGATGTTGGCGTCGGGGCTGAACTTATTGTTGCCCGTGCCGGAGACCACGCCCGCGGCCTTCGCCCAGGCGGCGTAACCGGCGTAATAGGCCCCGGCGGGCACGTCGGTGAAGCCCGCGTCCTTCCACCCCGCCGGGTCCACCCCGGCGTACCGGCCCAGCACGGTCACGAACATAGCCCGTGACATGCTCAGGTTCGGGGAAAATGCCGTGTCGCTGGTGCCCTTGAAAAGGCCCCGTCCCACCACGTAGTTCACGGCTTCGTAATACCAGTTGGAGCCGTTCACATCGGAAAACCCGGCGGCCTCCGCCCCTGTGGGCAGGCATACCGCCGCCAGCAGGACCATCGCCAGAGCCGCCGCGAAACGGCGGACGCGCCGCTTGTTGTGCATAAGTGACCTCCTTCCCGCCAAAAATGCGTATCTGTTGACGGAAAAGTGCGCAAGTGCTATACTTTACAGGCTGTACTTTACGGGCAATACTATATACAAAAACCGACATATTGTCAACGATTATGTAACCTTGCACCCCTTTTTCGCGGCTGCATACACTGATTCAGGAGGTCATCAAACATGGAAAAGCTGAAAGTTGGCGTCATCGGCGGCACCGGTATGGTGGGGCAGCGTTTTGTCTCCCTGCTGGCGGAGCACCCCTGGTTCGACCTGACGGTCATCGCGGCCAGCGGCCGCAGCGCCGGAAAGACTTACGAGCAGGCCGTTGGAACCCGCTGGGCACTGGAGGTGCCCATGCCGGAAAAGGCCAAGGCCATCGTGGTCAAAAACGCCGTGGACGATATGGCCGCCATCGCCGCGGAGGTGGACCTGGTGTTCTCCGCCGTGGATATGAAGACCGACGAGATACGCGCGCTGGAGGAAGGCTACGCGAAGCTGGAGTGTCCGGTGGTATCCAACAACAGCGCCCACCGCTGGACGCCTGACGTGCCCATGGTGGTGCCGGAGATCAACCCGGAGCACCTGGCCGTCATCCCGGCCCAGCGCAAGCGTCTGGGCACCAGACGCGGCTTCATCGCCGTCAAGAGCAACTGTTCCCTGCAAAGCTACGTTCCCGCGCTGCACCCGCTGAAGGACGAGTTCGGCCTGGAAAAGGTGCTGGTGTGCACCTATCAGGCCATATCCGGCGCGGGCAAGACCTTTGAGACCTGGCCGGAGATGGCGGACAACGTGATACCCTACATCGGCGGCGAGGAGGAAAAGAGCGAGCAGGAGCCCATGAAGCTCTGGGGCCATGTGGAAAACGACCGGATCGTGAACGCGTCCGCTCCGTCCATCACCGCCCAGTGCCTGCGCGTCCCCGCCAGCAACGGCCATATGGCCGCCGTATTCGCCAGCTTTGCCAAAAAGCCCTCCAAGGAGGAAATCCTGGCCCGCTGGACCGCCTTTTCCGGCAAGCCCCAGCAGTTGGCGCTCCCCTCCGCCCCCAAACAGTTCCTCCACTATTTCGAGGAGGACAACCGGCCCCAGACAAAGCTGGACCGGAATCTGGAAGGCGGTATGGCCGTGAGCGTCGGACGGCTTCGGCCCGACACCCAGTATGACTACAAGTTCGTGTGCCTGAGCCACAATACCCTGCGTGGCGCGGCCGGCGGCGCGGTGCTGCTGGCGGAGCTTCTCCGGGCAGAGGGCTGGCTGGATAAATGACCTCCCAAATTTGATGCAAAAGACGCTGTGGACCGATCGTCCGCGGCGTCTTCCCATTAGGAGGAATCGAATTGAAAACGCCGATATTTACCGGCTCCGGCACCGCCATCGTGACGCCGATGCTGGATGGCGCCATCGATCTTGACGCCTTTGCCCGCCTCATCGAGGCTCAGGCCGCCGGCGGCACCGCCGCGCTCATCGTCTGCGGCACCACCGGCGAAGGCGCTACACTCACCCCGGACGAGCGGGAAAAGCTCTTTCGCTTCGCCGTCAAAAAAAGCGGCGGCCGGATGAAGATCGTGGCCGGCGTCGGCTCCAACGACACCGCCGCCGCTCTGGCAATGGCCAAGCGGGCCGAGAGCGCCGGCGCGGACGGGCTGCTGCTGGTCACGCCCTATTACAATAAGACCACCCAGGCCGGCCTCGTCAAGCACTTCACCTATATAGCGGACCGGACCGAGCTTCCCATCATCGTCTACAATGTCCCCAGCCGGACAGGCGTGGGAGTGACGCCGGAAACATACGCCGTCCTGGCCGACCACCCCCGCATCAACGCCGTCAAGGAGGCCAACGGGGACATCGGCGCATTCGCCAGGACCTGCGCCCTGTGCGGCGACAGGCTGCACTTTTACAGCGGCAACGACAGCGACACCGTGGCCATGATGGCCCTGGGGGCAAAAGGCGTCATATCCGTGGCCAGCAACATCGTGCCCGCCGCCGTGGGCCGCCTGTGCGCGCTGTGCCTGGCCGGGGACTATACGGCCGCGGCGGCGCTCAACCGGGAATACATGGACCTGTTCACCGCCCTGTTCCGGGAGGTGAACCCCATCCCCGTCAAGACCGCCATGGGCATGATGGACCTGTGCTCGCCCGAGATGCGCCTGCCGCTGGTCCCCATGGGCGACGGCAACAGAGCCGCGCTGGCGGAAGTGCTGGCCAAGCACGGCCTCATCCGATAAATTCCATACTATGGCAAAGCGGCCCGGAAATCCGGGCCGCTTGTGCGGTATTCAGGTTTAGTCCTTGTCGCTGTGCTCGGGCGTGGCCTCGGGGTTGGTGCTGGCCTGGGCGTTGTTGTCCCTGGCGCTGCCGTTATCCTGGCCGTTGCCGGTCATGTCGTCCACCATGTCCTCTCCGGCGTCCACGATGTCGTCCACCGCGTCCTCACCGGCGCCGACGACGCCGTCCACCGCGTCCCGGCCGTCGTCGATGATACCGTCCGCCGTGCTGTCGTCAGGCTCGTCGGTGGGTTCTGGCGTGGCCGTGGGTCCCTCGGTAGGCGTGGGCTTGGTCGTGGCGGTGACTGCGGGCGTGGCCGTGGGACGGTTCTCCCCGCTCATGTCCTTGGCGCAGCCACCCAGCAGGCTCAGCAGCATCACAGCCGCGAGTATGATCGTCAAGATGCTTTTCATCTTTATGCCTCCGTCGAATAGTATTGTAACAGCTCTTATTATGCCTACATTTCCGCGGAAATTTCATGTGTGCAAAAATTTTTCTTTCCAATATGCTATTGCGGCAAACGGCCGCGTGTGTCATAATATACCCATGGAACGAGAAAAGACCTGTTGTTTTACCGGCCACCGGGCCGAGAAGCTGCCCTGGCGGAACGACGAGCGCGCGCCGGGCTGTCTGCGTCTGAAAGCCGCGCTGGCGGACGTGCTGTCGAGCCTTTACGCCGGCGGCGTACGGCATTTTATATGCGGTATGGCCACCGGCGCGGACATGTACTTCGGCGAGGCGGTGTGCGCCCTGCGGGAGGAACACCCGGACGTGATGCTGGAGGCCGCCGTGCCCTTTCAGGGCCAGGAGCAGCGCTGGGACGAGCGTTGGCGGCGGCGCTATTTCCGCCTGGCTGAGTCCTGCGACAAGATCACCGTCCTGCACAGCGCCTATACGCCCACCTGCATGCGCGACCGCAACCAGTATATGGTGGACGCCTCTGGCGTTCTTGTGGCCGTCTATAACGGCGAGCGCGGCGGCACGCAGAGCACCATGCTCTACGCCATGCGCCAGGGACTGGAGATCATCGAACTGTCCCCGGACGGCCAGTGGCGGACCGTCTGAACGCCCAGGCAGGATTTTTGCACAAAGCTCTTGACATTCCCGGCGATTTACGGTAGAATACCAAACGCTGAACGGACGATTGGCGCAGCTGGTAGCGCATCCGCTTGACGTGCGGGAGGTCACAAGTTCGAGTCTTGTATCGTCCACCATAAAGAAAACCCCGACGACCATCAGGTCGCCGGGGTTTTTGCTGTCTATGCCGTTTATTGATTGGCCCGGATTCGCGCGGCGATGTCCAGACCGATCTGCTCCCGCTCGTCCAGGTCGAGCAGCGCGTCCACCAGATGCTTTTCCTCGTCCGCGCTGAAGTTGTTGAACGGCCGCCGGACGTAGCCCACCGGCACGCCGGCCGCCCGCAGCCACAGCTTCAGGCAGGCCATCATGCTGCCGCTGGCGATGCCCAGCTCGATGACATGCAGGGCCTTCTTTTGCAGCATGGCCGCAGCCGCCGCGTCGTTTTTCTTCACCGCGTCCCAAATACGCAGGTACAGGTCCGGGATGCAGTTATAGAAAGAGCCTATCACGCCGTCCACACCCAGCGCGATGTTGGACGCGCCCATCTCGTCGCAGCCGCCGTAGACCAGAAAGTCCTCCCCGCAGGCGTCCTTGAACTGGGTGACCTCATAGAGGGCAGTTCCGGTGTACTTCACGCCCTGCACGTTTTCGATCTTGCCCAGCCGGCCGATCATGTCCGCGCTCAGCATGCCCGCCAAGGGGATATTGTACACGATCATAGGCAGGTCCACCGCCTCGGCGATATCCCGGTAATAATCGTAGACCTGCTGCTCGGAGAACTTATAGTAAAACGGCGGCACGCTGGAGATTCCCACCGCTCCGGCACGCTGAGCGTGCTTGGCCAGGTCGATGGACATTTTGGTGGAGATGGCGCCCACGTGCACCACCACCGGCAGCTTGCCGCCTACCTCGTCCATCACCACTTCCACCTGGCGCATGCGCTCGGCGCTGTCCTGCAAAAAGGCCTCGCCGGTGGAACCGGTCAGGTACAGCCCGCCGATGTCATAGCACATCAGATGGCGGATGAACGCGCGGGTAGCCTTCTCGTCCGGCTGTTCGTCCCTGCCGAACACCGACAGCACCGCCGGGATGACGCCCTTGAAGTCCGTGATATTGCAGCTCATAGTCGTTCCTCCTAATTCAAATATGCAGTTTATCCAATACTTCCCCGTGGATGTCCTCCGCCGTGCGCATGGACCCGTCCCGGACGCAGTGGACCTCGGTCCAGCCCAGCTTTTCCGCGCAGTATTCCGCTGCCTGACGGGAGCGTGCCATATAGGCCCTATCCGCCTCGTGGATGTCCTCCCGGCTCTCGTCGCCGTGGTAGCGCTTTAAGAGCAGCTTTTCCGTCACCGCCGCCTCGGTGCGCAAAAAGAACACCTGGTCAGGCGCGGGGATGGACAACAGCTCATATTCAAAGTGGAAAAGCCAGTCCAAAAACCCCTGCCACTCATCCTCCGGCAGCTTGGAGCACTGGTGCACGGCGTTGGAGGTAGTATACCGGTCCGCGACCACCACGCCGCCGGCGCGATAAAACGCCTCCCAGTCCTTTTTGAAGCTGGCGTAGCGGTCCACAGCGTAAAAGCTGGACGCGGCGTAGGCGTTCACGTCTCCGGGCTCCTTGCCGAAGTCCCCCCGCAGATACATCTTCACCAGCGCCGAGGAATCGCTTTCGTAGTCCGGGAAGGACACCTGTCGGACATTGACGCCACGGCTTTTGAGCGTCTCAAACAGCATTTTTGCCTGGGTAGCCTTGCCGCTGCCGTCCACGCCCTCCAGCACGATCAGTTTTCCTTTTCCTTCCATTTCCCTCAAAACAGGCCGGAGATGACGCCCGCATCGTCCACGTCGATCTTCTCCGCCGCCGGAACTTTGGGAAGTCCCGGCATGGTCATGATGTCCCCGGTGAGGACCACCACGAAGCCCGCGCCGGCGGAGACCTTGACCTCCTTCACCGTGACGGTGAAGCCCTCCGGCGCGCCCAGTTTCGAGGGGTCGTCGGAAAAGCTGTACTGCGTTTTGGCGATGCACACGGGAAGATCCCCGAAGCCCAGCTCCGTGAGCCGCGCGATCTGCTTTTGCGCCGCCGGCAGGATGGAAATGCCCGCGCCGCCGTAGACCTTTTGCACCACCGCCTCGATCTTCTTCTCCAGCGGCATATCCAGCACATAACTGAACCGAAAATCGGGCTTTTCACTCTCGCACAGCCGCACGACCTCGCCCGCCAGATCCACGGCGCCAGCGCCTCCCTTGGCCCAGAAGTCCCCCAGCACGGCCTTCACACCAAGCTTGGCACAGCTTTCGATGACCTGTGTCACCTCCGCGTCCGTGTCCGTGGGGAAGCGGTTCACCGCCACCACGCAGGGCAACCCGTAGATGTTTTTGATGTTGGACACATGCCGCAGCAGGTTCGGCATGCCCTTTTCCAGCGCCGCCAGGTCCTCGCGGCCCAGCTCCGACTTGGCCAGCCCGCCGTGCATTTAAGCGCCCGTATGGTCGCGACGACCACCACCGCCGAGGGGGCCAGGTTCGCATAGCGGCACTTTATGTCCAGGAATTTTTCCGCGCCCAGGTCCGCGCCGAAGCCGGCCTCGGTCACGGCGTAGTCCCCCAGCTTCATGGCCATCCGGGTAGCCAGCACGCTGTTGCACCCGTGGGCAATGTTGGCGAAAGGCCCGCCGTGGACAAACGCCGGGGTGCCCTCCAATGTCTGGACCAGATTGGGCTTCAGCGCGTCCTTCAAAAGGGCCGCCATTGCCCCCACCGCCTTCAAATCCTTGGCCGTCACCGGCGCGCCGTCATAGGTATACGCCACCACAATGCGCCCCAGCCGCTCTTTCAGGTCGTGGACAGACCCGGCCAGACAGAACACCGCCATGATCTCCGTGGCCACGGTGATGTCGTACCCGTCCTCCCGTGGCACGCCGTTGACACGCCCGCCCAGGCCGTCCACCATGTGGCGAAGCTGTCGGTCGTTCATGTCCACGCAGCGCTTCCAGGTCACGCTCTTTGGATCGATATTTAAAGCGTTGCCCTGATAGATATGGTTATCCAGCATCGCGGCCAGCAGGTTATTGGCCGCGCCGATGGCGTGAAAGTCGCCGGTGAAGTGCAGGTTGATGTCCTCCATGGGCACCACCTGTGCGTACCCGCCGCCGGCCGCGCCGCCTTTGACGCCGAACACCGGGCCCAGAGAGGGTTCACGCAGGGCCAGGATGGCGTTTTTGCCCATGCGCCGCAGGCCATCCGCCAGGCCGATGCTGGTGGTGGTCTTGCCCTCGCCAGCGGGGGTAGGCGTGATGGCGGTCACCAGCACCAGTTTCCCGTCGGGCCGTTGACTCTCGGTCAGCAGCGCATAATCCACCTTGGCCTTGTACCTGCCGTAGGGCTCCAGGTATTTTTCGTCCACGCCGGCCTTTTCGGCGATAGCGCCGATGGGCTCCATCTTGCAGGCCTGCGCGATCTCGATATCGGTCATGGGTGTTCCCCCTTTTTATTGCATAGCGCTGGTGTTGCGCAGCGTCACGTCGTGATAGCCGCCCTCCACGATGCTGGTCTCGCTGACCAAAGTGAGCCGCGCGTCCCGCTGCAGAGCGGGTATGTCGGTGACGCCGCAGTTGCACATGGTGGACTTGACCTTGTACAGCGTCTTCTGCACATTCTCATGCAGCCCGCCGGCGTAGGTGACGTAGCTGTCCACGCCCTCTTCAAAGCTGAGACTCTCGCCGCCGCCCAGATCGTACCGCTGCCAGTTCCGTGCCCGGTTGGACCCCTCGCCCCAGTACTCCTTCACGATGGTGCCGTTGATGTTCAGCTTTGGCGTGGGGCTCTCGTCAAAGCGGGCAAAGTACCGGCCCAGCATGACGAAATCCGCGCCCATGGCCAGCGCCAAAGTGATGTGATGGTCCATCACGATACCGCCGTCGGAGCAAATGGGCACATAGACGCCCGTTTCCTTAAAATACTCGTCCCGTGCCTTCGCCACCTCGATGACCGCCGTGGCCTGACCGCGGCCGATACCCTTCGTCTCCCGTGTGATGCAGATGGACCCGCCGCCGATGCCTACCTTCACGAAATCCGCCCCGGCGTCCGCCAGAAACCGGAAGCCCTCCGCGTCCACCACGTTGCCCGCGCCGACTTTCACGCTCTCGCCGTAGCGTTCCCGTATCCATTCGATGGTCCGCTTCTGCCAGACGGAATGGCCCTCGGACGAGTCGATGCACAGCGCGTCCGCACCGGCCTCGACCAGAGCCGGGACCCGCTGGGCATAGTCGCGGGAATTGATGCCCGCGCCCACCATCAGCCGCTTTTCCCCGTCCAGCATCTCGTCCGGGTTTTCCTTATGGCTGGCGTAGTCCTTGCGGAAGACGAAATACTCCAGCCTGCCGTCCGCCGACACGATAGGCAGAGCGTTGAGCTTATGGTCCCAGATGATGTCGTTGGCCACCTTCAGGCTCGTGCCGGCGGGGGCGGTGACCAGCTTTTCCAGAGGGGTCATGAAGTCCCGCACCCGCTCGTCGGTGGACATGCGGCTGACCCGGTAGTCCCGGCTGGTGACGATGCCCAGAAGCTTGCCGTTAGCGGTGCCGTCTTCGGTCACGGCCACGGTGGAAAAGCCGTTTTTCGCCTTCAGTGCCAGGATATCGGCCAGCGTGGCGTCGGCCGTCACGTTGGAGGCGCTGACCACAAAGCCGGATTTATAGTTCTTCACCCTGGCCACCATAGCCGCCTCGTCTTCGATGGACTGGGAGCCGTAGATGAAGGAAAGTCCGCCCTCCCGTGCCAGGGCAATAGCCAGGGTGTCGTTGGACACGGACTGCATGATGGCGCTGACCATGGGGATACTGAGCGTGATGGCCGGCGTCTCACCCTTTTTGAAGCGCACCAGGGGCGTTTTCAGACTGATGTTGTCCGGCACGCACTGTTCCGATGTGTACCCCGGAATGAGCAGATACTCGCTGAACGTGTGGGACGGCTCGCTGTAATAATAGGCCATAGAAACCTCCTTGCGGGCAGGCCCACCGGCGCGCCCGCGGATTTTTCTGTCATTGTAGCATGAAGCAAATTCCAATGCGTTACAAAATGACACCAATTTTAACTTGTACAGGAAAAAGCTATAGTGTAATATGGATGCTGGTGTAAGTTCGACATATGACGTTTTGGGGAAATGACCCCGGAGATACGCACTATATGGATACGTTCTACAAGATCATCGCCCTGTTGGGTGGTCTGGCCATGTTCCTGTACGGCATGCGCGTCATGGGAGACGGGCTGAAAAGCTGCTCCGGCAGCGCCATGAAGGCGGCGCTGGCCAAGGTCACCAGCAAGCCCGCTCTGGGCTTTTTGCTGGGCACGCTGGTCACCTGCATGATCCAGAGCTCCACCGCCACCATCGTGCTGACCGTGGGCCTGGTAGGCGCGGGCTTTCTCACCTTCCGCCAGTCCATCGGCATCGTCCTTGGCGCGAACGTGGGCACTGCCATCACCGCTCAGATCATCCGGCTCATGGACCTGCAGGCCGGCGCTTCCAGTCTGTTGTACCTTTTCAACGCGGAAAATCTCGCGCCCATCGCCCTTATCATCGGCATCGTGCTTTTGATGTTCATCCACGGCAGCTCCGCCCAGAACATCGGCACCATCGCCATGGGCTTTGGCGTGCTGTTCATGGGGCTTATCTTCATGAGCGACGCGGTGAGCAGCTTTGGCGACGCCCTGAGCGGCCTTCTGACCGCCTTTGAGGGCAACCACTTCCTGGGCTTTCTGGCCGGCACGGCGGTGACCGGCGTCATCCAGAGTTCCTCCGCCGTCATCGGCATCCTGCAGACCTTCGCAAGCTCCGTGGGCGTGCACCTGTCCGGCGTGGTAGGCGTCATCATCGGCGTCAACATCGGCGACTGCCTGACCACGTTCCTCGTCTGCCGCATCGGCGCCAAGCCCGAGCAGATACGCACGGTCACGGTACACGTCATATACAATATCTGCGCCGCGCTTCTCATCACCGTGACCCTGGCCGTGCTGCGCGCCACAGGCGTCATCGGCGACGGCCTCTGGTACGCCACGCTGGACTCCGGCGGCGTGGCCAACGTGCACGGCCTGTTCCGGCTTCTGCCGGCGGTGCTGTTCCTGCCCCTGTCCGGCGTGTTCGCCCGTCTGGCGGAGAAGCTTGTGCCGGACAAGCCCGCGCCCCCGGAATATCTGGACATCGTGGAGAACCTGCGGGAGCTGGACAGCCACCTGGTCACCAACCCCCGCATCGCCCTGGACCAGTCCGCCCACCTCATCGGCCATATGGCCGATGTGGCCCAGAGCAGCTACCGCCTGGCCACCAGCCAGCTTTTTGAATTTGACGCTAAGCAGACCGAGCGCCTCTCCCGGCGGGAGGCCCTGCTGGATAAGATGGCCGACGCCACCAACCAATACCTGGTCAACCTCTCCCCCCACATCACCGTCACCTCGGACAACCTGAGCCAGAGTTTCCAGGTCAAGGCGCTGACGTGCTTTGAGCGCATCGGCGACCTGGCCGTGGACATTGAGCACGACGCCCAGCTATTGCACGAAAGCGGCAAATCCCTGTCCGAGCAGGCCCGTGTGGACTTGGAGAACACCATTTGCGCCGTGACCGACATCCTGACGCTCTCCTGCCGGACGTTCAAGCAGAACGACACCCGCAGCGCGCGGGCCGTAGAGCCCCTGGAGGAAGTCATCGACGACCTCATCGAGGCCATGAAGGCCCGGCACGTGGACCGCATGACCCACGGCATCTGCGACGTGTACACCGGCATCCTCTACCAAAACATCCTGCAAAGCCTGGAGCGGGTGTCCGACCAGTGCTCCGACCTGGCCGTGTATATTTTGAGCCGCAACGACAGCGCCATCACCGGCCAGGAGCACCAGTACCTGCACGATCTGCACCACTCCGCCAACGAGGCCTACCGGCAGATGTTCCGGGACAACTACGCCAAGTATTTCCACGCGGACGAGCCCCCCGCCTCCCCGGCGGCGAAACAAGAAAAGACTTGACAACTTCCCCTTATGGGTCTATACTGCGGATAAGAGCAACGACGTTCTTGATAACGCCGCTGCTCTTTTTTTGCTGTAAGGAGAGGTAAAAAGCTATGTGCGGTATCATGGGATTTACAAAAAGGACGCTGACAGAGGACCAGCTTCGGCCCTATTTCGATAGGACCTGTTTCCGCGGCCCGGACATGACCCGTGTGGAAAAGGCCGGGAGCGGCTGGCTGTGCTTCCACCGTCTGGCCATCATGGGTCTGCACCCCAACGGCATGCAGCCGTTCCACCTGGACGGGGATATGGCCGTGTGCAACGGAGAGCTCTATCTTTTCCGGCCCATCAAAGCGGAGCTTGCCAAAGAATATACTTTCCGCAGCGAATCCGACTGCGAGATCATCCTGCCCATGTACCGCAAGTACGGGTTGGACATGTTCGCCATGCTGGACGCGGAATTTGCCATGATCATCTACGACAGCCGAAAGGACCGGTTCGTCGCCGCCCGTGACCCCATCGGCATCCGGCCGCTGTTCTACGGCTATCTGGACGACGGCAGCATGGTCTTCGCCAGCGAGGCGAAAAACCTGGTGGGGCTGTGCCGCGAGATCGTCCCCTTCCCGCCCGGCCACTATTACGCCGACGGAAAATTCGTCCGCTACGCCGACGTGACCACCGTAGACAAATATGTGGACGACGACTTGGAGACCGTGTGCCGCAACATCCGGGAAAAGCTGATCTTAGGCGTGGACAAACGCCTGGACGCGGACGCGCCTCTGGGCTTTCTCCTGTCCGGCGGGCTGGACTCCAGCCTTGTCTGCGCCATATCCGCCCGGATCCTGGGCAAGCACATCCGCTCCTTCGCCATCGGCATGGATAAAGACGCCATCGACCTCAAATACGCCCGCCAGGTGGCGGACTACATCGGCGCGGACCACACGGAGGTGTACATGACCCGCCAACAGGTGCTGGACACCCTGGAGGAGGTCATCGCCATGCTGGGCACCTGGGACATCACCACCATCCGGGCCAGCATGGGCATGTACCTGTGCTGCAAGGCCATCCATGACACCACCGACGTGCGGGTGCTGCTCACCGGGGAGATATCCGACGAGCTGTTCGGGTATAAATACACCGACTTCGCCCCCTCTCCGGAGGCATTCCAGCAGGAGGCCAAAAAGCGGGTCGACGAGCTTTACATGTACGACGTGCTCCGAGCCGACCGGTGCATCTCCGCCAACTCCCTGGAGGCCCGCGTGCCCTTTGGGGACCTGGAATTTGTCAGGTATGTCATGAGCGTGGACCCGAAGCGCAAAGTGAACAGCTACAACATGGGCAAGTATTTACTGCGCCACGCCTTTGAAAAGGACCACATCCTCCCCGACGGCATCCTGTGGCGGCAGAAGGCGGCCTTCTCCGACGCGGTGGGCCACTCCATGGTGGACGACCTGAAGGAGTACGCCGAGACAAAGTACACCGACGAGGAATTTGAAAAGCGCCGTCTGGCCTATGACTTCGCCCGGCCCTTCACCAAGGAGAGCCTTCTCTACCGGGAGATATTTGAGAAATATTACCCCGGCCAGGCCCCCATGGTCAAGGACTTCTGGATGCCCAACAAGTCCTGGGCAGGCTGCGACGTGAACGACCCCAGCGCCCGCGTGCTGGCCAACTACGGCGCCAGCGGCCAATAAATGGCTATACAGATTTGACAAAATATGCTATAATCCCGAAGACTTAAATCGAGCGAGGGATAAAAACCGTGTGGAAGTATTTTGGCGTAGTCTGTAATGTTTTGACGGTGCTGCTGGGTGGGTGTCTGGGGCTGCTGCTGCGGCGCAGGTCCGGCGGCGCGCCCCGGACACAGACGGGAAAGTTCCCGCCCCGCGAGCCTCTGCCGGAGACCATGATGGTGTGCCTGGGCTTTTGCACCGTGTTCGCGGCGGCCGGCGGCATCGTAGGCGTGACCAGCGGCGTGCAGGCGCTTATCTGCGTGGCCAGTATGGCGGCGGGTCTGCTCATCGGCTGGCTGCTGCGCCTGGACGACAGGCTCAACCGCCTTGGCGACGCGGTGCTGGCCAGAATTGGCGGCGGCGCGGAGGGCGTGAACAACCCGGCGGAGGGATTCGTGACGGCCTGTCTTCTTTTCTGCATCGGGTCCATGACGGTGCTGGGCTCCTTTGAGAGCGCCGCCAATCCGGCGGGACGGCTGACCCTGGAGTGCCACACAACATTGCTCATCAAGTCCATGCTGGACTTTGTGTCCTCCACCTGCCTTTCCGTGACATACGGCGCGTCGGTACTGGCGTCGGCGGCGTTCGTGCTTGTCTTTCAGGGAGCGCTGGTAGCCCTGGCAGCCTCCATACAGCCCTTTTTGGCCCGCATCGGCGCCATGCCGGCCATGAGCTGCGTAGGCTCGCTGGTGCTGCTGGCCATCGCGCTGAATCTGCTGGGACTGAAAAAGATCAAGACCGCCGACTACCTGCCGGCGCTGTTTCTGCCCATCCTGATCTGCTGGGCTCTGACCGGCCTTGGCGTGGCGATCTGACCATTTCGGTTTTTTGCAAACTGACGGTTGCAGTTTCCGGAAAAATGTGGTTAAATATATTGAAGCAATTACCATTGACCACAAGGAGGTGCGCACATGGGAAGACCTGACGGCATCCGCGTCCGGGAATCCTCTAACCCGATATACTATCTGATCCCCCAGTTCATGCCGCACCGGCACGACTCCATGAACATGATCACGGTGGACATCCCCGTGGAGCCGCTGCGCCAGTACATGAACGCCAAGCGCCGTGAGGGCAAGCACATCAGCCATATGGCCCTTATCATGACGGCCTATGCCCACACGGTGGCCGCGTTTCCGCTGCTGAACCGCTTTTTGGTGAACAAGCGGATATACGAGCACAAGGACCTGAAGGTGGCGCTGGTGGTGCTCCGCGCCGGCGGCGGCGCCAACGACGATACCGAGTCCAAGCTGGACATCAGCCCGTCGGACACCATCTTCGACATCCAGAACAAGATCGACAAATACGTGGAGGAAAACACCGCCGGCGCCGACGAAAGCGAGACCAGCATCGACAAGGTCATGGGTGCGATCCTGAAGTTTCCCTGGCTGATCAACTTCATCGGCTGTGTCCTCCGCTTCGGGGACAAGCACGGTCTGATCCCCCAGTCCCTGCTGGACGTGAGTCCCTTCCACGCCAGCGTCCTGATCACCAACCTGGCCAGCATCCGCACCAACCACATCTATCACCACGTCTACGACTTCGGCACCACCTCCATCTCCATCGCCATGGGCAATATGCGCGACATCGTCAAGCGCGGCAAAGGCGGCCAGCCCGAGGTGATCCGGTGCATCCCCCTGGGCATCGTCATGGACGAGCGCATCGCTTCGGGGCACTACTTCGCCCTGGCCTTCGCCCACATGCGGGACCTTCTGGCCCACCCGGAGGAAATGGAAAAACCGGCGGATACCTCCCACCCAGTGCTGTAAAAACTACATAGGCATGCGAAAACGCCGCGGATATCTCGTCCGCGGCATTTTGTCGTTCATATGAGCTCAGAACTTGTCCTGCATGCGCTTGTCGCTCTGGCCCGCCGTCCGGCCCCACTTGACCTTCGGCTCCCGATGCTCCAGAAGCCGGAAGATATTGCCCCGATGGCGCCAGATGATGAACAGCGCCATAATGAGCACCAGCGAGCCGCACAGGCCCCGCAGGTTCTCCGTGGGGGTAAAAAGCCACGTGGCCAGCGCGCCCACGAAGCAGGCGCACATACTGGCCAGGGACACGAACTGGGAGAACGCCACCACGATGACGAACACGCCCGTGGCCACCAGACCCACCCGCCAGTCCGCCAGCCACAGCGTGGCCATGCAGCACACGACGCCCTTGCCGCCCCGGAACTGGTACTGCACCGGGTACATATGCCCCAGCATGGCGCAGAACCCGGCGAACAGCCGTCCCACGGTCACGTAGGTCCCGTCGCCGTCCACGATCAGCATGATGAGCCCGCCCGCCAGCACGGCGATGGCCGTTTTCAGCACGTCCACCGCGAACACCGCCGGACCCCACTTGGCGCCGAACACCCGGACAAAGTTGGTGTACCCGGCGTTGTGGGAGCCATATTTGCGGATGTCCTTGTGAAAGACGAACTTGCTGAGGATCATAGCCCCGTTCAAGGCGCCCAGGCCATAGGACAAAATGGCGATGAGAACGAAAAGAAGCGGTATCATTCGTTTTCTCCTTTCTGACGGATCGTCAGCTTGACCGGCGTTCCCTCCAGGCCGAACACGGCCCGGATACGGTTCTCGATATATCTCTGATAGGAAAAATGGAACAATTCCCTGCTGTTGCAGAAGATGACGAAGTGCGGCGGCTTGACGCCGGTCTGGGTCATGTAATAGACCTTCAGGCGGCGTCCCTTGTCCGTAGGCGGCTGCTGCCTTGCCTGAGCGTCGGCCAGCAGATCGTTCAGCTTTCCGGTGGAGATGCGCAGCGACGCCTGCTCATTGGCGGCGTTTATCATATCAAATATACGCCCTGTTCGCTGTCCCGTCAAGCAGGAGATGAACACCACCGGCGCGTAATCCATAAACGCCAGGTCCTGCTTCACCATTTTCCGCATCCGTTCCATGGTGTTCGTGTCCTTTTCCACCAGGTCCCATTTATTCACCACAACTATGCTGGCCTTTCCGGCCTCGTGGGCAAGCCCTGCGATCTTGGTGTCCTGCTCTGTCACGCCGTCTCTTGCGTCGATCATGATGAGGCACACGTCGCTTCGCTCCACGGCCAGTTGAGCCCGCAGCACGGAGAACTTCTCCACCCGGTCGTTGACCTTGCTCTGGCGGCGGATACCGGCGGTGTCGATGAAGAGATAGCTGCCAAATTCATTGTCCACGGGCGTGTCCACCGCGTCCCGGGTGGTACCGGGCATGTCGGCCACGATCACCCGCTTTTCGCCCAGGATATAGTTTATCAGCGAGCTCTTGCCCACGTTGGGCTTGCCGATGACGGCCACGCGGATACGGCCGTCCTCCGCCTCTTCATCTTCCGGCGGCGGGAAGTGAGCCACGCAGGCGTCCAGCAGGTCGCCGGTACCGTGGCCGTGCACGGCGGACAGAGCGATGGGGTCCCCCAGGCCCAGGTTGTAAAACTCATAGATGCCGGGGTCGTTGGGACCGATGGCGTCCATCTTGTTCACCGCCAGCACCACGGGTTTGCCGCTGCGCCGCAGGATATCGGCCACGTCCTTATCCGCCGCCGTGACGCCGGAGCCGATGTCCGCCACCATGACGATCACGTCCGCGCTGTCGATGGCCAGCATGGCCTGTTCCCGCATGAACAGCAGGATCTCATTGGCCGTGTTGGGCTCGATGCCGCCGGTATCCACGATGTCAAAGGTCCGTCCCGTCCACTCGCAGGAGGCGTATAACCTATCCCGCGTCACGCCGGGGGTATCCTCCACGATGGACAGGCGCTTTCCGGCCAGCCGGTTAAAAAGCAGGCTCTTGCCCACGTTAGGCCGGCCCACGATGGCCACCAGAGGTCGTGCCATATCCCTCTCCGCCTCCTTCCTTATCGGTATAGCGTTCTAGGGACGGCATGCGCCGCCCCATAGAATCGATGATTGAAGTCCGTGTCAGCAAAAAAGGGAGGCGCGGCCTCCCAGTCTTGCAGAAGATCACTTCTCCTCGTCGCCCACGGCAACGACCTCACGGCCGTCGTACTTGCCGCACTTGGGGCACGCACGGTGAGGCACGTGGTACTCGCCGCAGTTGGGGCATGCGACCAGCTTAGGCGCGCTCAGCTTCCAGACGCTGGAACGCCGCTTGCTCTTTCTGGCATGGGAGACCTTTCTTTTTGGGACCGCCATCGTTCACACCTCCTGAATATCATCCAACAGCTGCCCAAGGGCCGCCATTCTCGGATCGATCTCATTTTTGCAGCCGCAGGGGCCGTCGTTCAGGTCCTTCCCGCACACAGGGCACAGCCCCTTGCAGTCCGGCCGACACAGGAATTTCCTGTCCATGTCCAGAATCATACACGTCTCCGCCACATCGGCCACGTCCACGCCGTCCCCGTCCAGGGGAAAGATGTTTTCGCTGTCCGCGTCCTCCGCGTCCGCCTGCAATGTGGCGGTATAGCGGGGCGTGAGGCGCTTTTCAAAGGGCTTTCCGCACCGGTCGCACAGCACGGTCATATCCGCCTGAACGTCCGCTGTCAGCGTCAGCACACCGGCGGTATTCTTCACCGTACCCTGCGCTGTCACCGGCCCGTGGAAAGCCTCCAGACCCGGAAACGCCAGTCGCTCCCGGTCCAGCTCGCACCGGAAAGATACGCTCTTTCCCGGCGCTTCGATGATTTCGTGCAGATCTAAGATCATTGGACAAACCTCTACAGTCGCCAAAGTATTATAAATTAAGACAATCCCGTTGTCAATGCTAAATTTTCATGATACACTGTATTTATGAAAGAGTTTACCGTGACAAAAAACGACGCCGGCCAGCGTGCGGACCGATTTGCCGCCAAAGCTGCCCCGTCCATCCCGTCCTCCCTGCTGCAAAAGGCATTTCGCCGCAAGGACGTGAAGGTCAACGGCCATTGGGTCCGGCCCGACGTACGCCTTCAAGAGGGTGACACCGTTCGGCTATACATCCCGGACGGATTTTTTGCCCCGCCGGAGAGAGAGCCGTCCGGCTGGCTGGAGACGCTGCGGCCAAAGCTTGATATAGTCTACGAGGACGACAATATCCTGCTGGTGAACAAGCGGCCCGGGGTTCTCTGCCACGAAGCTCAGGGCTGGTCGACTGACACCCTCATCGCCCATATCCAAGCATACGCCTACCAGTCCGGCCAGTGGGACCCGCGGTCGGAAAACAGCTTCGCCCCCGCCCTGTGCAACCGCATCGACCGGGGCACCGGCGGCATCGTGATAGCGGCAAAAAACGCCCCCGCCCTGCGGGCTATGGACGAGATGATACGCGCCCGCCAGGTGGACAAGCAGTATCTTTGCGTGTGCCTTGGCAAGCCGGAACCGCCATCCGGACGGCTGGAGGGATGGTTATTTAAGGACGCGGCGAAAAACCAGGTCTACGTCAAGTCCGGACAGGGACCCGGTGCCGTCTTCGCCGCCACGGACTATGCGCTTTTGGCGTTTCGGGACGGCCTCAGCCTCGTTTCCTGTCGGCTCCACACAGGCCGCACCCACCAGATACGTGTCCAGATGGCCAACGCCGGCTGGCCCCTTTTAGGCGACAGCAAGTACGGCCGGGAGAAGATGAACCGCCAGCACGGCGAGCACCGGCAGCTTCTCTGGTCCTGGCGGCTCACCTTCGCCTTCACCTCCGACGTCGGCGCGCTGGGCTATCTCGCCGACCGGACCTTCACCGTGTCGGACGTGCCCTTCGTGGGGAAGTATTTTCCGGCGTTCGACCTGTCCCCCGCCATCTTGCGTATTGAATAAAAACATAGTATAATATGATTTTGTAAGTTGTTTTTTATTGGTTTCCAGCGAAAGGAGTGTGCCCTATGACCAAAAAGCGCCTGAGCCTGTTTCTGGCGATCCTGATGACCTTCCTGGCCGCTGTCCCCGGTCTGGCGGACAGCGCGCCTGTAGAGACGCAGGTCCCCACGGCAGAGCCCGTGCCCGTGGACACGCAGGTCCCCACGGCAGAGCCCGCGCCCGTGGACACTGATGTCCCCACGGCAGAACCCGCGCCCGTGGACACTGAGGTCCCCACGGAAGAGCCCGCGCCCGTGGACACGCAGGTCCCCACAGAAGAGCCCGTGCCCGTCGTCACGGAGGCACCCGCGGCGGAGCCCATGCCCGTAGAGACGGAAGCGCCGGAGATCACGGAAGCCCCTGAACCCACAGAGGCCCCCGAGGATGCCGACGGCGCGGAACCGGCGGCCATAGCCGAGGTCGGCTCTGTGGCGGCGTCCGGCAATTGCGGCACCGGTCTGACGTGGACCCTGACGGTGAACGGCTCCACAACGGTGGGTAAGGAGGGTCAAAAGACGCAGGATACATACACCCTCACCATCTCCTGCACCAGTACCGACACCGACACCAATACCAATACCGGCGCGATGAACAGTTACACCGCCACCAGCACCGCCCCCTGGATGGCCGGCGGGAAAAACCGGTACATCACCGAGGTCAAGCTCGACAGCGGCGTGACCACCATCGGCAATTACGCTTTTGCCTTTTTGACCGCGCTGACCAAGGCGGACATCCCCGGCACCGTGACCAACATCGGCTCCTACGCCTTTTACGGCTGCTCCAAGCTCGCCTCTGTCACCATTCCCGAAGGCGTCACCAATATGGGCAGCAGCGTCTTCACCGGCAGCGGCCTGACCTCCCTCAGCATCCCCGCCTCCGTTACCAAGATCGCTGCGGATACCTTCAGCGGCTGCGAGCATCTGGAAAAGATCGATGTAGCCCCGGCCAACAAAAATTACTGTTCTGAGGACGGCGTACTGTTCAGCGAGGTCAGCGGCAGGAGAGGCGCGGGCTTGTACCTGTACCCGAAGGGCAAGCCTGAGACCTCCTATGCCATCCCCGACAACGTCTTGTACATCTACAGCAACGCGTTTGCGTACTGCGACCAACTGAAGTCTGTCACCATCCCCTCCAACGTGACCCTGATCTATCGCAACGCCTTCTACGGCTGCTCCGGGCTCACGTCCATCACCCTGCCCGCCAGTCTGACGTCCATCGGCCAGGCTGCCTTCCAGGGCTGCACCGGCCTCACGTCCGTGACCATCCCTGCCAATGTGACCACCATCGGCGAGGCCGCGTTCTGTTACTGCAAAGGGCTTACCTCCGTCACGTTTTCGGGCAGCGCCCTGACCACCATCGGCAACGGCGCGTTTGCCGACTGCTACGCCCTGAAGCGCATACCCATCCCCGGCACCGTCAAAGACGGCGTCAAAGACGCGGATGGGAACTTCACTGGCTTTGGCGAGAGCGTCTTTTTCCGCTGCGTCAGCCTTACGAGCGTGACCCTCCCCTCCGGCCTTACGAGCATCCCGAAGGAGACGTTCGCCGGCTGCGAGTCCCTCGCAAGCGTGACCATTCCCAGCGGCGTGACCTCCATCGGCAAAAACGCCTTCGCTTCCTGCACATCCCTCACGGGCATCACCCTCCCCACCGGGCTCACAACCATTGGGAACGGCGCCTTCTCCGGCTCCGGACTGCGCAGCGTCAACATTCCCACCGGCGTCACCAGCATCAGCCACTCCGCCTTCTACAACTGCAAAAACCTCTCCAGCGTTTCCCTGCCGACCCGCCTTGTTTCTATCGGCACCTGCGCCTTTGCCGGCTGCGAAAAGCTGACGAGCCTGACCCTTTACAGTTCCCTGACCACCGTTGGCGCTATGGCCTTCGACGGTACCGGCCTGCGAAACGTTTCGCTGCCGTCCTCGGTGACCACGATCTGTTACGGGGCTTTCGGCAACTGCAGCGATTTGACGAGGCTCACCATCAACAACCCCAAATGCGCGCTCTCACTGACCTCTCCCAGCGGTTTGGCCGACGGCCAGCCCGCCGGCTCCCAGGCCGGCACCCTGGGCATGCCCGGCAAGACGACCATCTATGTCCCCGGCGCCACAGAGTATACCTCTCTCATCTCCTTTGCGGTAGAGAACGGCTTTACCCTCGGCACGTCCGTACCCACCCCCTCGCCCTCACCCGTGCCCACGGTGTCACCCAGTCCCTCGCCGTCGCCTTCACCCAGTCCTTCGCCCTCGCCCAGCCCCTCGCCTTCACCCAGTCCTTCGCCGACTCCCACACCCACGCCTACGCCTACGCCCACGCCAACTCCCACGCCTACACCCACGCCCACTCCCACACCCGTGCCCACGGCCACGCCCACGGCCACGCCCGTGCCCACGGCCACGCCGACCCCGGTGCCCGCGGTGACCATCGCCCAGACCGACGACGGCATCCGGGTTACCTGGAACGAGATACCCGGCACGCCCCGGTATATGGTCTATTATAATGAAAACGGCGGCGGCTGGCACAAGATCGGCACCACCACCGCCACCACGTACACGCGTGCGGCAAAGTACCTGAAAAACGGCGTGACATACCAGTTTACCGTCCGCTGCTGCGCCGACGACAAGGTGACCATGCTCAGCGGCTACGAGGCCAGCAATTCCCTCGAATACGTCTCCAACGTCCCGGAGGTGACCATCTCCCTGGCGTCCGACGGCATCAAAGTCTCCTGGAACGAAATACCCGGCACGCCCCGGTACATGGTCTACTACAGGGAAAACGGCGGCTCCTGGCACGCCATCGGCACCACCACCGCCACCACCTACACCCGCAAGGCGGCGAACCTGAAAAACGGCGTGACCTATCAATTCAC
>CANQQB010000007.1 GCA_947625845.1 uncultured Oscillospiraceae bacterium
CATCAACGGCCCCATCCAGGCCTCCCTGTTCGGCTGGGTGCCCGTGTTCCTGTGGTGCGTCGTCGGCGGCATCTTCTTCGGCGGCCTGCAGGACTTTGGCTCCCTGTTCGCCTCCATCCGCAACGAGGGCAAATCCGTGGGTGAGATCATCAAGACCTCCATGGGCGACCGGGCCAAGAAGCTGTTCATCCTGTTCGCGCTGCTGGTGCTGATCATGGTCATCGCCTCCTTCGTGAACGTGGTGGCCGGTACGTTCATGACCGCCGAGCCCGCGGGCCTGATCTCCACCGGCGACGCCGTCACCGGCAACCAGACCACCGCTATGGTCTCCGTGCTGTTCATCGTCCTGGCCATCATCTACGGCCTGCTGACCAACCGGGCCGGCCTGAGCACCGGCGTGGCCACCTGCATCGGGCTGGTGGGCATCGTGGCCGCCATCTTCATCGGATTGAACTGCGGACTGTGCCTGAGCCGGAACACCTGGATCGTGCTCATCGGCGTGTACATCGCCGTGGCCTCCCTGATCCCCGTGTGGATCATGCTCCAGCCTCGTGACTATCTGTCCAGCTTCCTGCTGTACGCCATGATGGCCGTGGCCGTGGTGGGCATCTGCTTCTCCGCCTTCACCGGCGACAAGACCGCAACCTTTGATATGCCCGCCTTCACCGGCTGGTCCACCAGCCTGGGCGGCATGTTCCCGGCCCTGTTCATCACCGTGGCCTGCGGCGCCTGCTCCGGCTTCCACTCCCTCATCTCCACCGGCACATCCTCCAAGCAGCTGTCAAACGAGAAGGACGCCAAGCCCATCGGCTACGGCTCCATGCTCATCGAGTCCGCGCTGGGTGTGGTGTCCCTGATCGCCGTGGGCATGGTGTTCAAGCGCTACACCGACGGCGAGTTCGGCTCCCCCGCCGTGGCCTTCGCCACCGGCATCGCCTCCATGTTCAGCTTGGATACCGCCAGCGGCGTGTACAACGTGGTCTATACCCTGCTGACCCTGGCCGTGTCCGTGTTCGCGCTGACCAGCCTGGACACCGGCACCCGTCTGAGCCGGTTCATGTTCTCCGAGCTGTTTTTGAAGGAGGGCGAGGCCACCTGGAAGGACGCCGCCAGTCCGGTGCGGAAGTTCCTGGCCCATCCCCTGGTGGGCACCACCTTCATGGTGGTGGTGGGCTGCCTGCTGGGCGGCATGAGCCTGAGCGCCATCTGGGGCCTGTTCGGCGCCGCCAACCAGCTTCTGGCCGGTCTGGCCCTCATGGCCGTGGCCGCGTGGCTGGGCAATATCGGCAAGAACAACAAGATGTTCTACATCCCCACCGCGTTCATGCTGGCCGCCACCCTGACCTTCCTGGTCATCAAGATCAAGAGCCTGATCGGGCTGTGCGCCGCCGGTACCGAGTGGGGCAACTGGTTCCAGCTGGTCATCGCCGTGGCGATGGTCATCCTGGCCGTGTTCCTGGTCATCGAGGGCATCGGCACCTTTGCCAAGCAGAGTAAGAAAAAGGCGAAGGCGTAAAAAAGGAAAAAGCATTTAAAATCGCCTCCCCTGCATAAGGGGAGGCGTTCTATATGGAAGCGGCTGACGCCGCTAAATCAAATCGCCGCCCAGTGGGCGGCAACATTTTTGAACGGGGCCCCCACGCTTGCCGAGCGGCGACGACGGGAGGCGTTATTCGTCCCAGTCGATCAGAAAAAGCTCGTTGGGCGTGCAGTCCAGGAGCTGGCATAGGGTCTCGATGCGCTCCAGCTTGATGGAGCTCGTCTCGTTGTTGACCATGCGGCTGAAATTCTGATAGCTCATCCCCAGCTGCTTATAGAGCCAATACTTCGTCTTCCCCGTCTTCTCCAAAAGCGCCAGCACATTCAGTTTGACCACGATAGACGCCTCCATTATCTACTGTATTGATCAGATAATAGAGGCGTTATCAAACCAGACTGTAGACTTTTACATTAGATAATGTTAAAATCTATACCGGGAGGTGAGTTTCGTGGCGGACTACGCGAAAATGTACGCGATCCTATGCGCGGCGGCGTCGGAGGCTTTGGACATGCTTCCGGAGACGGCGGAGAACGCCGAGGGAAGGCGGCTGCTGCAATCGGCGCTTTATCAGGCGGAGGAAATGTATGTCGCCGCAGAGGACGAGCAGGCGGCGGAATGACGAGGGAGGGTTACAACCCCTCCGACGCGGCATTCGCCGCGCCACCTCCCCTTACACAGGGGAGGCGTTCTATATGGAAGCGGCTGCCGCCGCAAAATAAAACTGCCGCCCGGAGGGCGGTAACCATTTTGAAAGGCCCCTTTGTGAAAGGGGGCTGTCAGCGCCTTTGGCGCTGACTGGGGGATTGTCGTCGGAGCTCGCATGGCTAGGCCGGGATTCGCCGCAAGCGGCAAACCCCGGATAGCCAGCGGCTCCTCCTCTCCCCACGCGACAAGCGTGCCGCGTGGGGGCCCCGCAGCAATCCCCCCGGGCCGCCATACGGCGGCCCACCCCCCTTTGACAAGGGGGGCTTTCAATATGGAAGAGGATTTAAATTGACAACCCTTCCGTCAGCGCGGAGCGCTGACACCTCCCCTTACACAGGGGAGGCTTTCCATATGGAGCGTCCCCGGCGCATGCCGGGGACGCGTTCTTTTTTGTCACACTTTCTTCTATACCGTGTTTATAATAGATGACAACGGCAGGGAGGTGAGCGCGCTTGACGGAGAGACATGCCCTGGTCATGCTCCGGGAGGACAGGTCAGGGGGCCTGGAGTGGTTCATCGATAAGTACACGGCCTATGTGGCCGCCATCGTGTGGAACATACTGGGCCGGACCATGACCGCGCAGGACGTGGAAGAGGTCACGTCGGACGTGTTCGTGGCGCTGTGGCAAAACCGGGACAGGGCCAGGCCGGGCCGGGTGAAGGGATATCTGGGCCAGATCGCTCGGACGCGGGCCATCAACCGGCTCAGACAGGCGGATGCGGACCTGGAGCTGGAGGAAGACGTGCTGGCCCTGCCGGGGACGGACCCGGAGGCGCTTGCCGTCGGCCGGGAGCGGGACGAGCAGGTGCGCGCCGCCGTCCAGTCCATGGACGAGCCGGACAGGGAGATATTCGTCCGGCACTATTATTACTGCCAGACGGCGCAGCAGATCGCCGGGCTTTTGCACATGACCCCGGCGGCGGTGCGCCAGCGGTTGAAGCGGGGCCGGGATCGGCTCCGGGAGGCATTGACGGAGGGAGGTTCCAAGGATGATCGCGCGGTTCAGTGATATGATGGCCCGGTATCGGGACGACGAGTACGACATGCCCGACCGGGGATACGCGGACCCGGAGAAGATCAAATCCATGACGGCGGCCAAAATTGACGCTCTGCGGGGGAACGGGCCAGTCCCCGCGGGGGAAAAGAAGCGGCGGCATATCCTGCGGACCGTGCTGCTGGCGGCGGCGTTCGCGGCGCTCCTGTCCGGCACGGCCTACGCGGTGTATCAGCGGACCATGGACGACCGGGTATTGGAGGGCGGCCGCTTCATGACGGCCCAGGACGGCAGCGCCATCGTCCAGTACAGCGCCGTGGGCGGCAATGCCGACGCCGAGGTCACCGACGTGCCGGACGGGTCTGTCCCCACCGGCGCGGAGCAGTACGCCGCGTGGTCCGGCGAGGACAAGACCTACTACAGCTCCATGGGCAAGAACCGGGAATATGAGGCGCAGAAGGAATGGGCGGAATTTTACTTCAGCGACGTGCCCCTGGACGCGCGGGACCTGTTGGACTACTCGGACCCGCACCGGCTCATCTACGGCGTGGGCTACGGTATCCTGGCGGACAAGCTGGACGAGATCGCGGAAAAATACGGCTTGCGGCTGCTGGAGCGCATGGCGCTATATGACACGGAGCGGGAATTTCTCGACGCCCTGGCCCTGGACAGCTTCTATCCCACGGCGGAGGACGAGGACGGTCATGGGGGCACCTTCCAGGTCTACGACGACGGGAGCTTTGAGGCCAACGGCCTGAGCATGGCCCGGCCGGAGGGCGGCGAACCGCTGAACTTCAACGTGATCCGGGCGGTCCGGGGTACCCTCACGGACTTTATGGTCCTGGGCGGGGACCCGGCCCTGGCGGATTTTGAGACGTATGCCACCGCGTCCGGCACGGAGGTGGACATCGCGTTGGAGCAAGTGGGCTCGTTCCTGTTCGCGGACATGGAGCACTGTCACGTGACCTTCTGGTTTTATCCCGGTCGGCGCGAGGGCCTGACCCTGGCCGAGCTGGAGGCCGTGGCGGACAGCATAGATTTTGCCGCGCTGGACGAGATAAACGTGCCCGCCGTGACGGAAAACGTGGAGGCGGGCATGGAGCAGAACATGCGGGATAACCCCAGCTATTACCGGGAGGTGACCGGGCCGATACAGGGCGTTTACGACGATTTGGGGGACTATTCCCTGGACGGCCTTCTGCCGGCGGGGTGGGAGTTCACCGCGTCCTATGTGAACGCCGTGGAGGACCAGGCGCTGTACAGAGCGAGCCTGGACGAGGCAGCTCCCACGCCGGGACCGGCGGATTATTACGACAGCGTGAGCCTGAACTACTACCGGCCGGACAGCGGCACGAGCTATGACACGGACAAGTGGGTGAGCCTGGCCTACGAGCGGTACTGGGGCGACGCGGACAGGACCGTGCTGCGAAACGACACGGCGTTCCAAAACCGGCGGGTCACGTCCATCTCCGGGCCGCTGACCGCCGGGGAGGACATGCAGACGTGCACCGTGGCCGGCTATGCGGGGTACTATGCCGTGTCGGACCACTTCGGCGGCCGGATGGGCGCAGAGGGGACGTATCTGACCTGGTACGATACGGATAAGGAGCTGGTGTTCACCCTGGCCGTGCCTATGCCGGCGTTCAGCACGGAGGACGCGCTGGCGCTGGCGGAGGAAGTGGCGGCGGGGATGGAATAAATATCTCTCCCTCAGTCACCGCCTAACGGCGGCGACAGCCCCCTCGTCAGAGGGGGCCGCGCTGCGGCGCGAGGGTGACAACCCTTCCGTCAGCGCGGAGCGCTGACACCTCCCCTTACACAGGGGAGGCGTTCGATAAGGAAGCATTTAAATCCAACGCGTCTCCGGCTTTGCCGGAGACACCTCTTTACACCCGGCGCGGTTTCCTGTAAAATATCCCGCGAAAGGCGGGATGGGCATGAACAACGCCGTTGTGACGCTGCGTGAGGGCCAGGGCAGGGCCTTAAAGGCCGGCGGGCCATGGGTATACGACAACGAGGTCGCCTCCATCCAGGGGTCCTGCGCCGACGGGGATATCGTCGACGTACGGGACCATCAGGGAAAATTCCTCTGCCAGGGGTTTATAAACCGAAAATCCAAGCTGCTGGTGCGGGTGATGAGCCGGGACGAGAGCGCCGTCATCGATAGGGAATTTCTGCGCATGCGGGTGCGAAACGCCTGGGAATACCGCAAGCGGACCGTGGACACGGCCTGCTGCCGGGTGATATTCGGCGAGGCGGATTTTTTGCCGGGGCTGGTGGCGGACAAGTTCGCCGACGTGCTGGTGGTCCAGTCCCTGGCACTGGGCATCGACCGGATGAAAGCCGTCATTTTGGACCTGCTGCTTCAGACGCTTGCCGCGGACGGGATAAGCATCCGGGGCGTGTACGAGCGCAGCGACGCGCCTGTCCGGGAGCGGGAGGGATTGCCGCTGGTCACGGGGTTTATCGGGGGCCAAAACTTTGACACCAAGGTGGAGATCGTGGAAAACGGGGTGCGGTACCTGGTGGACGTGGCCGAGGGGCAGAAGACCGGGTTTTTCCTGGACCAGAAGTATAACCGCCGGGCCATCCGGCCGCTGTGCCGGGACGCCAAAGTGCTGGACTGCTTCACCCACACCGGGTCCTTTGCCCTGAACGCGGCACAGGCCGGGGCCAAAAGCGTGCTGGCCGTGGACGCGTCGGAGCTTGCCATAGAACAGGCACGGGAAAACGCCGCGCTGAACGGGCTTTCGGACCGGGTGACGTTTCGGTGCGCGGACGTGTTCGAGCTGCTGCCGGAGCTCATCCGCAAAGGGGAAAAATTCGACGTGGTGATACTGGACCCGCCGGCCTTCGCCAAGAGCCGGGGAGCGGTGAAAAACGCGGTGAAGGGCTACCGGCAGATCAACCTGCGGGCGCTGCAATTGGTCAAAGACGGCGGGTATCTGGCCACCTGCTCCTGCTCCCACTTCGTGGACGCGGCGCTGCTGGGCCAGACGGTGCGCCAGGCGGCCAATAATGTGCGCAAGCGGCTGCGGCAGGTGGAATTTCGCACACAGGCGCCGGACCATCCGATCCTATGGGGCGCGGAGGATTCCGATTACCTCAAGTTCTTCATCTTCCAGGTCTCCCAGGAGCACTGAAAGGAGCAAAATATGTACGAACTGAACATGCTCACGGAAAAATGCGGCTATATCCAAAGTCCCGCCAAGGCCGGGCTGGTGCGGCTGAACGAGACGGACGTGTGCCTCATCGACAGCGGCAGCGATAAGGACGCGGGGCGGAAAATACGCCAGATTCTGGACGCCAACGGCTGGCATTTGATGGCCATTTACAACACCCACTCCCACGCCGACCACATCGGCGGGAATAGATACCTGCAAAACCAGACCGGGTGCAGGATCTACGCTCCCGGCGTCGAGTGCGCGTTTACACGGCATACGGTGCTGGAGCCGGCGGGGTTGTACGGCGGCTGGCCGGGCAAGGACCTGCGGCACAAGTTTTTGATGGCGCAGGAGAGCGACGCGGCCTACCTCACGCCGGAAGTCCTGCCGGAGGGCATGGAGATGCTGCCCCTGCCCGGACACAGCTTCGACATGACGGGCTTTCGCACGGCCGACGGCGTGGCGTACATCGCCGACTGCCTGTCCAGCCGCCAGACGCTGGACAAGTACCGGGTTGGGTACGTCTGGGACGTGGGGGCGTATCTGGACACGCTGGAGCGGGTCAAGACCATGGACGCGACCGTATTCGTCCCTGCCCACGCGGAGGTCACGGAGGATATCGCGCCGCTGGCGCAGGTCAACATCGACGCGGTGCACGCCGTGGCGGAGGACATTCTGGACGTGTGCAGGACGCCGTCCTCGGCCGAGGCGGTGCTGCGCGCGCTGTTCGATAAATATGAGCTGGTCATGACATTTGAGCAGCACGCACTGGTGGGCAGCACGGTGCGGTCGTATCTGGCGTGGCTCAAGGATACGGGACGGGTGAACGCGGGGTTTGAGGATAATACGATGGTGTGGGAGAGGGTGGGGTGAAGAAAGACGACGATCCCCCAGTCATGCTGACGCATGAAAGCCCCCTTTCACAAGGGGTCTTTTGAAAGAGGAAGAGGATCAAAAATGTCACTCCCATCCTTGTTGACAATGGGATGGGAGAGGGATATAATGAGTGTACAAAGAGGCGCCGACGTAAGCGGTCAGCCCTTTATGAACGGTTGGAAGTAACCGCCCTAAGTGCCACCAGGGCGGTTACTTCTTTTTTGCCTGTATGAACAGGCTTATGATGCCGATTATGACCAGACAAAACTCAAAGAGCTCCGAATATGTCATGAGCATCACCCCCTCTCATCGGAGGGGGCAGAAGCTCCCTCCGGGATGGAGGGCCAACCGCCATTCTATACGACAGCGCCTGCCCCTTAACGGGGCAGGCTTATTTTATCGGAAAACGCGAAGCTTGTCAATTCGTGGTTGCGCGCAAGCCTCGAGGTCGGGAGAGATACTTTAAAATCCAACGCTGTCCCCGGCGGGGCCGGGGACACCTCTGCTGGCGGCGCTGGCGCACTACTGTTACAACCCTTCCACCGCGCTTCGCGCGGTCTACCTCCCCTTACACAGGGAGGCTTTCGATAAGGAATGCCTCCCGTGAGGGAGGCATACTTTTGCACCTTTATGCGATCTTGTCGTGGCTATGCTTGGGCCGGTGCAGGACGCGCAGGGAGCGGCGGCGCTCGTAGCGCCGGTAATTCTCCCGGCTCCGGCGCAGACGGCGGATGCACAGCGCGCACGCCGGCAGCAAAAATATATCCGCGCAGACCCACGCCGCCGGGGAGGCAAAGCACGCCGCGCTATAGCCGAACGCGGGCACGAACCAACGTCCCACCACCATCCGGGCCACCATCTCCAGCGCACCGGACAATATGGCCAGCACGCTGTACCCCATCCCCTGGATGGAAAAGCGCACGATGTTCACCAGCGCAAGGGGGAAGAAAAACGCCGTGCTCACCCGCACGTACTGGCTCACCAGCGCCACCAGCGTGGCAAGCTGTTCCCCCTCGCCGCTGTCTATGAACAGCATGGCGCAGGCCGGCGCGAAGGCCAGCATGGCCCCATAGGCCACAAGCCAGTAGACAAAGCCCAGCGCCGAGCAGTCCCGCACGCCACGGCCCAGCCGGTCCAGCCTGCCCGCGCCTACGTTCTGGCCGCAATAAGTCGCCATCGCCGCGCCCATGGCGTCGTAGGGACAGGCCAGAAAGCCGGTCAGCTTGCTGCCCGCGGCCGTGGCCGCCACGTAAAGGCTGCCCAGGCCGTTGACGGCCGATTGCAGGACGATGGAGCCAATGGCCGTGACGGAGTACTGAAGCCCCATGGGCACCCCCATGACGCACAGGTCCCGGCACAGCTTCCCGTCCAGGCCCCGCTCCGCGCGGCCGATGCGCAAAATGGGAAAGCGCCGGCGCACATACCAAAGGCACGCCAGGCCTGAACCGGTCTGGGACGCCACCGTGGCCACCGCGGCTCCGGCCACACCCATGCGTGCCCATAAAATGAGCGCCACGTCCAGCGCGATGTTCAGAAGCGACGACAGCGCCAGAAAATACACCGGCGTGCGGCTGTCCCCCAGGGAGCGTATCACGCCTGCCAGAAGATTGTAAAGATACGTGGCGGGGATGCCGGCAAAGATGATGAAGATATAGCGATAGGCGTCGGCAAAGATGTCCGCCGGGGTGTGCATGGCGGCCAGGATACCGCGGCACAGAAGACAGGTCGCCGCCGTCATGACCAGAGCGAACAGGACCGAGAGGTACGCGGCGTTGGCCACGTACCGGCGCATGGCGCTGTGCTCCCGCGCACCCATTTCCCTTGCCACGGGGATGGCGAAGCCGCTGCACACGCCGATGCAGAAGCCGATGATGAGAAAGCTGATGGAACCGGTGGCGCCTACCGCCGCCAGAGCCTGGGCCCCCAGCAGCTTGCCCACGATCATGGTGTCCACCATACTGTATAGCTGCTGGAACAGCATCCCGAACAGCGTAGGAACGGCAAAGCCCAGAATGAGCTTCATGGGGCTGCCAGTCGTCAGGTCCTTTGTCATGGAAATACCCCCTTCCCTTGAGGCAGGCACATTATAGTAGCCGCGACCGGGGATTTCCAGTTGAAAAGTATATGATTTTTCCCTGGGCGTTCGCATTGGATTTGAGCGATTTGATTGATATTCTCTCCCTCAGTCAGCGCGGAGCGCTGGCGGTTATCTGTCTCTCCCCCAGTCAGCGCAAAGCGCTGACAGCCCCCTCGTCAGAGGGGGCCGGCCCCTCCGGGGCCGATTCGGGGGCAAAGCCCCCGGTCCCCGGCGGAGCCGGGGACACCTGTTGGGGTGGCGGGGAAGGAGACGGTGACCGTGAGGTCACCGTTTTCGTACGCGGCGGAGACGGTGCCGTCCATGCGCTCGGCCAGGGTGCGGGCAATGGCCAGGCCTAAGCCCGTGGAGTCGCGGGCCGCTTCCAGAGAGAAAAACCGGTCGAACAGTCTGCCCACCTGGACCGGGTCCAGGTCCGGCGCGGCATTGGAAAAGGACACGGTCCCGTCAACGGTCAGCTCCACCGCCAGGTCCCCGGCGCTGTATTTGATGGCGTTGGAGAAGAGATTGGCAAAAATGCGGCTCAGGCCAGCGCGGTCCAGGGTGCGGACCACGTGCTGCTCCGGCATGCGTATCGCCGGCTCGATGCCCCGCGCGGTCAGCGCGGCGTAAAAGCCCGCGGCCGCTTCCTCCAATGCGGCGTTCATGTCCACCGGCTCCATGGTGCTGTCGATGTCCGTGGAGGCGATCACGGAGTAGCGGAAAAGCTCTTCTGTCAGCGCTTTCATGGCCTCGGTCCGCTCGGCGATGGTGGCAAGATACCGCCGGGCGTCGCCGCTCATGTCCTCCCGCTCCAACAGCGCCAGGTAGCCGCATATGGCGGTCAGGGGCGTGCGCAGGTCGTGGGAGACGTTGGTTACGGCGTCTTTGAGCTCCCTGTCCCCCTGCCGGTACCGGAGGCGCTGGGTCCGCAGCGCGCGCAGCTCCCGGTTGAGTCCCGCCGCCAGACGGCGCATATCCCGGTCCGACGCGGACAGGGAGATCAGGGTATTGGTGTCCTCCGAGAGCTTTTCGGAAAGCTCCCGGAGAATGTCCCGCGCTGCCCGGCGCGTGGAGATCAGCTTGATCCCCAGCGCCAGAGCAACGCCGGCCAGTATGGCGCACGCGACGGCAAGCACCGCCATAAATACACCGCCTTTATCGGATGTCTTTTCGTTTGAAGAGCGCCAGACCCAGGGCCGTGGTGAGCGCGGTCAGAGCCGCCGAACAGGTCAGCATCCGGGGCGCGGCGTCCATGTCCATGTACCGGTAGGCCTGACAACCGGGCAGCGCGTCGTAGAGAAAGGCCGTGACGGCCCCCGCCTGGCCCGGCTCGTGGAAGACGAACTGCTGCTCTCCGGCGGCGGTGACGGTCATCTGCATGCCGCCGTTGGTAGCGGTCTCGTAGGCGTCCTGCACCTGCATGGAGGCGAAAAAGAGGCACGCCATCAGCAATATCAGCACCACCGCCAGCACGGACCGGCGCTGGACCAGCATGCACAGCATCACGCACACAGAGCAGTACCCCGCCAGCAGCAGCGCCGTCCCGGTCAGGCACAGGACCAGCGTTTTCATCTCCGGCGCGGGAAAGCGCACAAGCCAGCGGAGGTTGGGCAGAGAGGCCAGCAGCGCCACGGCGTACAGCGCCAGCGCCGCCAGAAGGCTGGCCGCCAGGGTCGCCAGATAGATGCTCACGCGGCCGTGACCGGCGGCCAGCTTATTGCGCATGGTCCCGTCGGCATACTCCGCGCCGAAGAACAGGCTGCACACCGCCGCCAGGATGATGCCCATCAGCAAGCCCGGCCCGCACAGGACCTGGCCCCACAGGCCGGGACCGGTGGTCCCGCTTTGGATATCCCCCACGGCGCTGTTGGAAAGCCCCAGGCCGTAGGGGACCATGACCGCCAACGCCAGCAGGAACACCGGGCTTTTCCAGAGGCGCGTTAAATGAGCGCGGATAAGACTTCCCATATCCCCGCCCCCTTACTTCAGGTCCTTCCGACGGAAGGCCAGCACGCCCCCGGCGGCGGAGGCGGAGAAAATGAGCAGCGAGTAAAGGCACATCCGCACCGGGTGGACCACCATGTTGAAGTTATAGAGCAGCGCCTGGCCTGTGGGCAGGAAGTCCGCCGCGAACTGGTAAAACTCCCGCTTTGTCCCCGTGAGATAGCTGGGATTCTCCCTATCCGACTCGGCCAGTTCACCCTCCTCGTTCATCATGATGACATGATTAAACTCCTGCTCTCCCAGTCGGCCCGCCACATTGCCGCCGACGGCCAGGCCTACCAGCACCGCCAGCAGCAGCGTCACCGCCAGCAGCGCCTTGCGGGATATGAGCATGCTGCCCAGGGTGCACAGTCCGCACAGGGCCGCGACCATGCAAAGCTCCCCCACGACGGTCAGCGCCAGCGTGCCGGGGGCCATCCCCAGGCCCTCGGTGAAGAAATGTCCCACGGCCACCACCGGCAGGAAATAGGCCACCAGCATCATAAGGCACGCAGCGAGGCTTACAACCAGGCTGGAAAGATACACGGCGCTCCGGGTCCTGCCCGCCACCAGCTTGTTGCGGATAGTCCCGTGCTCGTACTCCGTGCCCAGAAACAGCGCGCAGAACACCGGCGGCAGGAACACCGCCGCGATACAGTGGTAGCGGCACAGGTCCCCCAGGAAGTAGACCACCATGTTGTTCCGGGAGCCGTCCCAGGCGCTGTAGCAGACCACACCGCCCCACGCGGCCATAAATGCCACACCAAGCCAGAACACCGGCGCGCGCCACAGCCGGGCAAAGTGGGCACGCAAGAGCTCACCCACGGCTGTCACCTCCCACCAGGGAGACGAAATAGCTCTCCAAACTCTCGTCCCGCTCCCGCATGTCCAGAAGCTCGCAGCCCTCATGAGCCAGCGCCGCCGTCAGCCGGGACACGTTCAGCTTTTGGTACACGTCCGCGGTCCGCTCGTCCAGTATCTTGTACTCCGCGTCCAGGCCGTCCAGCACCCGCGCCAGCGCGGCCGTGTCCGTGACCGTGAGGCGCACACACTTCCGGCACGCGGCCTCCAGCTCGGCGGCGGACATCTCCTTCACCATGCGGCCGCCGTCGATGAAGCCGTAGTGGGTGGCCAGGCGGCTCAGCTCGTCCAGGATGTGGCTGGATATGAGCACGGTGATCTGGCGCTCCCGATTGAGGCGCAGGATAAGCTCCCGGATCTCGATGATGCCCTGGGGGTCCAGGCCGTTGATGGGTTCGTCCAGCACCAGAAAGTCCGGGTCCCCGGCCAATGCCACCGCGATGCCAAGGCGCTGCTTCATCCCCAGGGAAAAATGCCGGGCCTTCTTCTTGCCCGCGTTTTCCAGGCCCACCAGCTCCAAAAGCTCCGGGATGCCCTCGAAGGAGGGAAGGCCCAGGACCCGGTACTGCTGTTTGATGTTGTCCTCGGCGGACATGTCCAGGTAGATGGACGGGGTCTCCACCACCGCACCCATGCGGCGGCGGGCGCGGCTGATGGCCTTATCCGTGTGCTCCCGGCCGTACAGGACGTATTTGCCGCCGGTGGGCGATTGCAGGCCGCAGATCAGGCGGATGAGGGTGGTCTTGCCCGCACCGTTCCGGCCTACCAGGCCGTAGACGGAGCCCTTGGGCACGTGCATGGTCAGGCCGTTCAGGGCCGTGAAGCGGCGGTAGCGCTTACATAGCCCCGCCGTGCGTAAGACGTATTCCATGGGTGTACCTCCAGTGGTTGATGGCAGCAGGATACGGCACCGGAGTAAAGAAAACGGTAAAGGAGAGGGTAAAAGATTTGATTGTCTCTCCCTCCGTCTCGCCCTGACGGGCGAGCCACCTCCCTCGTCAGAGGGAGGCGGGGGCTACGCCCCCGAATCGGCCCCGGAGGGGCCGGCCCCCTCTGTCGAGGGGGCTGTCAGCGCTCCGCGCTGACTGGGGGAGAGATATTAATTCTCTTCTTCCCCACGCAACCTAAACCCGATGCCCCAGACGGCCTCCACGCAGTCCCGGTCCGTGATCCGGCGCAGCTTTTTGCGCAGATTGCTCACGTGCATCTTAAGCGAGCTCTCCGTGCAGTCCGGCGTGTCCAGGCTTATCCGGTCCAGCAGCACGCTCTTGGTGAGCACCTGGTCCGGATTGGCCATCAGCAGCTTTAAAATGGCGCACTCGGTACGGGTCAGGCGCACGCTCCCGCCGTCGTCAGCGGCGGTGACGGTGCGGGCGGCCGCGTCCAGCTCCAGGCCGGCGGCGGAAAAATGGGGCGCGTCCGGGGCCGGCGCCTCCCGCAGCCGCACGGCGATACGGGCCAATAATTCCCCCAGGTCGAAGGGCTTGGTCACATAGTCCGCCGCGCCGCCAAGCAGCAGGTCTATCTTGTCCTGCACGTCTATCCTGGCGGACACCACGATCACGGGCACACCCCGGAGCCTGGGCAGCACTTCCTCCCCGGAAAGCCCCGGCAGCATCAGGTCCAGCAGGACAAGATCCGGCCGGACATTGGGCAGCGCCAACAGCGCCTCCGTGCCCGAATAGGCGCGGCTGACACGGTAGCCCTCCCGTGTCAGCGCCTCGGAGAGCATGTCCCCGATGGGCACGTCGTCGTCGATGATCAGTATATTTTTCACGGTATAACTCCCTTGATAGTATGATTCCGGGGCCAACGGCCCCGGAATAAGGAACTTGTCGTTTTCAGCCCTCCACGTTGGCGTCGTCCGTGGGCGCGGCCGCGCCGCCGGCGGCGGTGCCGGCCGTGATGATCACGTAGCCGCCGTTGCACCAGCCGTAGGCCGTGCCGCTCTCCCCCTGGTAGCTTATCAGGTCCCAGTCGTTTTTCTGGGCCAGGATGGACACGGCGGCACCGTTGGCCAACTGGTCGATGGGGTCATAGGTGGTGTTGGGACCCTTGCGCACCCGCAGATACTCGGAACTGACGCTGACCGTGCCGTTGGTGGGCTCGGTCACATAGTCCTCCGCCGCGGGCTGGATGTCCAGCTCGGCGGCCATGATGGCGTTCTTCGTGGCCTCGTCCGGATAGTCGCTGACGGTGGCGCCGCCGCTGTCCCCGCCGCCTACCAGGCCAGCGGCCGGGATGGCGGAGCCGCTGCCGCCGCCGTCGTCATGGCGGCCTGTGATGAGCAGCACGGCGATGATCACCAGCAGCACCGCGCACACGGCCACGCAGATAAATTCCATCCGCCGCCACTTATCGTCGCCCCACCGGCTGCCGCCGGCGCTGTCCCCGTCCCGGTCGGGCCGGGCGGGTCGGGCCGGGCGGGCTTGCCGGGCGGGGCGGGAAATGCCGCGGCCTTTGCCCCGGCTCCTGGGCGCTTCTTCCTCTTCCTCGTCGTCCCACGCGTCCTCGTCCGCGTCGAAGCTGTCGTCCTCCGCCTCGTCGGGCGCGCTCCGGCGGGCGGGCGGACGCCGGACCGTGGACGTGGGCCGCACGGGGGCGGCGGTTTTTCCGCGGGCCGGCGGGGCGACTTTTACGCCGCTGTCGTCGGTATCGTCATCGTCCGGGGCGGCGTCGTCGTACTCGTCCGGGGCGGGCCGGCGGATGGGGCGCACAGGCGCGGGCGCTCTTTCTTCGGGCGGCGGGCTCTTCCGGGGCGTCATTTCCGGCTGTCCGCTCTGCTTGAGCAGGGCGGCCATCTGCTCCTTGGCGGGGCCATACCCCGCCTGGGCCGCCTTCACCAGACACTTGGCCGCCAGCCGGTTCCAGCGGGGCTCGTCCGGCTCCTCCTCCCCCCGCTCCAAGGCCCACAGGCTCAGGGCATAGTTCGCCTCCGGGTCGCCGGTCTTGGCCCGTTCGATGATCTGCTGCTCTTCCTGTTCTGTCCATTCATTCATCTTTTATGTACCTCCAAGCCCCAAACGCCGGGGATAAGACGCGTTCCTCTGATGTGCACATACAGTCATTATACATGTCCACGGCCGCAATTCCAAGTAAAAACGCAAAAAAAGGCGAATTTTTTTACAATTGGCCGAAAAGGGCGCGCCATTTTCCAATATTGCATTTTTATGCCGGAACAGCTATAATGATTGTCTGTTCACTACTACGATTCACAGGTGACCGAGGATGAAAAAACTGCTGCTGCTGATAAATCCCAACGCGGGCAAGGGCGGGTACCGCCACAGCCTGGGGGAGACGCTGATGAATTTCCACCGGGCGGGCTTTTCCACCACGGTGGCTTTTACGGACAAGCACGGGGACGCGCCGCGCATCGCCGCGGAAATGGCGGAGGATTTCGACAGGATCGTCTGCGTGGGCGGGGACGGCACATTGAGCGAGACGGTGTCCGGCCTGATGCGGGTCGAGAAGCGGCCGGTGCTGGGGTATATCCCCATGGGCACGGTCAACGACTGCGCCACGTCCCTGGGGCTGAGCCACGACGCGGCTTTGGCCTCCCGCACGGCTGCCGCCGGTCAGCCGGCGGCGCTGGACGTGGGCCGGTTCAACGCCGACCGGTTCTTCACCTACGTGGCGGCCTTCGGGGCGTTCACGGAGGTGTCCTACCAGACGCCTCAGGACCAGAAAAACGCTCTGGGCAAGTTCGCCTATTTCCTGGACGGGGTGACCCGGCTGCCCAACCTGACCCACCGGTGGGCCAAGGTGGAGCACGACGGCGGCGTCATAGAGGGGGACTTTATCTTCGGCTCGGTGACCAACTCCCACTCCGTGGCGGGTATCATCCACCTGAAGGAGGACGTGGGCGTGGCGCTGAGCGACGGGCTGTTCGAGGTGCTGCTCATACGCACGCCGGAGAGCGTGCTCCAACTGGGGGCCATCGTGACGGACCTGCTGGGCAATAAGTTCGACCGCAATTACGTCACGCTCCTGCAAAGCAAAAACGTGCGCTTCACCTTCCGGGAACCGGTGAACTGGACCCTGGACGGAGAGGACGGCGGCAGCCACAGCCAGGTGCTGTGCGAGAACATTCCCCAGGCCGTGCAGATCGCGGCAAATTTGTGAACAAAACAACATAGAAAACGCGCCTCCGGCGGAAAACCGGAGGCGCGTTTTTTCATTTCGCCAGGTATTTGTAAAAGACGCTGTCCGCGTACATGGTCGTCTCGAAATTCTCGGTGACGGGCTTGTCGTCCAGGGTGTGCACCGTGTCGTCCTCCAGCAGGACCGTGCCGGCCTGGCTGACATTGTATATGCCCCGGTAGATCTCCATCCCCGGCGTCATGAGCCCCAGAAGGAACACGACCAGCAGGCAAACGCCACGGCACTTGTCGCCCAACGGGAAGCCCCGCCAGCGCTCCAGGTCGTACATGCCTTCCTCCAGCACGTACACCATCAGCACGAACACGCCGGGGATGGTGGAGCGGGCCGCGAAATCCAGGGAGTGGCCCAGGCGGAAAAAGGGCAGGATGAACAGCGACAGAGCCACGGCGTAAAACAGCGGGTCCCGGCTGCGCCGCTTGAACACCAGCCAGAGGTACACGCCCACGTCCAGCACGTAAAGGTGCAAAAACTTGCGCAGATAGATACGCACGCTGTCCTGTAAGGCGTACAGGAAGCTCACGCCCGCCGGTCGGTTCGTAATGCCGCTGACCAGGCCGCCGGCGGCGGCGTTGTTGGAAAGGAAGAACGTGGCCAGCGCCGGGAATACGGTCAAAAGCAGCAGCACGTTTCCAGGCGAGAAAAGGGTCCTGAGCGCCTCGCGCCTCTCCCCTGCCCTGCTCTTTCGGACCATATACGACCCGGCCTTCACCGCCATCAGGATCACCAGGCCCACAAAGGGGAACGGTCCGCACAAAAAGCAGCACATGCCCCAGAACATATAGCAGCGGGGGTCGGCCTCGAACAGCACGTTCATCACGATCAGCCAGGGGATGACCGCCTGGTTGAACACCCAGTAAAGGCAGGTGGTCACGGAGCTGAACTGGTAGTCCTTGCGCCACCACTCGAAATGCAGCACGTCGGCGGCCGTGACCTCCCGCCACCTGTCCGTCACCCAGGCGCCTACGGCATCCATGCCGCTGAAGCCGATGAAGACCACAAGGCACAGGACCTTCTTCCAGGGCTTGTCCGCGTTCGTGTAGACCATCAGGTCCAGGGCGATGAGCACCAGGGCAAAGCTGGTCCACAGCCACAGCAGTATCCGGGCAACGACCCAGCCCGCCGTCTCGCCAAACAGGGCATAAACGGGCTTGGACAGCGCCGCCGGGACGAGCCAGTGGCCGATATAATAGGTCAGGGAGGTCATCTTCTGCGGGTACACCACCGGCCAGGAGTGGCCGATCAGGTCCCGGTAGATGGCGTTGCGCACGCCCCAGTCGGAGCTCTGGTAGAAAAAGCCGTTCAGGCCCCCAAGCCAGCCCCACAGCAGTATGACGGCAACAAGCAGCCCCAGTCCCCACGGGGTAAACGTGACAGACCGGTCCCGGCCGGGCTCCACGGTCCGGCTTTTCAGCGCGAACCAACAGGCCGCCAGAAATACCAGCGCGCCGGGAACGGCGACGACCGGCCTTAAGTACCCCAGCAGGAACGTTAAAACCGGCAGCGCCACGGTGACCACCGTGACCCTTCTGAGCTTGTCGTATGCGAACGTGATCATGGAAACCTCAGACTAAAGAATGAGAAAGCGTACGTAGCGCAAGGAGGGAGCTTGAGGGGGCGTTACAACCCCTCCGACCCGGCTGACGCCGGGCCACCTCCCCTTACACAGGGGAGGCTCTCAAAGCGGCGAATCCCGGCCCAGCCCAGCGAGCGGCGACGACAGAGGGAGGCGGGGGCTTCGCCCCCGAAATCGGCCCCGAAGGGGCCGGCCCCCTCTGACGAGGGGGCTGTCAGCGCCAAAGGCGCTGACTGAGGGAGAGAAACATTAAGCCAACGCTGTCCACGACGGGAGGACTTTTGCCGTCATTTCCTTCGGCGTTTTTTTAAATGCCTCTTGCACCACAGCCAGGCGCACACCATCACGGCCAGCACCGGCAGACACAGCGCCGACAGCACCGCGCACACCGCCGCCAAAAACCCGCAGACCGTCTCCGGCAGCAGCGCGCCGAACGCGCCCAGTTTGACCGCCAGGGCCATCAGCAGTAAATACAGCGACGCGCAAAATACCGCCGCGACCCGCTCCCGCTTGCCCAAAAGGCGGCACAGCCGCTCCCACAGACTCGGCTCCGGCTCCGGCGGGGGAGGCGGAGGGGGCGGCGGAGGGGGTGGCGGTGGCGGAGGGGGCGGAGGCGGCGCGAAATGGGCCTGGTAAAACCCCTCCGGGTCGTTCCGGCACTGGACCATCTGCTCCTTCACCTTCTCGGAAAGGCGCATGGCGCTTCGTAGCTGCCCCTCGCTGAACCGGGCCAGGAAGGCCGTCAATTGGGCGTACTCCCCCGCGTCGTAGGTCCAGCCGGTCGTGTAGTGGCGGAACACGCTGTAATACGCCTTGGTGGCAAACGCGCTCATCAGCGGTGCGTACGCGGGCGCGTCGGGCGGGTACAGGTCCAGGTTCTCGTTCCACCGGGCCAGCATCACGTCCCGCCGCCAGTTCTCCGCCAGGCTGGAGGAACTGGCGCTGTTGATGCGCCAGTGGTAAAAGGGCTTATCCAGCCAGACGATGGCCCCCAGCTTTATATACGCGTCCACGAAAAAGCGGTTGTCCACATACCCGGCTCCCGGCGCCTCCGGACAGCGCACGGCCGCGCGGCGCAGGGCGTCGGTGCGGTAAATGGCGCTCCAATAGGACGGGTGGATGGCCAGAAGATGGGGGAACTGAAAGATGGTGAAGGGCTTGCCCGCCGGGACGTTGGCGTTGATAAAGGCGCGGGCCTTGCCGGGCTTGTCGTCCTCGTCGCTGCGGTAGTTGAAAAAAGGCGTCTTGACGATGTTGGCGCCGGTGTCCACGGCGCTCTCGTACATCGTCTCGTACATGTCCGGGTCTATAAAATCGTCCGGCTCCACCACGGCGATAAATTCCCCCGTTGCCCGGTCGATGCCCCGGTTCACCTTCGCGCCGTAGGACGCGTCCGGGTTGGGTTCATGGATGGTGACGATACGGCTGTCCGCCTGCTCGTAAAAGTCGATTATCTCCCGGCAGCGGTCGGGCTCGCCGTCGTCCACCAGGATGATCTCCAGCTCGCGCAGGGTCTGGTGCACGATGCTCTCCAGGCACCGCACCAGATAGTTTTCCACCTTGTAGATCGGGACGATGACCGATATCTTCGGCTTTTTCGCTCCAACCGCGCACATGTGCGCCGCCCCCTCGCCTTCGGTAAATAACGGCTTATATTAACATAATTGGCCGGTTTATTCAAGTCATTGGATATTAAAATGGCGCGTGACCCGAACCGGGTCACGCGCCTGACCTTATAGGGGGAAGAGGATTTAAATTATTCTCTCCCTCAGTCAGCGCCAAAGGCGCTGACAGCCCCCTCGTCAGAGGGGGCCGCGCTGCGGCGCGAGGGTGACACCTCTTTAATTCAGAGCAACGGCAAGGGAGACGTTGTTCACGAACACATAGGTCGTGGCGGGACGGGGGATGGCGTTGAACTGGTTCCGTCCGTTCTCCAGCTTGCGCAGCTTTTCCAGCTTTTTCTCGTGCTTCTTCATGTTGAACATTGCAATACTTACCTCGCTTTCCTTTCGATTGCGGCCATATTTTATGCCGCAATAACCTACTTGTCAACGAGGAAATTATACAACATTACAGAAAAACACTATCCCGTTTTGTCTAATCTGCTAAAAACTGCTTGGCGCCGGGGGCGTATTCCATCAGCTCCAGCCGGTTCCCGTCCGGGTCCGTCAGCCAGAACTGGTATGCCCCGTCGGCCCCCTGGCTGATGGGGCCGTCCGGCGTCAGGCCGTTGGCGATAACGGCGTCGTAGGCCCGCTCGATGTCCGCCGTCTCCAGGCACAGGTGCCGGTAGCCGTAGGCGTCGTTCAGGTCCCGGTCCTGCTTTTTCGGCGCGCCGTAGTCGTAGAACAGCTCGATGTACTGGTGAGGCGCCACCTCAATATAGTCGATCCAGGGTCGGTGGGCCAGCGCCGCCAGCGGTTCCAGGCTCTCGGGCTCCGCGCCCTGCCGTTCCAGGGCCGCGCGCAGGTCCCCTACGGTGAGCGTGGCGGCTTTGCGCAGCCCTAAGCCCTGGGTGTAAAACCGGAGCATGTTGGCCCTGTCGCCCACCTGGAAGGCCGCCTGGGTTGTGTAGAGCACCTGGGAGCAGCTTGTATGCGCCGGGTCGGCGGTCAGGGGGATGGGGCCATTTTCGGGGTACTGGGTGAACTGGACCTCGTTGCCGTCCGGGTCCAGCACGGCAAATTCCAGCGAGCCGTCCACGGTGGTGTGCAGGTCCTGGACGAGCTTCACCCCCGCCGCCGCCAGCTTATCCCGGAGGGCCGCCGCGTCTTCCACTTCATAGTTGAACTTGATGAAGCCCACGTTGTCCCGGCGGTTCTCAATAATCCGGGTGTTGCCGCCCATGTCGTAGAACAGCTCCAAAAACTGGCCGTCCGCCAGCTTCATGTACACGATCCAGGGCCGGTCGGCATCGTCCCCCAGGGCCGTTAAGTACGCCCGCTGGCCCGCCGGTATCTCCCCGCCGTACTGGGCACGGAGGCTGGCGGCGAAGTCCCCCACCGTCAGGGTGAACTGGCGGCGCATGCCCAGCTTTTCCCCGTAAAAGTCCAGCATGGCGTCCATGTCTTTGCCTTGCAGGGACGCGTGGCCGATGTTACGGACGAAGGTGTCCCGAGGCTCCATGGGCGCGGGCCGGTCGCAGGTGGACGCTATGGGCGCAAAGCCGCCGGTTTCGCCGCCGTGCAAAATGGCCGTCAGCACGTCCAGCACGTGATAGGCCAGGCGCTTGTTGGCCCGGTTGGAGCGGCCATTCAATATGGCGTCGGCCAGCTCAGCCGGACCCAGACCACGGCAGTTGTCCCCGTAGGCCGAGAAGTTCCACAGGTCCACGGGCTGGTTGGGGGTGTTCCAGTCCGTTACGTTGGGCAAAAACCGGACCGTGCCGCCGAACTGGTTGGGGTCGGTGAGGTAGAGGATGCCGTCGGTGCCGTATATGGCGAAGTGGGCCTGGTCCGTGATGTGGCTGTCCGCGTCGATGAGCATGGTCCCGGTCACGCCGCTTTCCAGCCGCAGCACCGCCGCCGCGCGGCTTTCGTTGGGCGCGGGCAGGCTTGCGCCGAAGTCTTTGGAGCCGGGGACGGTGTTGACCATGGCGTCGTAGGCGTGGGTGGTCATGCCGCTGACCCGGTCCACCGGACCGAGAAGGCTCACCAGCGCGGTGAGATAATACACGCCGTAATCATAGAGCACCCCCGCGCCGGGCTGGCGCGTGATGGGGAACAGGCTCAGGAGAACCCGGTTGTCCCGGTTGGCGGCGATGGAGAAGCCGGTCACCCGGCCGATGAGGCCGCCGTCGATGGCGGACCGGGCGCTCTGTAAGGCGGCTCCCAGAAACGTGTCCGGCGCGGCGCCCAGATAGAGCCCCTTTTCCTCCGCCAGGGCCAGCAGCTCCGCCGCCTTTTCCGCATCGTCGGTCAGGGTCTTTTCCGTGTACACGTGCTTGCCCGCCAGCAGGGCGCGTTTGATAAGCTCGTAGTGGGTCCCAACGGGGGTGAGGATGACGGCCAGCTCCACACGGGGGTCGGCCAGCAGCGCGTCCACCGTACAGGCCTCCACGCCGTACTCCGCCGCGCGGGCCGCGGCGCTGTCCAGGTGGTTCGCCGCCAGACAGATCACGTCCAACTGCGGGAAACGCTCCGTCATGTTTTTGAGATAAATGCCGCTGATGGACCCGGCGCCGATGACGCCAACGCCCAAGGTCTGCTTTTTCATGCTCACACGCCCTCCTCATGCACGGTCAGATCCCTGACCCATTTATACTTTTTGTAATGCCGGTACACCGCCGGCAGCTTGACCATCTCGTCCAGATTCAAAATGAAAAATACCGCCAGCACCGGCCATTTCAGCACGAACGCCGCCAGGCACCCCATGGGCACCGAGTAGCCCCACATGACCACCGAGTCGCAGAGAAAACCAAAGCGGCTGTCGCCCCCGGCGGGGAAAATGCCGTTGAAGGTCATCACGTTCATGGACTGCCCCACCATGTTGTAGGTGCACATGATGAGCATCCACTTAAGATAATAAGACGCACGCGCGCTCAGGTCCGACAGGGACAGGATGAGCGGCGTCACCGCCAGAAGCGCCAGGGCTGAGCAAACGCCGCAGACCAGCGCCAGGTGACACAGCCGGCGGCCGTATTCCCTTGCCTGGTCCAGCCGGCCGGCACCCAGCTCGTTGCCCACCAATATGCCGCCGCCAAGCCCCAGGCCGAAGCACAGACTGCTGAGCAGGTTCTTCACGATGTTGGCGATGGAGTTGGCCGCCACCGCGTCGGTGCCCAGATGGCCCATGATGACCGAGTACATGGTGAAGCCCACGCCCCAGACGATCTGGTTGCCCAGCACCGGCCAGGTGTACTTCCAGAAATCGGCCCGGAGCCGCCTGTCGTCGTGCGCGAGGTTGGCTATTCGCAGCTTCACCCGGCCGGGCCGGGCGGTCTCCAGAACGCACCACACCGCCTCCAGCACGCGGGCCAGCACCGTGGCCAGAGCCGCGCCGGCGATCTCCAGGCGGGGCAGGCCGAACAGGCCGAAGATGAAAAGGGCGTTCAGGCCGATGTTGGCTACTACGCTGACGCAGCTTACCGCGCTGGCGATGCCAGCTCGGCCGGAGTTTTTCAGCGCGGTCTGGTAGACCTGGCTCAGGCCCGTCAGCAAAAACGCCGGGGACACGGTCCGCAGATAGACCGCGCCCCGGTCGATGAGGGGCTGTTCGTTGGTGAAAAGGCGCATCAGTCCCGCCGGGGCAAACAGCCCCGCCAGGAAAAACGCCGCCGACAGCGCCGCCGTCACCTTCATGGTGTAGGCGAACACCCGCTCCACGGCACCCGCGTCCCCCTTGCCCCAGTACTGGGCCGCCAGAATGGACAGGCCCGTGGTCAGCGCCGCCAGGAACATGTTCTCCACAAAGCTCACCTGGCTGGCAAGGCTCACGGCCGACAGAGCGTCCTGGGTCAGCGCGCCAAGCATCAGCGCGTCCGACGCGCTCACCAGGGCCAGCATGATCTGCTGGAACGTGATGGGCAGGATGAGTTTTAAAAGCCGTCTGCGAAACTTATGTCCGCTCGTCCATGTTTTATCCGTCACAGGCACTCGCCGTTCGTCTCGATGACATGCGCGTACCAGCGGGCGGAGTCCTTCGGGGTCCGCGCGCCGGTCCGGTAGTCCACGTACACGATGCCGAACCGCTCGCCGTAGCCGCTGTTCCACTCGAAGTTGTCCAGGAAGCTCCACTGCATGTATCCCCGCAGGTCCAGCCCCTCCTGCACCGCCTTGGAAAGCTCCAGCAGGTACCGGTGCAGGAAGTCTATCCGCTCCGGGTCGTGGACCTGGCCGTCCAGGTGGATACGGTCGTTGCAGGACTGGCCGTTTTCCGTGATGTAGACGGGCAGGCCGTAGCGCTTGGCGATGTTGGCGGGGCCGTAGCGCATGACCTCCGGCGTCACGGGCCACTTGTTGCCCGTCACGGGAAAGCCGGGATAGCGGACCGCGTTCTCGCCGTTTTCATGGACCGCGTGGCCGTTATACACGTTCACGCCGATGAAGTCCGGCGCTTCCATCAGCGCCCAGTCCGCCGGGTCGATGGTGTCGGCAAAGCGCTTGACGCACGCCGGGGCGGTCTCGTCGTACTTCTTCAGACACAGGCTGTCCAGGAAGATGTTGAAGGTGAAGGCCCAGTCGTCCCGCTGCAAGTCGAACATGGCCTTGTAGGCCGCCTCCCGGCCGGCGGGGGTGTCCGCCTCCGGGTAGCACATGGCTCCGCAGGATGCCACGCCTACCTGGGCGGTATCGTCCACGGCCTTGATGGCCCGGTAGGCGGCGGAGTGGGCCAGGCACATGTGGTGGAACACCTGGGCCACCTTTTCCTCGCTGAGGGTCAGGCCGGGGGCGTGCACACCCAGGCCGTAGCCAAAGCGGGCAGCGCACTGGGGCTCGTTCAGGGTCATGTACTTTTTCACACGTCCCTTGAACCGCGCCGCCAAAATGCCGGCGTAGCGGCCAAAGGCGTCCACGATGGCCCGGTTCACCCAGCCGCCCTTGTCCTGCAAAGCGCTGGGCAGGTCCCAGTGGTAGAGGGTGATCAGCGGCTCGATGCCGTTTTTCAGAAGCTCGTCTATGAGCGCGTCGTAATAGGCAAGCCCCGCCTCGTTCACGGCCCCGTCCCCGTCGGGTATCACACGGGCCCAACTGATGGAAAAGCGGTAGGCCCGGATATTGTGGGCCTTCATGATGGCCACGTCCTCCCGGAAGCGGTGGTAGCTGTCGCAGGCCACGTCGCCGGTCTCGCCGTTTTTGATGTGAGGATGGGTCCGGTCGTGGCAATAATCGTCCCAGATGTTGGGACCCTTGCCGTCGGCGTCCCAGCCGCCTTCGCACTGGTAGGACGCGCACGCCACGCCCCAGAGAAAGTCCTTGGGAAATCGGTTCATACGGTCACCTCAACGGTATATTCTTTCTTGCCCGGCTCCACGGGCACGGTCTTGCCGGGTACGGCCGCGCCGTCCACGGTCAGGCTGTAAGCGCCGGTATGGCGCACATGGATGTGATAGGCGGCGTCCCGGTAAAGCCGCTCAACGGTGTACTCCCCCAGGCTCTCCGGCAGACAGGGGTCCACGCACAGGCCCTCCGGCGTAGGCCGCACACCCAGGATGTACTGGCTCACGTTCACGAACGACCAGGCCGCGGCGCCGGTGAGCCAACTGTTGCGGGCCGCGCCCTCCTCATAAGACGCACGCGCCGCCACGGTCTGGGCATAGCAGTAGGGCTCCGCGCGGCGGATGTCGCTGCCGTCCTCCTGATAGGCGGGGCAGGTGCGGCGGTAGATGTCAAAGGCGTTGTCCCCCCGGCCGATCACCGTCTCGGCAATGCTGATCCAGGGGTTGTTGTGGCAGAACACGGACCCGTTTTCCTTGTATCCGGGAGGATAGCTGGTGATCTCCCCCAGCTCCTTGTGGTACACGGTGTAGCAGGGCGTGACCAGCTCCACGCCGTACTTGCCCAGAAGCCGCTCCCGGACCGAATCCAGGGCCGTCTGCGCCTTGCCGTCCTGCTTGCCCACGCCGGCCATGACGCACATGCCCTGGGGCTCGATGTAGATCTGGCCCTCGTCGCACACGTGGCTGCCAACCGGGTCAGAATAGGCGTCGTAGGCACGGACGAACCAGGCCCCGTCCCAGCCGGCGGTCTCGATGGTCTTTTCCATGTCCCGCACGGCGGCCTCCACCTCCGCCGCCTCGTCCGCAAGGCCTCTGGCACGGCACAGAGCGGCGTACTGGCCGCCATAGAGTACGAACATGCCGGCGATAAACACCGACTCCGCCACCGGTCCCTCGGAGGGTCCCGTGGTCTGGAAGCTCTCCCCCGGTTCCTCGGAGAAGCAGTTCAGGTTCAGGCAGTCGTTCCAGTCCGCGCGGCCGATGAGGGGCAGGTCGTGGGGACCTTTGTGGGTCATGATGTACCGTACGCTCCGGCGCAGGTGCTCCATGAGAGGCTGCTCGCTGCCGGGTACGTTGTCGAAGGGCGTGGGATGGTCCAGGATGGACCAGTCGCCGGTCTCGCTGATGTAGGCGTAGGTGCAGGCCACCAGCCACAGGGGGTCGTCGTTGAAGCCGCTGCCCACGTCGTTGTTGCCCCGCTTGGTCAGGGGCTGGTACTGGTGGTAGGTGCTGCCGTCGGCCCACTGGATGGACGCGATGTCGATGATGCGCTCCCTTGCCCGGCCGCGGGCCATATGCACGAAGCCCAGCAGGTCCTGGCAACTGTCCCGGAAGCCCATGCCCCGGCCGGTGCCGCTCTCAAAGTAGCTGGCGGAGCGGCTCATGTTGAAGGTGATCATGCACTGGTACTGGTGCCACACGTTCACCATCCTGTCCAGCACCGGGTCGGGGCTTTTAAGCTGATACCGGCCCAAAAGGCCGTCCCAGTAGGCCGCCAGGTCCCCGAGAGCGGCATCCACCGCCGCGGGGCTGGCGAACTTGGCCAGCACCCGGTAGGCCGTGTCTTTTCGTATCACGCCGGGGGCGATGAACTTTTTGTCCCGTGGATTCTGCCCGTAGCCCAGCACGAACACGTAGGTGACCTGCTGGCCGGGGGCCAGGTCCGCGTCCAAAGCCAGGGCCGCCATAGGCGCGCCGCCGTGGGCAACAAAATCGCCGGTCTTGCCCTCCCGGACGGCTTGCGGGTCGGCGTAGCTGCCGAACCGACCAAGGAAGGTATCCCGATCCGTATCGTACCCGGCCAGGGGCGCGTTGACGCCGTACCAGGCGTAGTGGTCCCGGCGCTCCCGGTACTCGGTCTTGTGGTAGACCACGCTGCCCTCCACCTCCAGCTCGCCGATGTTCAGGTTCCGCTGGAAGTTGGTACTATCGTCCACCGCGTTCCACAGGCACCACTCCACCGCCGCCGTGAGCCGCAGGGTTTTGGGGCTGTCGTTGGTATTTTTGAGCGTCACCCGCTGGACCTCGCAGTCCTCGCCTATGGGGACCAGGAAGGTCATCTCCGCGGCCAGACCGTCCTTTTCCGTCTCAAAGACAGTGTACCCCAGGCCGTGGCGGCACACGTACTTGTCCAGCGCCACGTCCGCCGGGTGATAGGTGGGGCTCCAGGCGGGTTTGCCCGCCTCCTTTATGTAGAAAAACCGGCCTCCCACGTCAGCGGGCACGCTGTTGTACCGGTAGCGCAGCAGGCGCTGGAGCTTCGCGTCCCGATAGAAGCAATAGCCCCCCGCCGTGTTGCTGATGAGGGAGAAAAACGCCTGGCTGCCCAGGTAGTTGATCCAGGGCTGGGGCGTGGCGGGGGTCTCGATCACGTACTCCCGCCGCTGGTCGTCAAAATGTCCGTACCGCATGGCCGGTCCTCCTTGTCGTTTTAAAAATGGGAGGGTCCGCATCGGGGCCCTCCCGCGCTTGTGTTGTCTGCCCGCTCAGCGGTTCATGGCCTGGATCATGCCGTTCAGCATCTCCTCGCTGACGGCGCCTCCGCTGAAGCTCACCACGCTCCGCAGGGGCATGTACCGCACCATGGCGGCGCCCATCTCGTCGGTGATGGCCTCCTGGGCCGCGTCGCTGTCCCCGCCGTGGCCGCCGAACTGCTGGCTCATGCCGTCCATCACGGGCTTGATGACCTGCATCGCGTCCGGGTCGGCCAGGATGTCCATGAAGATGGAATCCTTGGTGTAGTGCTTTTTGATCTTCACCGTGCTGGTGACGGTCACGGTGGCGGCGGCGTCGATCTGCCGGGAGGACTGGCCCACCTCGATGGTGAACGCGCCGGTCTCCACATGCCAGTCGTGCAGCTCGCTGTTCCAATAGGCAAAGGCCCTTTTGTCCAGGGTGAAGGACACGTCGCGGCTCTCGCCGGGGGCCAGCTCCACCTTTTCAAAGCCCTTCAGCTCCCGCACGGGCCGGAACACGGTGCTCTCCTGATCGCCCACGTAAAGCTGCACCACGGTCTTGCCGGTCCGGTCGCCGGTGTTGGTGGCCTTCACGGTCACGGTCAGGGTATCCTGGTCGGTGATGGCGTCCGCGCTCAGGCGCAGGTCGGAATAGGCGAAGGTGGTGTAGCTCAGGCCGTGGCCAAAGGGGAACGCCACGTCCATGCGCTTTTTGTCGTAGTACCGGTAGCCCACGAAAACGCCCTCCCGGTAGTCGGCCTGGTCGGCCTCGCCGCCGTAATAGAGGTAGGAGGGGTTATCCTCCAGCTTGACAGGGAAGCTCTCCGCCAGGTGGCCGGAGGGGTTCACGTCGCCGTAGAGCACCCGGACCGTGGCAAGACCCACGGCCTGACCACCCAGATATGCCTCCAGCACCGCCTTGACCTGGCCCAGCCAGGGCATCTCCACCGGCGAGCCGTTGTGCAGCACAACGACCGTGTTGGGGTTCGCCGCGGCGACGGCCTCGATGAGCTTGTTCTGGCAGGCGGGCATGGCCATATGGGGCCGGTCGTAGCCCTCGGATTCGTAGCTGTCGGGCAATCCGGCGAACACCACGGCGACCTTGGCCGCCTTGGCCGCAGCCACCGCCTGGGCGATCATGTCGTCCGTGGCCTCGTCCCTGGCCACGCTGTAGCCTTGGGCATAGGTCACGTTCAGGCCTTCCGCCGCCTCCAGAGCGGAGGTGGTCTTGAAGGAGTTGATGTGGCTGGAGCCGCCGCCCTGGAACCGGGGCTTCGCGGCGAACTCGCCGATGAAGGCCACGCTGTCGGCCTTGTTCAAGGGCAGCACGCCATCGTTTTTGAGAAGCACCATGCACTGGCCCGCGATGTCGGCGGAGAGCAGGTGGTCCGCCTCCTTGTCCCAGGGGGTGTCGGGCCTGGCGGTGGCGAAATACTTCTCGTGGATGGTCAAAATGCGCTCCACGGCCTTGTCCAGCACGGCCTCGTCCAGCTCGCCGGCCTTGACGGCTTCCACGATCTTCTTATCGTTGACGCCGCCGGAGGACGGCATCTCCAGGTCCATGCCCGCCGCCAGACCGGGGACCCGATCGCTGACCGCGCCCCAGTCGCTCATGACGTAGCCCTCAAACCCCCACTCGTCCCGCAGCACTTCCGTCAGCAGCCAGTGGTTTTGGGAGGCGTACACGCCGTTGATCTTATTATAGGAGCACATGACGGTCCAGGGCTGGGCCTTCTTCACCGCCGTCTCAAAGGCGGGGAAGTAGATCTCCCGCAGGGTCCGCTCGTCGGCGTTGGAGCTGGAACTCATGCGCCGGTGCTCCTGGTCGTTGGCGGCGAAGTGCTTGATGGAGGTGCCCACGTTCTGGCTCTGCACGCCGTTGATGTAGGACGCTGCCATCTCGCCGGCCAGGTACGGGTCCTCGGACATGTACTCGAAGTTCCGGCCGCACAGAGGCGAGCGCTTGATGTTCACCGCCGGACCCAGCACCACGGCCAGCTTTTCATGCTGGCAGCTCGCGCCGATGGACTGGCCCATCTTGTAGATGAGGTCCCGGTCGAAGGACGCGGCCGTGGCGCAGGCGGCGGGCATGCAGACCGCCTTGATGGAGTCGTTCAGACCCAGGTGGTCCGCCGCCTCGTCCTGCTTGCGCAGGCCGTGAGGGCCGTCGGACACCATGACGGACTGCACGCCCAGGCGCTCCACGGGTTTCGTGTGCCAGAAGTCCAGGCCGGAGCAGAGTCCGGCCTTTTCCTCCAGCGTCATTTGGGAAATGACGTTTTTGATATCCATGGCTCTTATGCCTCCTGTTTCAAGTCGACGGTGGACAGGTCCCACGCCTCGTGGATCTTGGGCACGTCGCTGATAAGCCGCTTGGTGTAGGCCGCGTTGGGGTGCAAAATGACCTCGTCCGCCTTGCCGTACTCCACGAACTTGCCGTGCTCCATGATGTACACCGTGTCGGAGATGTAATAGGCCAGACCGATGTCGTGGGTGATGAAGATGACGGTCATGCCGATCTCGTCCCGCAGGTTCAGCAGCATATCCAATATTGTGGCGCGGGAGCAGGCGTCCACCATGGAGGTGGGCTCGTCGGCCAGCAAAATTTTGGGCTTTAAGAGGAAGATGCGGGCGATCATCAGCCGCTGCATCTGGCCGCCGGACAGCTCAAAGGGGTACTTGTTGGTCAGCTCCTTGAACTCCAGGTTCACGAACTGGCAGGCCTCGCTCATCATGTTGAACTTCTCTTCCCTGGAAAGACCCTTGCCGCCGCGCATGTTGATGCAGTCCAGCAGGACGGTGTCTATCTTCTGGAAGGTGTTGAAGGAGGAAAACGGGTCCTGGAAAATGGCCTGGATGCCCTTCCAGTACTCCTTTTTCTTGTGGCCGCTGGAGATGTCCCGGGGCTTGCCCTGGAAGAAGATCTCCCCCTCCGTGGCGTTGGAAAGACCCAGCAGCATCTTGCTCAGCGTGGTCTTGCCGGAGCCGGACTCGCCCACGATGGACACGAACTCGCCCTCGTGGAACTCAAAGTCCACATGGTCCACGGCTACGGTCTTTTTATCGCCGAAGCCGAAGATCTTGGTGACGCCTTTGCCGGACAGGCACAGAGGCGCGTTTTTGAAATCCTTCTGCACGCGGACCGGTTCATTCATGACTGTACGCCTCCTTCAATTCGTCGATGCCCAGCAGGCAGCGATACATGCGTCCGTCGCCGAACGGCTTCTCCGGGATGGAGGTATAGCGGCAGTCGGCGGTGGCGTATTTGCACCGCTCGGCGAAGCGGCACCCATCCGGGGGACGCTTCAGGTTGGGGGGCGCGCCGGGGATGGCCGCCAGCTTGTGGCCGCGGGTGCCTTCCTCGGGCACCAGGATGGAGCCCATCAGGCCGTGGGAGTAGGGGTGCACCGGGTCGAACACCATCTCCTGCGCGGAGCCCTTTTCCACGATCTGGCCGGCGTACATGACCATAATATCATCGGTCACGTTATAAAGCAAGGGCAGCTCGTGGGTGATGAACAGCATGGATTTCACGTGGCCGCTCTCCATGAGCTGGCGCATCATTTTGATGACCAGCTTCTGGCTCGTCACGTCCAGGGCGGAGGACGGCTCGTCGGCGATGAGCACCTTGGGGTTCAAGATGGTGCTCACGGCGATGACGGTCCGCTGCTTCATGCCGCCGGACAGCTCCACCGCGTGTTTGTCCAGCGCGTCCAGGGGCAGACCAACCTCGGCGAAACGCGCCTCGGCCATCTCCCGTATCTCGGCCTTGCTCTTCTTGGGGTCGTGGGCGTGGATAACGTCCTCCAGGAAGCGGATGATCTTCTGGGTGGGGTTCAGAGCGTTCATGGCGGCCTGGGGGATGTAGGCGATCTCGCTGCCCAGGATGGTCTTGCGGACCGTATCCGGGTCCATGCCGGAGATGTTCTGGCCGTCGATGATGATGTCGCCGCTCATGTAGTGCAGCGGCGGGAAGTAATAGCCCATCATGGACAGGGCCAAAGTGGACTTGCCGCAGCCGGACTCGCCGGCGATGCCCAGGCTCTTGCCCTCTTCGATGGCGAAGGACACGCCGTCCACCGCATACACGTCCTCATGGAAGCGGGTGACGTATTTGGTCTTGAGGTTTCTGACCTCCAACATAACTTTTCCCATAGCGTCCTCCTTAATCTCTCAGGGTGGGGTTGAACACCTGGTCCAGGCCGGTGTTCATCAGGTTCAGGGAGAACGAGATGAGCGTGATGACCAGGATCACGGGGAAGTATGCCCACCAGGAGCCGTTGGTATGGGCGGAGTAGAGCATGGCCCAGTTCATCATCAGGCCCAATGTGGGGACCTCGGTGGTCCGGGGACCCAGGCCCAACAGGCTCAACTGCGCTTCCGCCAGGATGCCGCTGGAGACCTGCAGGATGAACGCCATCACCACATAGGAGGCGATGTAGGGCAAAATGTCCGTCAGGATGATACGGCCCAGACTGTGGCCGGACAGCTTACTCAGGTTCACGTGGTCACGGTTGCGAAGGCTGATGACCTGGCTGCGGACGGAACGGGCCGTCCATGTCCAGCCGGTCAGGCCTATGACCGTGGCGACCACCGCCGCGCCGCGCTGTTCCTGGCCGATGGAGTAGCTTATCAGTATCAGCAGGACGAAGCCGGGGATGACGGTGAAGATGTTGGTGATGAACATAATGAGGTCGTCCACGAACCCGCCAAGATACCCGGCCAACAGGCCGAAGGTCAGGCCGATGATGGTGGCCACGGTGCCGGCCAGCAGGCCGATCATGATAGAGGTCCCGGTGGCGCTGACAAGCTCTTTGAGCACGTCGCGGCCGAAGTTATCCGTGCCCAGAGGCAGGCTCTTCACGTTGGCCACGGCGTTGGTGTTCACATAGTCGGTGGTGGTGATCGTCTTGCTCTCCACCAGCGCGCCGTCCTCACCCTCCTCGGCAATGACAAGCGTGTCGCCGCTCTTCAGGTCCTGCAGGGAGTTATTCAGGCGCTTGAAATAGTTGACGCGCGCGCCGGTCATGCCCTTGGGACGGACGGAGGGGTCGTAGTTATCCTCCCACAGTTGCAGCAGCGCGTCGGTATCGTCCATGTCCAGGTCGGAGATGTCGATCTCCATGGCGTTGAAGTACTCGATCATGGCCACCCGGTCCTCGTCGGTCAGGCTGGCGGCCAGCCGGTTCTCGTCCGCCTCCGGGAGACGGAAGGTCTCCGTCTTGGCCTTGGTGGCGTCATAGAGGGACACGTATGTACCGGGCTTGGCGAAGGTGCCCACGCCGATCTGCTGCAGGGGGTTGCCGGGGTTGAAAATCGGGTAGATGATCATGGTCAGCAGGATCGCCACGAAGATGACGAAGCCGCCAACGAACTTAGGAGAATGGAAGACCTGCCGCAATGTATTTTTCATCGTCTTTCCCTCCCTTATTCGACCTGGGCCGCCTTGACCCGCGGGTCAATGAAGCCGTAGATGATGTCCAGCAGGAACGTCACGATCAGCACCATGACGGTGATGATCAGGGTCGTGGCGGATATCAGCGGGTAGTCCGCCGCGGTGACGGCCGCGTACATGGTGCTGCCAAGGCCGGGATAGGAGAAGATGATCTCCGCGACCAGGGCGCCGCCGATCATGGTGCCGATGCTCAGGGCCAGGCCGGTGACCTGGGGGAGCATGGCGTTGCGGAACACGTAGCCCACGATCTTCCTGTCCTTGATGCCCAGAAAACGGGAGTATTTCACATAGTCCGCGTTCAGCTCATAGATGGACATACTGCGCATGCCCACGGCCTGACCGCCGATGGACACCAGCACGATGGACCAGAAGGGAAGCTGATAGTGGCTTATCACGGACTTGATGAAGTCCCAGCTCAAATGCGGTATCATGTCGAAGGCGTAGCCGCCTGAGATGGGCGCCACCTTCAGGTATACGCCGAAAATCACCAGCAGCACGACCGCCATACCGAAGGCGGGCACATTGCTCAGGAAAAGGCTCACGGGCATGAGCACCTTGTCGAAGCCCTTGCGGATATAGGCCGCCAGAGCGCCAAGGATGTTACCCAGCAGCCACCCCACGATGATGGCCGGCAATTGCAGCGCGATGGTCCAGCCGATGGCGCTGCCGATGATGTCGCTCACGGACCGGGGATACTGGCTGAAGGACAGGCCGAAGTTGCCGTGGATGGCGTTTTTGCAGAAGCGCAAAAATTGCTGGTACATGGGCAGGTTCGTGCCAAATTCCTCCTGGTAATGCTCATAGATACGCGCAACGGCCTGGGCGTCCGCGTTGCCGCCGGCCAGCTTGCCGGTGATGGACGCCACCGGGTCCGCCGGCATCAGCCGGGGCAGGATGAAGTTCAGGATGACCGCCGCGATAAAAGTCAGAATAAACCAGAATATCTTTTTGCCGAAGTATTTCCTGTAACCTTTCACAGGTCGATTTCCCCCTTTCTCATTTCTTCTTTAAAAGAAGCGGCCATGCTCCTTTAAGAGCATGGCCGCCGGGAATTACAGTTTAGCCGACCAGCTCAAGGTTGTACAGAGCCGCGACACCGAAACCGTCGGTGCAGTCAGCAGGGGGAACCAGCACTTCCGTGCCGTCGCCCATGGTGTAGGTCTGGCCCTCGTAGGGGAAGTTGGTCCAGACGGACTCGTTCACGGCGTGGAACACGCTGGGACGATACATCAGGGAGAAGCTGGGGACCTCGGTCAGGTAGATCTCGGTCAGCTGCGTGTACAGATCCTTCAGTTCCGCCTCGTCGGTGGTCAGGGGGATCTTCTTGATCAGCGCGTCAGCCTCGGGGTTCTCATACTGGCCCCAGTTGCCGGACCAGTTGTTGGTCACGCCCAGGTAGTCCATGCCCATGAACTGGTTCACACGGCTCCAGGGGTTGGAGGGGCTGGAGGCGTCGGGAGACCACATGAAGATGGCATACTCGGTCTGATCGGGGTCGGTGAACACGGTGTTGTACATATCCGCCTCGGGATAGAGGGTGGTGATCTCAACGCCGATCTCCTTGCCGGCCGCGGCGACCTGCTCCATGGAGGCCTGCCAGTCGGTCCAGCCGTTGGGGCAGACAGCGTTCAGGGAGATGTTCTCGCCGTTGTACTCGCGGATGCCGTCGCCGTCGGTGTCGACCAGGCCGGCCTCGTCCAGCAGCGCGTTGGCGCCATCGATGTCGTTGCCGGCCCACTGCAGGTCGGCCACGGCGTCGTGGTCATACAGAGCCTGCTCGCCCTCGGTGGGGTTCATCAGAGAACGGGGCACGTCGGCGAAGGAGGGGGACTGGTTGGTCATGGCGTTGGCGATGATGGAGTCATAGTCAACAGCCATGGCGATGGCCTTGCGCAGAGCGGGGTTCTCGGCGATCACGGGCATGTTCATGTTGTACCACGCGGTGGGCATGGTCAGGCACACGCCGTAGGGGGCTTCTTCGTAGTAGGTGGAGATGGGCAGGCCGTCCTCCAGCCACAGGTTCTGCACGTTGCCGATGAACTGCTGGCTGACGTCGACCTCGCCGGCCTTCAGAGCCACCTCGCCGGCGGCGTTGTCAGCGTACATGGCGTGGGCGATGTACTTGGGAACAGGCAGCTTGCCCCACATGGAGGCGTCCTGGCCCCAGTAATTGTCGTCACGGACCAGAACGACCTTCTGGTCATCGGAGAAGTACATGGTGTAGGGGCCGGTGTAGGGCACTTCCAGCTCGCCGGCGTCGTTCAGGCCGTCGTCGTTCAGGATGGCGGTAGCGTCGCCGCCGTTGGCCTCATAGACCTGGTCGATCCAGTCGGCCTGGGCGATAGCCACCAGCTCCAGGAAGTTGAGGATCATCAGGGGGTTGATGGGCTGGCCGTCGTCGTTCAGCTTGGCGTTGATCTTCACGGTCTTGCCCTCGCCCTCGATGGAGTCGATGTAGGGGCCGTAGCCGGAGCCGGTGCCGTTGCCGATCTCCACGCCCACGTCGAAGGTGCGGATAACGTCGGCGGCGGTCACGTCGGAGCCGTCAGACCACTTGGCCGCGTCCTTGATGGTGAAGGTCAGCTGGGTCATGTCGTCGTTCCAGGCGTAATCGTCGTTGGCCAGCAGGCCGTACAGCTTGCCGTCCAGCACGTTCCACATGTACAGGGTCTCGAACATCAGTTCGCGCCAGCCGGCGCCGGCCGCGATGGCCATGGAGTTGTTCTGGTTGGTGCCGATGGGGTTCCAGCTGTTGACAGCGCCCCACTGCTGGCCGCAGAAGTACAGAGTCTCCTCACGGGGCAGAACGACGTCGCCATCAGCGAACGCTGTCGCGGACAGTCCCAGGACCATTACCACGGCCAGCGCCAGTGCGATGAGCTTCTTCATTGTGGTTCCTCCTAAAAAAATTTATTTTTTGGCCCGCTCCCGGACCGGGTTTACAAGGTCACATCATGGGATAGGCACTATCCCATGCAAAAACGGGTACCCGTTTTTGCGCGTATTTACTTTTTTATGGCTTTACAGCTTTTTCACCGTCTCGCCTTTGATGAGCGCGCCGGGGATGACGATCTGCCGGGGGGTGTGAGCCCCGCCCTCCTTCACCGCTCTGGCCAGCTCCTCCGCCGTCTCCACCCCCATGCGGTCCGCGTTCTGCCACACGGTGGTAAGTCTCGGCCGTATCTGCTGGACCAGGCCGATGCCGTCATAGCCCACGGCGGAAAGATCGTCCGGTATGGAAAGACCCATGTCCTCCGCGGCCCGCAGACCGCCAAGATAGGAGATGTCGTCCGGATAGAAGATGCAGGTGGGCGGCGTGGGCAGCGCCATCAGCTGGCGGGTGGCCTCCCCCGCGCCCTCCGGGTCGTGGTAACGGCCCTGTAAATCGTATTCGTCCGGGACCGCTACCCCCAGAGCCTGACAGGTGTGCCGGAACGCGCCCCAGCGGACCCGGCTGACCCGGTTGTCGTCCCCCCGGAGCACCGCCAGCCGCCGGTGACCCATGTCATACACGTACCGCACCAGCTCCTGCACGCCGCCGGCGTTGTCCGACAGCACGCTGCCGCAGCCGTCAAACTGGTCGTCCACCGTCACGGTGGGCACGCCGCAGGCCGCCAGGGCACGGACCTGTGGGTCCTCATAATCCGCGGTGATGATGGCCACGCCGTCAAAGCGGCGATACTGGACATACTCGGTGTAGGTGCGCTCCTGGCCGCCAAGGCGGCGGTTGATGAAGGCGATGTCATATCCCAGCTCCTCGGCCCGGCGCTTGAACCCGTCCAGCATCAGACTGAAAAACTCATGGGCCAGACCCATGGACGCGTTCTCCCGGAACAAAAGGCCGAAGCTGTATGTACGCGCGGTCTTCAGCGTCCTGGCGGCGGCGTTGGGGACGTATCCCATCTCCCCGGCCACGGCACGGACCCGCCGGGTCATGGCGCGGCTCACGTCCGGCGCGCCGTTCAGGGCCTTGCTCACCGTGGCCGGCGAGCAGCCGCACCGCTCTGCTATCGCCTTGATGGTCACCACGGGATAATGCCCCTCCCTACAAAAACGATTTCGTAAAGTCATTATAGCCCCGGAAAACGGATAAGTCAATATGCACAATATGACCAGATTTGCGCGTTGCATTTTGCGCAATTTGCTAACACCCTAAATTTTCCAGAGACAAAACCGTCAGAATGTCCAGCCGGTTTTCCGCTGGAAATTGTTGACTTTGCCCACGGTTTCCATTATATTTTTATGGTGCAAAACCAATTGTACTGCGAAAACGTATTCGGAGGAACGCGTATGAAAACACTTTCTCTCAACGGCACCTGGACTCTGGACGTGCCGGGAGCCGGCTTCACCGCCGTGCCCGCCACGGTCCCCGGCTCCGTGTACAACGACCTGCTCGCCGCCGGGCTCATCCCGGACCCGTTTTACCGGGACAACGAAAACCGGGTCCTGCCCCTCATGGACAACGACTTTCTCTACCGCCGCGCCTTCACCGTGGACGATGCGTTTCTGGAAGCCGACGCGGTGCTTCTGCGCTGCGAGGGGCTGGACACTCTGGCCGCGGTGACGGTCAACGGCCAACCCGCCGGGAAGGCCGACAACATGCACCGGACCTGGGAGTTCGACGTGAAGGGTCTGCTCCGGCCCGGCGAGAACGACATCGCGGTCCAGTTCGCCTCCCCCACGAAATTCATCAAGGAGGCCTACGCCGCCAGCCGTGCGGACGGGTCCTCCGACGCCATGGTGGGCTTTCCCCACATCCGCAAGGCCCACTGTATGTTCGGCTGGGACTGGGGTCCCCGGCTGCCGGACGCGGGCATATGGCGGGACATGGCGCTCATCGCCGTGGACACGGCCCGGATACGGGACGTGCTGGTGCTCCAGCACCATGAAAATGGCGCGGTGCGCCTGGAGATACGCACCAGCCTGACCCATGTCACCGGCGGTGACACGGCTGTGGCCGTGACGGTCACGGCCCCGGACGGGCAAAAATTCACCGGCTCTGGCGAGAGCTGCACCGTGGACATCCCGGACCCACGGCTGTGGTGGCCCGCGGGCCTGGGCGATCAGCCGCTGTACACCGTGACGGTGACCCTCTCCGGCGGGAAGGGCGAATTGGATACCTGGGAAAAGCGGGTTGGTCTGCGGACCATGACCGTCAGCCGCAAAAAGGACGAATGGGGCGAGAGCTTCAGCCACTGTGTCAACGGGGTGGACGTGTTCGCCATGGGCGCGGACTATATCCCGGAGGACAATCTGCTGCCCCGTGTGACGCCGGAGCGGACAAGGCGGCTGTTGGAGGACGCGCGCGCCGCCAACATGAACTGCGTGCGGGTCTGGGGCGGCGGCTATTATCCCTCCGACGACTTCTATGATATCTGCGACGAGCTGGGCCTTTTGGTGTGGCAGGACTTCATGTTCGCCTGCGCGGTGTACGACCTGACGGACGCGTTCGAGGCCAACATCACCGCCGAGTTCGTGGACAACGTGCGCCGGCTGCGAAACCACCCATCCCTGGCCCTGTGGTGCGGCAACAACGAGATGGAGGAATTTGTGGCCGTGGGCGAGTGGGTGTCCAGCTGCAAGCAGAAGGCGGACTATATCAAGATGTACGAGTACATCATCCCCAAGGTCCTGAAAACGGAGGACCCCCAGGCGTTTTACTGGCCGGCCAGCCCCAGCAGCGGCGGCAGCTTCGACGAGCCCCAGGACCCCAACCGTGGCGACGTGCACTACTGGGACGTGTGGCACGGCCTCAAGCCCTTCACGGACTACCGCAACTACCTGTTCCGGTATGTGTCCGAGTTCGGGTTCCAGTCCTTCCCGTGTCTGGAGACGGTGAAGAGCTTCACGGAGCCGGGAGATAGAAATATCTTCTCCTACGTGATGGAAAAGCACCAGCGCAACGCCTCCGCCAACGGACGCATCGTGTCCTATCTCTCCCAGATGTACCTCTACCCCGCCGACCTGGACGGGCTCATTTACGCCTCCCAGCTCTTGCAGGCTCAGGCCATGCAATACGGCGTGGAGCACTGGCGGCGGCACCGTGGCCGGTGCATGGGAGCGGTGATCTGGCAGCTCAACGACTGCTGGCCCGTGGCCAGCTGGGCCAGCATCGACTACTATGGCCGGTGGAAGGCCCTGCACTATTATGCCAAACGCTTCTTCGCGCCGGTGCTGCTTTCCTGCCACGAGGAGGGCATCCTGAGCCAGAACACCAACGTGAACGCCGAGCCGTTCCAGCTCAAAAAATCCGCCCGGCTGTGCCTTACAAACGACACCCCCGACGTTTTCCGCGGCACGGTAAACTGGTCCCTGCGGCGGCCGGACGCGTCCGTGATACAAGAGGGCAGCGTCGACGTGACCGTTCCCGCCCTCACCGCCCAGTGGCTGGACGAGCAGGACTTCTCCGACCGGGACACCTACGGCTGCTACTACGCCTATGCGCTTAAGGACCAGGCCGGGAACGCCATCAGCGGCGGCACCGTGCTGTTCTGCGCGCCCAAGCACTTCCGGTTCGCGGACCCCGCGCTTCAAGCCCACATCGAGGGCGACGAGATCGTGGTCGCCGCCAAGGCCTATGCCCGGAGCGTGGAGCTGCGCTGCGGGCCGGACACGGTGCTGGAGGATAATTATTTCGACATGAACGGCGGCACCCGCCGGGTGAAGGTCCTCCGGGGCAAACCGGAGAGCGTCAGCGCCCGGAGCGTGTACGACATCCGATAAAGGAGGCTCGCGCGATGAAAAAGTGGACACGTGCGCTGTACCAGCCCAACCTGCCCCTGACGCCGGATGGCTTCGTGACCGCCGGTCCCGCTCACCGGGCCCTGGCCCGCAAGGCCGCGCGGGAGGGCATGGTGCTTTTGAAAAACGAAAAGGGCCTTCTGCCCCTGGACCCGGCACAGCCGGCGGCCCTGTTCGGCAAGGGCAGCTTCGACTACGTAAAAGGCGGCGGCGGGTCCGGCGACGTGACCGTGCCCTGCGTCCATAATCTGTACGACGGCTTAAAAGAGCACGGCGCGGCCCTGTACGAGCCCCTGTGCGGCTATTACCGGGACTATGTTTCCGAGCGCTACGCCGCCGGGGACCAGCCGGGGATGATGGCCGAACCGGCGCTGCCCCAGGAATTGCTGCGCGCCGCGCGAAAGGCGGCGGACACGGCCATTATCGTCCTCAGCCGGTTCTCCGGCGAGGGCTGGGACAGGTCCAACGAGGAATTTATCGACCCGGAAAATCCCTGGCCCCACGAAAAGAGCCTGCCCAAACAGGCGGCGGCCATCTTCCCCAGAGGGGACTTTTACCGCTCCGACGCGGAGACGGCGCTGGTGGAATCAGTCTGCGCCGCCTTCGATAAGGTGGTGGTGGTGCTGAACGTTGGCGGCGTGGTGGACGTGTCCTGGATAAAGGACGACGCGCGCGTGGGCGCGGCGCTGCTTGCCTACCAGGGCGGCATGGAGGGTGGCTGCGCCGCGGCGGACCTGCTGCTGGGCGCGTCAAATCCATGCGGCAAGCTGCCGGACACGTTCGCGCGGGACATTGGCGACTGGCCCTCCACCCAGGGGTTCACCGAGTCCCCCTACCACGTGGACTACATCGAGGACATCTACGTGGGCTACCGCTACTTCGCCACCATCCCCGGCGCGTCGGACAAGGTCTGCTACCCCTTCGGGTACGGGCTTTCCTACACCACCTTTGCTCTCCGGCCTGTGAGCGCGGCAGCGATCGACGGCGAGATGATCTTGAGCGTCAAGGTGACGAACACCGGCCATCGGCCCGGCAGGGATGTGGTGCAGGTCTACTACAGCGCCCCCCAGGGGAAGCTGCAAAAGCCCGCCCGGTGCCTGGTCGCGTTCCAAAAGACACGGGAGCTGGCCCCCGGCGAGAGCGAGACGGTGGCCCTGTCCTTCCCTATCGGGGACATGGCCAGCTTCGACGACCTGGGCAAGGTGCAAAAGGCCGCGTGGGTGCTGGAGGCCGGGACCTACCGGTTTTACGTCAGCGATTCCGGCCCGGACGGACAGGCGCTGGAGTTCGTGTGGAAGGAAAAGTGGGACCGGGTGGCGGAGCAGCTTACAAGCCGGCTGGCCCCCTCCCATTTGGAAAAACGCATGCTGGCGGACGGGACGTACGAGCCTCTGCCCGCTGCCCCGGCGGTGGACACGGACGCGAGCGTCCTGCCCCCGATGACCACCATCAAGGACGCGCTGGCCCCCGCCGCAAGCAGCCGGGAGCGGTATCTGCTCTTCAAGCCCTACGCCGACGGCGTACGGCCCCTCACGGACGTGGCGGAGGGGAAGCTGGACCTGGACGATTTTCTGGACCAGCTGTCCGACGACGAGCTTATCCACCTGCTGGGTGGTCAGCCCAACACCTCCGTGTCCAACACCTTCGGCATGGGTAACCTGCCCGCCTACGGCGTGCCCACCGTGACCACCGCCGACGGCCCCGCCGGCCTGCGCCTGCAGCCGGAGACGGGCCTGAACGCCACCGCCTGGCCCTGCGCCACGCTGTTGGCCGCCGCGTGGGACGCCGAGCTTGCCCGCGCCGTGGGCGAAGCCGCCGCGGAGGAAGTGAAGGAGAACAACATCGCCATATGGCTGGCCCCGGCGGTGAACATCCACCGCAATCCCCTGTGCGGCCGGAACTTCGAGTACTGGTCCGAGGACCCCTATCTGGCCGGGACGCTGGCCGGAGCCATGGTCCGGGGTATCCAGTCGGAGCACGTGGCCGCAACGGTGAAGCACTTCGCCTGCAACGACAAGGAGACGAACCGCAAACAGTGCGACTCCCGCCTGTCCGAACGTGCCCTGCGGGAGATCTACCTGCGGGCCTTTGAGATCATCGTGAAGGATGCCCGACCCTGGGCCATCATGAGCGCCTACAACATCGTCAACGGCCGCCGGGCGTCGGAGAGCCGGGAGCTGCTGACGGACATTCTCCGCCACGAGTGGGGTTTCCAGGGGCTGGTCATGACCGACTGGTGGAACAAGGCCGAGCACTACAAGGAGATCCTGGCCGGCAACGACGTGAAGATGGCCACCGGCTACCCCGAGCGGGTCCGGGCCGCGATGGACGCCGGCGCTCTCACCCGCGCGGACCTTCTGGTCTGTGCCCGCCGGGTGCTGGAGCTGATATTGAAGATCGACTGAGGAAAATGAAAATACAGCAAAGACCCCGCTGCCTCCGGCAGCGGGGTCTTTTCAGCGGAATGGATATGCCATTATTCCATTACGTCTTCTTCATATACCGGGACGCAGCCTTGAGCATGAGGCGCTTTAGACCCGCGGTGTCGAACTCGATCTCCACCAGATGGTCCCCTCCCATGGGGGTCATCTTCACGATGGTGCCGGCGTGGAAGGCGCTGTGCTCCACCCGGTCACCCACGGCGAATTGGACCCGCGGCTCCGGCTTTTTCGGCGTGGGCGGCGTCAGGGGCTTTTTCTGCGTCCTCTGCCGGCCGCTGCCGCCGCTCTGGCCGCCGCCGGTCCACCGAGCAGCGGGCCTTGACCGGCCGGGACCGCCGTCGTCCACGCCCGGCACATCGTCGAAGTCGAGCCAGTCCCCCTGGGGTCTCAGGTCCGCGTAGGGCCGGTCGATGTGCTCCGACGGTATCTCGTCCACGAACCGGCTGACCCGGTGGGGAGCCGTCTGGCCGAAGACCATGCGCTGGCGGGCGCTGGTGATAAAAAGCCGCTTCTTGGCCCGTGTGATGGCCACGTAGGCAAGCCGCCGTTCTTCCTCCATCTGGGCCGCTTCGCCGATGGCCTGTAAGGACGGGAAGACCCCTTCCTCCAGCCCCACGATGAACACGGTGGGAAATTCCAGCCCTTTGGCGGAGTGGATGGTCATGAGGGTGACGGTGTTCTCGTCCATATCCACCGCCTGTAAGTCCGTGTACAGACTCACCTCGTCCAGGAACCCGGCCAGGGTATCGTCCCCGGTCTGGCGCACGTGGGTGGCGATGAAGCTCTTCAGCTCCCGGACGTTTTCCAGCCTGTTCATGCTCTCGTCGTTGTGGATGCCCTCCAGCATCCGGGCATAGCCGGTCTTGTCCAGCAGCGCGTCGTAAAGCGATTCCAACCCGCCGGTCCGGGTGAGGGCCGACAGCTCGTTCATCATGGTCACGAAAGCCCGGAGCTTGTCCGCAGCCCGTTTCAGCTCCGGGAAGGCGTCCGCCATCGTGAGCACCGTGAACAGGGGCAGGCCGTTTTCCGCCGCGATGGCTCGGGCACGCTCCACTGTAGTGGGACCGATGCCCCGTGCGGGGACGTTGATTATCCGGGCCAGACGCAGGTCGTCCGCCGGGTTCAACAGCACGAAGAAATAGGCCATCAGGTCCTTGATCTCCGCCCGCTCAAAGAAGGGGTTGCCCTTCACGATACGGGGCCGGATGCCGTGGCGCAAAAACGCCTGCTCCAACGCGCGGGACTGGGCATTGAGCCGGTAGAGCACCGCGTGGTCCCGCAAATTGTCCCCTCTGTCCACGGCCTGGAGCACCTGCCGGACCACGTACTGGGCCTCGTCTTCCTCGTTTCGCGCGATATACAGGGTGATACGGTCCCCGTCCCCGGCGCGGGTCCAGAGCTTTTTGCCCTTGCGGCCCTTGTTGTTGGCCACCACCGCGTTGGCGGCGGACAGGATATGGCCCGTGGAGCGGTAATTCTGCTCCAGACGGATGACCCTGGCCCGGTCATACTGGTCCTCGAAGGACAGGATGTTGGCGATGGTGGCGCCCCGGAAGGCGTAGATGGACTGGTCGTCGTCGCCCACCACGCAGATATTTTTGTGCGCCCCGGCCAGCATGGTCGCCATCAGGTATTGCAGGTTGTTGGTGTCCTGGTACTCGTCGATGAGCACGTATTGGAACCGCCGCCGGTATTTTTCCAGCACGTCGGGAAACTCCCGGAAGATGCGCACGGTATTGTACAGCAGATCGTCGAAGTCCATGGCTCCGGCCTCCATGAGCCGTTTGGCGTAGTCCTTATATAGCTCCGCCACGCCCCGCAGCCGGATGTCCCCGCTCTTTTCCGCTTCCTCCGCGAAGTCCCGCGGCGTTTGCAGCCGGTTTCGCGCCCGGTCCAGACAGTTCAGCACCCACCGGGGCGGGTACATCTTCTCGTCCTTGTTCTGGTCCTTGACGATGCGCTTCATCACCGCCGCCCGGTCCGCCTCGTCGTAGATGGTGAAGCTCTCCGGATAGCCCAGCAGCGACGCCTCCCGGCGCAAAATGCGCACGCATGCGGAGTGGAAGGTCTTGGCCCAGATATCCTCCGCCGCCTCGCCCAGCATGGCGCTCAGGCGGTGTTTCAGCTCGTCGGCCGCCTTGTTGGTGAAGGTGATGGCCAATATCTGCCAGGGGGCCACGGGCTCGTACGCCGCGGCCAGTTCGGCGGCCTGTCTGCACGTCTCGTCCCCCGCCAGGTACCGGCGCATTTGGTCCAGCTTTTCCTCGTCCGCGTCGGCGGGCAACGCGTCGCTGTCGGAGGCTTTGCCGTATTTCATCAGATTGGCGATACGGTTGATGAGCACGGTGGTCTTGCCGGAGCCTGCCCCGGCCAGGATGAGAAGGGGTCCCTCCGTGGCCATAACGGCCTGACGCTGGCGGTCGTTGAGCCGGGGGAAGTTCTTCCCGATGACCTCCCGCCGGGCGTCTATGTAGTTTTTTGTAAATTTGTCCATGAGGGAAGTATAACATAAATCCCGGCGGGAAGGAACCCCCTCCCGCCGGGATATGATGTGTGGTTCAGCCGTGGGTGTTGTAGTGCAGGGAGAGCATGTTCATGGCCTTGAACAGCTTGTGGCAGTATACCAACGGGCCAATGACGACGAGCGTGCCGAAAAAGCCCCAGCCCCAATAGGTCCCCGCGCCGAAGCGGTAGTATATGCCCCTTCTGGTGAGCTCGCCGCCGACGCGGGCCGACAGCTTATGATACCAGACGATAAAGCCGATGCCCAGTGTCAGCCAGCCCACAAGAAACACCAGCAGGCAGTAGTGCATCGTCCTTTTCCCGTCATACCGACCGGCGATGATGTTGATGTCGGTGGATATGGACGAGAACAGCACGAGCCCGTAAATGCCGAAGGTCAGAATGGAGAGCAGTATGTACTTGAACAGCCCCCGGTTCGTCTTCAACTGCCCCACAGGCGCCTGGGAAGGTCGATAGTCCATGGGAACGCCTCCTTATTCCTGGTTCGCCACTTCCAGGAGCATCTGGTCTATGCGCAGCATCGCCTGGGTGAGATAGACGTTCTCCGCGTCGGTCAGGTCCGTATCCTCCATGTCGTCAAGCTTCTGCATGGTCTCTGTGTACTTTCCCATGAAGGAGAGGTAATCTCCCAGAGCGCTCACGTCCGACGCGTCATAGCTTTTCATGAAATCCACGTATTCCCGGAAAAATTCCTCATAGCTGTCAATGGCCTCCCGTATCTCCGGCCTTATGCCGTCGTCAGACGGAAGCGTCTGGTCAGGGGCTTCCGTGGGTTCCGGCGCGGGCGTCTCGTCGTCCACGCCGTTCAGCGTGTCCTCCAACTTGTCAAAGCCGTCCTCGATGCTGTCAGCCGCGTTGTAGAGCTTATCCTCCAGCGCATCCGCGCCGGCCTCTATTTTGTCAGCGGCGCGGTCGATCTTTTCCTCCAGCTTGTCCGCGCTGCACCCGGTCAGCACCAGGGCCAGCGTCAGGACAAGCGCAGGCAAACATGTCTTTTTCATGTTGTTTGACCTCCCGCGTCACTTCAGCCCGTCGGCCAGCATGTCGGCCGTGTACGGCGTGTCGGCAATGGTGATGACCAGGTCTTCTGCGCCGCCTTCAAACACATACCTGCCAAGCTCCGTCAGGCCGTCGCCGATGGTGACTTCGGCAAGGCACTCGCAGTATTGGAATGCCCTGTCGTCGATAGAGACCTCGCCGCCGCTGGTGCAAATGGAGACGCTCGTCAGATCGGGACAACTGGAAACGGCGTATTCGCCCAGTTCCACCTTGTCACAGTCAATGATCACCGTCTCTAAGTCCTCACAGGAATACAACGCGGATTCATCCGCCGCAAATGCCCCGCCGCTGACGCTGAACGCCGCGAGGGAACTGTATTGGAACGCCCGCTTATCCAGTGTGACAGTGCAGCCTGTCATCTCCACGACGGCTTTGTCTCCGCACTCCTGGAAGGCATATCCATCCGCCTCTATGGTGCTGTCTGTGAACGCGAGCGAGGTGAGGTCCTCACATCTATAAAACGCGTTTTCTCCCACCGTCAATTCCGCTTTGTCTACGCTCATGCTGTCCAAGTCGCTATACTGGAACGACCGTTCGTCCAGCTCCACAGTTCCTCCTTCTACAATTAGAGCCGCGCCGTCTCCGCACTCCTGGAAAGCGTATTCATTGACGGTCATCTCGCTTTCCAAAAACTGGACAGCCTTCAAATCTTCGCAGCTATAAAACGCGTTTTCGTCTATCTCCATCTCACAGCCGTTGAACGTCACGCTCAGCAGCCCGCCGTATTGGAATACCCTCTCGCCGATGGTCCCGGTGCAGTTCGTGAAGGTGACGACCCCGTCGTCGCAGCACTCTTGAAACGCATAGTCCACGATCTCCAGCGCGCTGTCCACGAATTGTATAGCCGTCAAGTCCTCGCAGTCGTAAAATACATTTTCACCCAGGACCGGTGCGCCGCCGATGATATTCAGCGTCTCAAACTCGCCGTACTGGAACGCCCGCTCGCCCACTTCATATTCGTAACCGGCCAGCGTGACGCTGTCCACGTCCTCCAGAGATTCAAAGGCCCGCGGCGCGATCAGCGTCACCGTGTCCCCGGCGGGACTTGTGGTGGGGATGACGATGTCCGTATCTTTGCATACGCCGATGCTCAGGATGGTGCAGGTGCCGTCACCGTTGCTCTCGAACTCCAACCCCTCCGAGGGCGTCAGGTCGAGCTCCGCCGGCGCCTCTTCGGCCGCCGAGACCGGCAGCGCAGACAGGGCCAGCGCCAGTGCGACCGTCAGAATTATTGCTATCAGCTTTTTCATCATACTTTCTCCTTCTTGTTATTTGTTTTTCGCCGACAGTACGGCCCGGGAGCGGGGACAGCCACCCCCGGACTTTCCTGCCGAGACAAACAAAAGCGGTGCAGGGAAACGGTTCCCTACACCACAAGAAGCCACACAGCCTCGTACTACCCCGCCCTTGTGTTTCCACATTAAAACGGATATAATACGAAACGGTGCAGTTATTCTGCTGTGTGGGAGAACGAGCCTCTCCTGCATAGGGGCGTGGGGTGGTCGCAACACCCCGCGCCCTGCCTTCATTCATCTCGCGCCCCTATTATATCTCTCTCACCTCCTGAGCGCAAGCAGTTTTTACACGGTCCGCCTGTCCACGGGCCGTGTATTTTGTTTGCTATCGCTCTTGCAAACAATACGAGCCTCTCCTATAATGACGTAGGATTTTTACGCGAATCGACAGGAGGCGGCGTTCATGTTCACGAAACAGGATATCCGGGCGCTGCTGTGGCCGCTGGTGGTGGAACAGGTGCTCACGGGGCTCATGGGTGTGGCAGACACGTTCATGGTCTCCAACGTGGGGGAGGCAGCCATATCCGGCGTGGCGCTGGTGGACTCGCTGAACGTGCTGGTGATCAACTTCTTCTCCGCTCTGGCCGCCGGGGGCACCATCGTCTGCTCCCAGTACATCGGCCAGGAAGACAGGAGCCGGGCCAACCAGGCCTCCAACCAGGTCATGGGCGCGTCCCTGGCCCTGGCGGTGCTGTGCTGCGTGCCGCTCATCGTCCTGCGCCGGCCGGTGCTGGGCCTCATCTTCGGCCGGGTGGAGGCCGCCGTCATGGACGCGGCGGACGTGTACCTGCTGGTGACGGCTCTGAGCTATCCGGTGCTGGCCCTGTACTCCGCCAGCGCGGCCCTGTTCCGGGCCACGGGGGACTCCCGCCGGCCCATGGTGGTGGCGCTGATTGCGGACATATTGAACATCATCGGCAACGCGGTGCTGATCTTCGTCTTTGGCATGGGGGTGCTGGGTGCGGCGCTGGCCACGCTGGCCAGCCGGGTGGTGAGCTGCCTTGTCATGCTTTGGTACCAGGCCAAGCCCGGCCAGGTCATCTCCCTTGGCGGTCTGCGCAGCTATCTGCCCGAGTGGACCATGCTCCGGCGCATCCTGCGGGTGGGGCTGCCCTCCGCCGTGGAAAACGGCATGTTCCAGTTCGGCAAGCTGGTGGTCCAGTCCACCGTGTCCCTGCTGGGCACCACCGCCATCGCAGCCCAGGCCATCATCGCCGTGCTGGACTCCTGCCAGGGCATGCCCGGCCAGGCCGTGGGCATCGGCCTGCTCACCGTGGCGGGCCAGTGCATGGGCAAAGGCCGGCCAGACGAGGCCAGGCGGTACATGCTGCTGTTCACCCGCATATCCGTGGCCATCGCCCTGATCACCGGCGGCGTCATCAGCGGCGCCGTGCCCTTCATCACCCGCCTGACCGCACTCACCCCCGAGGGGTGCACGCTGGTTTGCCGGATCACCTGGTTCGTGGCGATCATGCGCGTGTTCTTCTGGCCCAACGCCTTCACGCTGCCCAACGGTCTGCGCGCGGCGGGGGACGTGTCCTACACCATGTGGGTGGGCACGGCCAGCATGTGGGGCCTGCGGGTAGCGCTGAGCTGGTACCTGTGCCGGTACACGGGCGTGGGCCTGTGGGGCGTGTGGTTCGGCTGGTGCGCCGACTGGGTCCTCCGGGCGACCATGTTCCGCCTGCGCCTGCGCGGGGACAAGTGGCAGATGCACAACGTACTGCGATAGACACAGAAAAGCCTCCCCCACACGGGGAGGCTTTCGATATGGTGCGCCTGACGGCGCGATTTTAAATATCTCTCCTTCCGTCGCGGCTTACGCCGCGCCACCTCCCTCGTCAGAGGGAGGCGGGGGCTTTGCCCCCGAATCGGCCCCGGCGGGGCCGGCCCCCTCTGACGAGGGGGCTGTCAGCGCTTTGCGCTGACTGAGGGAGAGATAATTCTTATATCCGCTCCAAATATTCATACAGCGGCAAAAGCGTCTCGTATATCTCCAGCACCTGTTCCAGCAGCTCCCTGCCCGGCGGGTCCGGGTCGAACCACACCTTCCGGCCGATCTCCACGCTCCGTGCGTTGTACCAGTCGTACAGCAGCGGCCCGGGGTCCCCCTTGGGCTTTTTGTACACCTGCCAGTAATGGCCCAGCTCCGGGTGCTTGTTCAAGGCCCGGACGATTTTGGAAAGCTTCGCCGGCCGTGCGTCGATGCTGGCGCGCCAGCGCTCCAACAGCTCCCCCTGCATGTTCCAGCAGCCCATACCGGCCTCCCAGCTTGTGGCGTCGACGCCGAACCAGAACTGGGGCAGCGGCGTGTATATCTCCCCGGACAGCCCCAGGGAGAACCACATGTGGTCCTTGAACGGTCCCCGGCCGAACAGCCGCCGCGCGTCCCGCCAGATACGGGACACGTGCAGCGCCGGGGCAAGACCGGGGTGCCGGTCCTGCATGATCTGCCGCAGGTCCTCCGCCAGCGAACGGATGGGGATATCCAGACACCGCTCGAAATCCGCACGGTGCTCATTGAACCATGGCCGCTCGTTGTGGAAGGACAGCCCCCAGAGAAAGTCGGGCAGGTCCTTGGGAAAGCCCTCAAAGGGCGGTATATTCTTCATCTCACCAGCGCTTCGTACAGCGCTTTGGGGGTGTCCACGATATTTCTCGCGCCCTGAGCGGTCAGCTCCTCCACCGTCCGAAAGCCCCAGGAGACGATGACCTCGTCCATCCCGGCGTTCCGCGCGGTTTGTAAGTCCACCTCCGAGTCGCCTACGTACACGGTCTTTTCCCGGGAAATGCCCGTCTCCGCCAGCACCGCGTTCACCAGGTCCGGCGCGGGCTTTTTCGCCACGCCGGGCTTTTCCCCCAAGGCAGCTTCAAACACCCCCGGATAGAACCGCTCACACAGGTCCTTCACGGCAAAGTCCACCTTATTGGACACCACCGCCAGCCGCAGCCCGGCTTCCCGCAGCTTGTCCAGCAGCTCCGGCACTCCCTCGTACGGCCGGGTGTTGTCCAGGTCGTGGATATGATAGTGCTCGTGGAACGTCTCATAGAGACGGTCCAGCTCCGCCGGGTCCGTACCCGCCGGCGCTCCCCGCTGGACCAGCATCCGCACCCCGTTGCCCACGAACCGGCGCACCTCTTCCAGGGTCCGCTCGGCAAATCCGTGGCGGGAAAGGGCGTAGTTCAGGCTGTTTTTCAGGTCCTCCAGCGTATACAGTATCGTCCCGTCCAGGTCGAATATCACCAAATCGTATCGTTTCATGTCGTCTCTCCTTTGTTATACCGGTATTCCATGCTGTAACTGCGCTCGTCCGCCGAGCCGTCCAGCAGGTCGTGCCCCACATCATCCGCCACTGTGAACCCGCACTTTTTGTGGGTCAGCAGGGAGGCGGTATTTTTCTTGTTCACGCAGTCCCGGACCCGGAAGGGACCGGTTTCTTTCAGCCTTTCCAGCACCAGTCCCAGCAGCGCTGCCCCAAAGCCCTGCCGCCGCCGGTCCGGGCGGGTCTCCAGGGCCTCGATGTAATACTCCCCGGCCTCCAATTCATAAAGCCGCAGGGCGCTGACCCACTCGCCCTCCCGCTCCAGGACCATGTACCGGTTTTGCTCCTTTGATAAAACGTCGTCCCGGACGTAGGCCAGAAAATCTTCCTCGATCTTCGCCAGGGCCGCGGCTCTGTCCGTCGTGTCCGGATAGAAATAGTCGATATTTTCCTCGTTGCTCTCGGCGTACACGTCCATGAGCTTCCGCCCGTCCAACCGGGCAAAGTCCCCTATTCCCAGCAGCTTCATATTACTCTCCTATGTCCGCCAGGTCAAAATCTATGACTTTTTTCAGTTCCGCCAGCCCCGTTTCCACCTGATAGCCGATCTTCCCGGCGCTGAACAATATGGCGTCGAACCCGGCGGCGGAGGCGTCGATCACGGTACGGAAGGGCTTTTTCATCCCCACGGGGGAGCAGCCGCCGTGGACGTACCCGGTCAGGGGCAGCAGCTCTTTGGACTTGATCATCTCGATGCTCTTCTCGCCCACGGCCCTGGCCGCTTTTTTCAGGTCCAGCTCCCGCTCCACCGGCACCAGGAACACGTAGTGCTCCCCGCTGCCCGCCACGGTGACCAGCGTCTTGAACACCCGCGCCGGGTCCTGCCCCAGCACCGCCGCCACCTCCGCGCCGGATATGGCGTCGGTGTCGCCGTAATAGTGGGCCGTGTACGCGGCTTTTTTCTGCTCCAGCAGCCGCATCACGTTTGTTTTTTCGATTTTTTGTTTCTTATTTGCCATCGTTCTTCTCCCGAAAAATCTCTTCCACTTTGAACGGCCCCCCTGTGCAAGGGGGGCTGTCAGCGCTTTGCGCTGACTGAGGGAGAGATATTTAAAATCTCTTCCGCTTTGAATGCCTCCCCTGTGTAATAATCATCACAGGTCCTTTCTGAAACAGATCACCCGATTGGCCTCGTCGAAGCCAACGGCCAGATGAAACCGCAGGCTGTCGGCATTGTCCAGCTCGCAGTCGCTGGCGAATTCCGCGCAGCCAAGCTCCTTTGCCCACATCTCACACGCGGCCAGAAGCCGCCGGGCGCAGCCATTCCGGCGAAAGGGCTCTTCAACAAAAATGCCCTCCAAATAGCCCACGGGACTGGTTTTCGTCCCCTCCACATAGTCGTGCCGGAGCTGACACTGGGCAAAGCCTACGGCCCGGTCATCCTCCCAGGCGAGAAAGCACGCGGCCTCCCCGCTGTTCACAAGACCCGCAAACTCGCCCGCCAGCTCCGCCGTCTCATGGCCGGGCCACAGCCTGGCGGCCAGCGCCGCCAGGGTCCCGGCATCCTCGTCTGTCGCTTTTCTCACCGTCATGCCCCGTTCACCCCCCGATCTTGTCCTGTCTCTCTCCGCTCTGAAGCCTCCCCTGTGTAAGGGGAGGTGGGCGCCGCTTGCGGCGCTCGGAGGGGTTGTCACCGGCACAAACCGTCCCCTATTTCCTGGTCAGCACATGCCAAATATAATCCCCGACAAAACCGCATTTCCGATATAAGCGTTCCGGCGCGGTCGGCTCGTTGACCTTGCCCGAGACCGTTGCAAATTTTGCCGTATTTTGCATGATAGAAAGCAGCGCATTTACGATGAATTGACCGTATCCGCGCCCCCGAAAGGCTGGCAGGACCTGTACCCACTCCAAGCTCATTTCGCCGGTCTCTTTATCGTGATCGGCTATGCCGCCGGCGATTATATTATTCGTCTCTTTCTCCCGCAGCAGGAGCCATAAATCGGGGCAGTAGACGGGCGTATGCCGGTAGCTCTCCATCTGTTCGGCGGTGACGTGTATATCTGTATAGCTGCCGTTGATAAGCCGCACAAATTCCATTATCGCCGCGCTTCCCGGGACGATCTCGACCTCCGGCACGGTCATTTTTCGGATATTTTTCAGGTCGTGATATAACCGAAAAAACGGCTCGTCGTTGTAGTCGGCGAGCAGCCCGGCGCTCATCTCTCCCTGATGGACGATCTTCACATTTGGCGGCACCGCAACGGTTTTATATTTCCAATACGGGATACTCGTCGTTCCGCACGGGTCGCGCAAATAGCTTTCCAATGAGATCATGACCCCTCGCCTCTCCTGCTCACTCCACCACGCTATATCCCCGCCGCGCGAGCACATCCAGCGCCGTCTGATAATGCTCCCGCTTCATAAAAACATAGTCCGTGTTATAGGTCGACACCGCGAAGATGGGTATGCCGTTGTCGGCCAGGACAGTCGCCACGTCCGACAATACCCCGACCAGGGAGAAGTCCAGGACCCCCTGGAACCGCAGGCCCTTCCACCCGTCCTCCCGTCGCATCGTGTTTGGCGGCACGTCCTGGGTGAGGCATACGAGGGACCTTTCCTCGTCCGTTTTGCCGATAAAGCAATACGCCGCCTCCAGGTCGACACGCGAATAATCCGCGACCTTGCACACGGAAAAATCCCTATGCAGCTTCTTCAATTCCATCTTGCCGTCGCACGACCTCCCATATTTTCTCAAACGTTCCCATGGCTTTCCTCACGGTAAGTGGGACTTTATCGAAGCAGCTCTCCGTGAAAATATTGTTCCTGAAAGGCGATCTGCTTCAGGATAACTTCATCCGGATAATCCTCTCCATATGCCGCGACGATCCATTTATCTTCAACATCATCATATCTGCGGTAAACCGCAATAACACGGCCTTCAAATTCGTTCACCGGAACATCGACGCCTAACAGGTAAATATCCTGTTCAGCGCCATCTTCCGCAAGAGTTCCCTCTACATATCCGTAATTGATCGGATAGATCATCTCCGCATGGCGCGGGTGGCGGCTGCCAATGGGTCTGTCGATCTTACCGTGAACATGGCGTCCAATGATCGCGGGATAATCGCTGCGCACGTTCTGTCCCTCCAATTTCCGCTTCACCGTTCCATCGACCGCTTGCGGCAGATATACAAAAGGTGGTTCGTATTCCCCAGCAGCTCCCTCTTTTCGGAAAACGCCAGATACCACTTTGCCAGCGCCTGGAAATCCTCGTCGGAGAGGGAAAAATCCGGGCGCTTTTCAATGGGCTCCAGCAGCCCGTCCACGCCCGCGGTGGTGAGCCAGTCCGCCGGCTTGTCCCGAAACAGTCCCTCAAACTCCGTCACATCGTAACCGGTAAAAAGCTGCTCCTTAAAATGCCGCACTTTGTGATCATCCGTGAAATTCTCTTCCTGTCCGGCCTTCCAGTTCCCGTAAAAATAGTTGGCGTACATGATGGCGAACACGGATATAAACGCGAAAAATATCACCCCGCCGGGCTTTGTGACCCGTATCGCCTCGTCGATCGCCCGGTTTACGTCCTCCGCGTCGAACAGGTGATACATGGGACCCAGGGACAGCGTCACGTCAAAGGAGTCGTCGGCGAACCGGCCAAGGTCCGTGGCGTCCCCCTGATAAGCCGTGAGATTTTCCAGCCCCTTGCCATGCTCCCGCAGGACCGCCAGATTGCTCTCGGCCAGCTCCACGGCCGTCACGTCCATTCCCTCTTTTGCCAGTGCGATGGAATATCGACCGGTCCCGGCGCCGACCTCCAGGACCCTGGACCCTCTGGCCGCGTACCGGTGGATATAGGTCATGGTGGTATGATACTCAAGCTGACCGTGCCGGGTCCTGCCCAGCCGTCCGTCCTCATCGTACTGGGCATAATAGCCGCTCACGATCTCTCTTCTGCCGCTCATGCCCGACCCTCCATAGAAAAAAAGTCTCTCCGCTTTGAAAGCCTCCCCTGTGCAAGGGGGGCTGTCAGCGCCTTTAGCGCTGACTGGAGGATTGTAACGTCGGACGCTCGTCCTCGCCAAAGGTGTCCCCGGCTTTCGCCGTGGACCCGTTGGATTCTAATGTCTCTCCCTCCGTCTTCGTCGCCGCTCGCTGGGCTAGGCCGTGATTTGCCGCAAGCGGCAAACCCCGGATAGCCCGCGGCGTCTCCTCTCCCCACGCGACAAGCGTGCCGCGTGGGGGCCCCGATGGCCGTGCCACCTCCCTCGTCAGGGGGAGGCGGGGGCTACGCCCCCGAATCGGCCCCGGCAGGGGCCGGCCCCCTCTGACGAGGGGGCTGTCAGCGCTCCGCGCTGACTGAGGGAGAGATATTAAAAATACCGCTTTGAACGGCCCCCCTGTGCAAGGGGGGCTGGCAGCGCGAAGCGCTGACTGAGGGGTTGTAACGTTGGACAACAGACAACCCCTCCGAGCCGCCTTGCGGCGGCCCACCTCCCCTTACACAGGGGAGGCTTTCGATAATGTGCGCCTCCGTCGCGGCGTAGCCGCACTTCTTATGCCCCCCTTGTCAAAGGGGGGTGCCCGCCACCGGCGGGCGGGGGGATTGTAACCCGCCTTATCTCCGCGCATTGTACCACACTTTCCCGTATAAAGAAAGAACCCGGAGCTTTTCAACTCCGGGTTCCATGATGTTGGCGGCGACCTATTTTTCCAGTCCGTCTCCAGACAAGTATCGTCGGCACAGGCGGGCTTAACTGCCGTGTTCGGAATGGGAACGGGTGGACCCCCGCTGTAATAACCACCAACTTTTCAGGGCGCTGTACCCTGAAGACTGAACAATGGTTTATGTGCTAGGAGCGAGGCGTTGAGTCTGCATACTGCATAGGTCAAGCCCTCGGGTTATTAGTACCGGTCGGCTGAACACATTACTGTGCTTACACCTCCGGCCTATCAACGATGTAGTCCTCATCGACCCTTACTCCATTAAAAGGATGGGAGATCTTATCTCAGGGGGAGTTTCACGCTTAGATGCTTTCAGCGTTTATCTCGTCCAGACATAGCTACCCAGCTGTGCCGTTGGCACGA
>CANQQB010000008.1 GCA_947625845.1 uncultured Oscillospiraceae bacterium
ATTCCCGACCCAGAAAATGCCTCAAATGGAAAACTCCCGCTGAAGTTTTTAGTGTTGCACTTGCTTGACAATCTGCCGGCGTCATAAGACAGTACAATGTTGATTTTTTGAATGGCGTGGCAGATGTCACGCCATTTTCTCTTGCATAAGCTCTTGGATGGGGATGAATCCCACAAAGTCATAGGAGATGTGGATGCTTAGGCGGCGCTTGCCGCTGCTCTCGTCCGGGGCCTCGATGTAGATGGCCTTTACCAGCTCATGCAAGGCGTAGGGCGTCAGTTCTTCCAAGCCGGCATATTTGTGCGCCTGGGCTATGAAGCGCTCCACGTCGTCGGCTTTCTGCGTCTGCTCGGCCACCTCTTTTGTGAGCGTTTCTGCTTCCTTTTTGAGCTCCACTTGCTCGTCCTCGTAGGACTTACTCATGGAGGCGAACCGCTCGTCGGAGATCGTGCCGTTCACTCGGTCCTCGTACAGCCGCATGAAGATACGGTCCAGCTCTCCCAGCCGCTTTTCCGCCTTGGCCAGCTTCTTCTTGCTCACCCGGATGGCCTCGTCCGACGACAGCTTCAGTTGATGTCCCATGACCGCCCGGAAGTGCGCTTCATGCGTGGTCACATAGGAGATGACCATCTGCATGTGGCGCAACACCATGTCCTCCAGGACCACCGCCCGGATATAATGCGCGGAGCACTGGTCCTTGCGGTGCCGGTGGGTGGAGCACACGAAAAAGTCCCGCCGTTTCTCAAACTTGACGCTGGTGCAGTAGTACATTTTTGCGCCGCAGTCGGCGCAAACGACCAGTCCGGAGAAGTTGTTCCGGCGTCTTCCGCTGCTTCTTGTCCCAGATGGAGTTGGTGTAGGTTTTGAAGTTGACCGTGCAGCCCGTGTACTCGCGCCGCTCCAGGATATGCACAACCGTGCTGGTGTCCCACTTGTAGGGATAATCGCTCGGTTTCCCTTGGTGCGTCGTGGGGTTGGGCACACGCTCTTTCTCCAAAAGGTTCCCGATCTGCGTCGGGCCGCGTCCCTCCATGCAGAGGGAGAAGATACGCTGTACTACCTGCGCGGCTTCCTCGTCGATAACCCACTGCTTCGGATGTTCCGGGTCCTTCATGTAACCATAGGGAACATTGGATGACAGGTGTTCGCCGCGCTCACCCTTTGATTTTATGACCGCTCTGATCTTCCTGCTGGTATTGCGGGCGTAAAACTCGTTGAACCAGTTTTTGATCCCGGCAAAGTCGTTTTCAATGCTGTTGGGGTCGATGGTGTCGTAGTTGTCGTTGATGGCGATGTAGCGTACGCTGTGCTGGGCGAAAACGAAATTGATATACATGCCCGTCAGCGCGGAGTTGCGCCCGAACCGGGACAGGTCCTTCGTGATGACGACGGCTATCTGGTCACTTTCCACGGCTTCCAGCATCTTCTGGAAACCGGGCCGCTCGAAACTCGTACCAGAATAACCGTCGTCCACAAAGAAAACTAAATTGGTGAAGTGGTGTTCTTGAGCGAATGTTTGCAGAATGGACTTTTGATTCGATATGGAATTGCTCTCGCCGTCCAAAGAATCCTCTTGGCTTAGACGGCAATATAGTGCGGTGATCTTGTCAGTTGCCCGCGACATGTTTGATACCTCCTTCTTAGGGGCAACTGCCTCAACAGAATTGGCTTGTTTGCTCATTTCTCCGCCTCCGCGCCGGTCATGCTTTGGCCTATGACGCGCTCCAGCTTCCGGTCCAAAAGCTCGATCCCGTCATAGCTGCCTGTGACCGTGTAGACGGTCCCGCCGATCTCCTTGGTCAGCGCAATCTCCGGCAGTTCGTTTGCGGAGAAGTTCTGGACGTGAAGTGCGCCGGATTCGTCTCGGCGCGTTTCGTGCGAAGAAGGAAGCGGCTCCCGCGCAAAGTACGGGTCGGGATTGGAAAAGTAGTAGGTTGGTATTTCCTCATTGGGTTTCTCGCTCCGCATCGTCTCGAAAAGGTCAAAGGCTTTGTCCGAGGGGTGCAGTTCTAATAGGCGCTCCAAGATGATACGCTCGCCAGGGGTCAGCATAGCCAGAGCTTCCATGTCTTTCGCGGAAAGGCTGGATTCAGTTTTGTCTACTTCCTCGCTCATGGCGGACCTCCAAGGCAGAATGAACAGGGTGGTTGTTTCGCTTTAAATCATGATAGCAGAACGCGGGTGATTTTTCAAGTGCCGCGATGTACTTGGGGCAGAAAACGGCGGTTACAATCCTGGCAAGCAGGGCATGTGGCAAGCCATATGCGGAAAATGGGCATTTCGGCCTTGCGCCGAAATGACCATTTTGCTTGTTAGGGCAGCAGCCCTAAAACCCCTTGATCGCACAATAAATTGTGCGGCTGCGCGTCCCGTCGGGACGCTTTTTTGTTATGATAAAAACATCGATCTGCAGTGTCTTCCCCCCTCAGTTGCAAGGACATGGAAATTATATTATGATGGTGCCAGGCAGATGAAAGGCTATGAACGGAGGCTTGACATGATCGAAGTCTACTATGTGGAAGATGACGAGAATATCGCGCAGATCGTAAAAAGGCACCTGGAACAAAAGACCTGCGCCGTGACGGTCTTTTCCACGGTCTCTGCGGCTAAGGGCGGCCCTTGACAGCCATGTACCCTCCGTCGTTCTGATCGACTGGAATATGCCGGACGGACGCGGCGACGAGCTGTGTCAATGGACCCGCGCCAGGTGGAAAGACCTGCCCATCATCTTCCTCACCGTCCGGGACGATCCCGGCGACGTGGTATCCGGCTTTCAAAACGGCGCGGATGATTATGTGACAAAGCCCTTCGACCTGGACGTACTCTATTCCCGTGTCCTTGCGCTGCTTCGCAGGACCGGCGACGTGGCAAAGGAGTACCTGTACTGTGACCAGATCATGCTGGACCGCAGGCGCACACAGGTCACGCTGGACGGTGAGGAAGTCCCGTTAAGTCCGTCGGAATACGAATTGCTCTACCTTCTTATAAAAAACAAAGGCCGGACAGTCTCCCGTGAGGCGATCCTCCAGCACGTTTGGGACGAAAACGGGAACTTTGTCAACGACAACACGCTGACCGTCACCATGAAACGCCTGCGGGAAAAGCTGCGCCAGCCGGAGTGCATCAAAACAGTCCGCAGCATCGGCTATCGGATGGAGGACACACTATGAGCGAAAGATCAAGAACAGGTCTGCTGATGGGCCTTGTGCTGGCCATCAGTCTGATCGCCGCGTCCCTGTCCGCCCTGCTGACGGCAAGAGCGGCAAGCCGTGTGCAGTTTCAAACCCTGTCCGCCCTCTGCGGGAGCGTGGCACAGCGGCAGCCGGACGCGGAACAGGCGGTGCTGGACGCTTTGAAGGACCGCGCCGCCCAGGGCGGCAACTATCTGGCCCGCTATGGCTACCGTCCCGCAGACTTTTCACAGCCCGCCAACAAAACCATCTGTCTTTTTATTGCCGCCGGTTTTCTTGCCGGTGCTTTTCTGTTTGCGCTTGTTCTTATCCTCGGACGGCGCAGACAAGCACAAAGGATACAAACTCTTGTGGGATATATGGAGAGTATCAACACCGGCCATGCCGGTATGCTGCTGCAAAACCGCGAGGACGAATTTTCCAAATTGCAGGACGAGATCTATAAAACGGTCACGTCCCTATACCAGACAAGAGACGCCGCGCTGCGGGCAAAGCGCAGCTTTGCCGAAAATCTCTACAACATAGCCCACCAACTCAAAACACCTGTCACATCCATTTCTCTGTCCCTGCAAATGATGAAAAAACAAGTCTCCGACCAATACCCGGAGCAGATCGAAAAGCAGCTTTCCCGGCTGACCCATTTGGAAGAAGCGTTGCTGCTGTTGTCCAGGGTAGACGCCGGGACGCTGCCCCTGTCCAGGCAGGACGTGGACATTTTTACCGTCCTGACCCTTGCGGCGGACAATCTGCATGAAGTCATGGGAAGAAAAGGCGTTCGGGTCGATATACCAGAGTTAGGCGAGGCCGTGATCCAAGCCGATATGGAGTGGACCATGGAGGCGGTCATGAATCTTTTGAAGGATTGCGCGGAGCACTCGCCGGCCGGGGGTACGATCCACTGTTCCTATGGTCACGATCCGCTTTATTCATCTATCCGCATCTGGGACGAGGGGCCGGGCTTTGCACAGGAGGACCTTCCCCATTTGTTTGAGCGTTTTTACCGGGGGCAAAACGCAGCGCCCGGCGGCATCGGCCTCGGCCTTGCACTGGCAAAGGAGATCATTGAATTACAAAACGGCACCATTCGGGCACAGAACCGTCCGGGTGGCGGTGCGGAATTTGAGATACACTTTTATTGTCACTGAACTGTCACTTTCGTCTGATAGAATATGTCTATTATCAGAACGAAAGGAGAAGGCAAACATGGAGATTTTACGTTGTGAGGGCGTCAAAAAGATATACGGCGCCGGGAACAGTCAGGTCGCAGCCCTGGACGGGATCGATCTTGCCGTCAACAAGGGAGACTTCGTAGCCATATGCGGACCATCCGGTTCGGGGAAGTCCACGCTGCTGCACATCCTTGGAACGGTGGACAAGCCGACAGAGGGCAAGGTCGTCATAGACGGGACCGACCTTTCTGATCTGAACAGGACCCAGGCGGCCATCTTCCGCCGCCGCAAGGTAGGGCTGGTCTATCAGTTTTATAACCTGATCCCCACCCTCACCGCCGAGAAAAATATCCTTCTGCCCCTGGCGCTGGATAAGAAAAAGCCGAACCCGGAATTTTTCCAGCGGATCGTCCGCACGCTCGGCATCAACGACCGGCTGGAATCTTTGCCAAGCCAGCTGTCCGGCGGACAGCAGCAGCGGGTGGCCATCGCCCGGTCCCTGATCTACCGTCCGGCGCTGCTTCTGGCCGATGAACCCACCGGCAATCTGGACCGAAAAAACTCTAAAGAGATCATGGATATGCTGAAGCTGTCCAATCGGAATCTGGAGCAGACCATCATCCTCGTCACTCACGATGAAAAAGTCGCTTTGGAGGCGGACCGGGTCATCACCATGGAGGACGGGCGCATCATTCGTGATGAAAAGCGGGGGTGATGGATATGTGGAGAGTCTATTCATCCGGCTATATCAAAAACAACCGTGGTTCCGGCTTGTCTGTTATGATCGCGGCCTTTATTTCCGCGCTGCTTTTATCCCTGCTGTGCGGGCTTTTTTACAACGCATGGAAATATGAGGTGGAGCGGATCGAATTGGAGGAAGGCGGCTGGCACAGCCGTATCCTGGGCCAGCTCGGGCCGGAAGATTTAGAAACGATCAAGAGTTTCGCCAATGTGAAAGACGCGGTGGTAAATGAGGACGGATATAAAGGAGAGCCGACCGCAGACATCTATTTTGCCGATAAAAAGGCGGTTTTCTCCGATACGCCCCATGTTGCGGAACAGCTGGGCATTCCACAGGAAAAGGTCATATATAACTACGAACTTCTTTCTATGTATTTAGTCCGCGGCCCAGGCGACACAGCCCCCAGACTTCTGTTTCCTCTGTTCATATTGATCACGCTGGCGGCAGCCTTTTCGCTGGTCGTGATCATCCATAATTCCTTTGCGGTGTCTATGAACGCAAGGATACATCAGTTTGGTATTTTTTCCAGCATCGGCGCGACCCCAAAGCAGATACGGACGTGTCTTTTGCAGGAGGCGGCTGTCCTCTGTGCGGGACCAGTGCTTATAGGGGACCTGCTGGGCATCGGAGGCAGCGCGGGACTGATCCGGCTGTCGAATACCCTGCTGGGCAGCGACATCCCCGGACGGCATCAAGCGGTATTTGGCTACCACCCGCTGGTGCTGGCGCTGACGCTACTTGTAACAGTCATAACGGTATGGATCTCCGCGTGGCTTCCGGCCAGAAAACTAAGTAAACTGACGCCGCTTGAGGCAATCAGAAACACCGGGGAATTGCGGTTGAAACGCAAAAAGCGCTCCCGCCTGCTCTCGCTTCTGTTTGGGGTAAAGGGAGAATTGGCCGGTAACGCACTGAAAGCCCAGAGAAAGGCTCTGCGGACAGCGTCCTTGGCGTTTTTGTTTTCCTTCTTGGCATTTGCGCTCATGCTATGCTTTTTCTCCCTTTCCCAAATCAGTACAAGAGAAACCTATTTTGAGCGGTATCAGGGCGTATGGGACGTCATGACGACCGTGAAAGATACCGATGTTGATGATATTGAAGAAACGGCGGCGGTCCAGGCCCTTGACGGCATAGAAAGCGCCATTGTCTATCAGAGAGCCTCCGCGAAAAGTATCGTCACCGAAGAAGAAATAAGCGAGGATATGCAGTCCTTTGGCGGGTTTGCTGGAGCGAGCGCAAACTATGTGTCTCAGGTGGACGGCGGATGGCTGGTAAACGCGCCGATCGTTATACTGGACGATCAGAGCTTTTGCGATTATTGTTCGCAAATCGGCATCGAGCCGCAGCTTGACGGCGCGGTGATATTGAATCAAATCCGGGACGTAACAAATCCTGATTTCCGGCACCCGGTTTTCATGCCCTATGTAAAAGGCGAAAAAACGACAAGCGTTTTGCGCCCATCTGACAATGAAGCTTTCGAAGCGGAGGTCCCTGTCCTGGCCTGTACGCAGGAGGTCCCCGTTTTGAGAGAGGAATACGCAAAGCTCGACTATTATGAACTGGTGCATTTCCTCCCGGTGTCCTTATGGCGCGAGATCAAGGGACATATCGGCGGCACGGAGGAGGACAGTTACATCTGTGTCCGCGCCGGTGAGGGCGCGGAACTGGAGGAATTGAACGCTTTACAAGACGAGATCGCCCAAATCGTCAGCGGAAAACATACCATAGAGCAGGAAAACCGCATCCAGGAATATGAAACGAACAACACGCAGATACGGGGCATGATGGCCCTGCTCGGCGGGTTCTGTATCCTGCTGGCGGTCATCGGCGTGGGGAATGTGTTTTCCAATACGCTGGGCTTCGTGCGCCAGCGGAGGCGGGAGTTTGCCCGGTATATGTCGGTGGGACTGACGCCGAAGGAGCTTCGCAAAATGTTCTGCATCGAGGCGCTGGTGATTGCGGGACGGCCTGTGCTGATCACTCTACCGGTGGCCGTTATTGCCGTAGGATTGATGCTGCGCGCCAGCTATATGGAGTTAGGCGTATTTCTGGCGGAGGCCCCGATAGCCCCTGTGTTGGCGTTCATGGCAGCCGTTGTCTGCACCGTGGCGCTGGCCTACTGGCTGGGCTGGCGCAGCATCCGTCGAATCAGCTTGGCCGAAGTGCTGCGGGACGACACGATGATGTGATGGCATAAGGGCGGTCCGATGTGACGCTTTTGGCCGGTCAGACCCCTTGCAGCGCACGGCTTTCAGAACGTCAAAGTTAGGGGGGTAAGGGTAACATACGGCACCCCTCAAAAACAGGGGTCTATTGCGTCACATACTTCAAATTATTTAATTATTTATCTCGTTACTTGTAATGCAGTGAGTTCATGGGGTCCTATGTCACGCTTTCCGGGCACAGTCCAGCGATGTAGAATTGCAGTACATATGGACGTAGGTATGGCCGGTCAACATGGGCTGCCACGAAAAAGGCGTGTTTCTCCCTTGTCCAGCGCATGGTCGTTTCATAGCCATCGGCCAGCGCCCCCTCCGGGGACAACTCACCGGGCGGGAAGAACTGCCGGATCTGATAGCGCAGCACATCTGCCTTCCGCATCTGCTCCCGGCCCGTGATGGCCTGATACTTGTCCTTGCTCAAAAGAAGTTCCGCGTCGGCGGTCACAGGGTCGTACTCATAGGTGCGGATCAGAGCGCCGTCCAGGGTTTTCTCCGGGTTCATCCCAGTAATCAAGACGATCAGAGAGGGATTGCTGGATTGTCCCGCAGGAATTGATATGATAGGCATTTAAAAATGTGGTCGCTGTGTCTTTTCCTCGCATTTGATTTATAATTGACAATCTTTATAATGAGTGATAAACTAAATATAAAGTTAGTGTTATTTATAATATATTGAAAATGGCACTGCTTTTATAAGACCATCGTTTTAATTGTTATAGTCAAAGAAAGGAGTATTATTGTGGCATACGAAGACACTAACAAAAGTTGTATTGAGTTACTCATTGATAATGAGAACTGGAAAGCAGCCTATGCCGCACTGAAAGCATATATCGACAAATATGGTGAGAATTACTGGGCTAAAAATCAACTGGCCTTGGTAGAATCTCACCTATAAGGCGGGGCAACATGTTTCTAGGTTACGCATTTATTTCTTTTTCGTAATTAATATGGGAGGACGGTATTGGTGTCTGCCTTATTTCATTGCATGACGATTTCCGCGCTGTTGCAGCAGAACAGACAGCGGCCACCACAGGTTGGTATAGTTCTCCTGTAATACTCTGATGTCCTCTAGGTAGACGCCGCCGTAATCGTCGCGCTTCTGCTCCCTGTCTGATATCACCTGATACCTTTGCCTTGCTCAAAAGAAATTCCGCGTCGGCGGTCACAGGATCGCACTCGTAGACGCGGATCAGAGCTTTATCCATGGTTTCTTTTGGTTCTTTCCATAGTCGAAACAGTCAGAGAGGGATTGCGGGATTGTCCTGCTTAGAATCTGCATGTGTGGCCTGATATGGGTTGTAGCCACTTTATCATCTTGTACCTATAGTATAGAGATTTAGTTGTTATTATGAAAAAATATGTATCATTATTAACGATGTTGTGGGGTGATTTAATGCAAAATGATAGCAGGTCACATGTTCTCGGAATGCTTTCAGACAATGACATTAAATCTTTTTGGGGGCATGGAATTGATATTTCTACGACTGAAAAAGGCGATTTAGCGTTTAACCTTGAAAAACAATTACAATTGGGTTCTGTTGATTTGCGCTTTCGGCATGAGTATAAAAAAATTAAACTTAAATCAGACGAAGTTTTAACTTATGATATGCTCAAGAAGCATGATTACACGCAACCATACGAACTGCAAGAAGGCAAAAAACTAGTTATAGGTCCTGGGGAAATGATTTTAACAACAACATTAGAAACTGTTCGATTATCCGAAGAATTTGCGGGAATAATTACGGGTAGGAGCAGTATCGCGAGATTAGGTATCATGGTTCACTGCTGTCAAGAATATATTAATCCAGGCCACGGGCAGCCAATACCTTTGCAGATAATTAATCTCGCTCCCTGTCCTGTTGAATTGGATTTAATGATTCCTATATGCCAACTTATACTGTTTAAGCTTAATTCACCAGCAACAGGCCGATACAAAAATGGCAAAAAATCAAAATATGCTGATGAGGAGGGGCCGCAAACTTCAAAAATATATGAAGATGATCTTAATGGTCCGAGCAAGACTACACCTAAGATATCCATAGGCGGTGTACGAGCATCTTTAAATAAATATTTTGCACCTTTTTTGCCTACGATTATTTCACTGCTGTTGATTTCTCCATTTATTTCCAATTTCATTAATGGTCGTTCTTTCCTTGACGTCACAACAGCAATTAAAGAACTTCCACTTTCTTTCATACTTGGTATGATTTTTCTGGTAATATTTATTTGGTTAAAGCGTGGTGATAAATAATGAGAGTATATATTGCTTCAAAATACTTAGACCATCAACAGCTGAACAAAAAAATATCCGCCGAATTAGCCTTAGTTGGCATTGATGCTTTCTTGCCTGAAAGTATCAATATTAATGCGATTACTTATGACGAAATGAAATTAGTTGCAGAAACGTGTTATGAAAAATTAGAGCTATGTGATGTGATACTTGTTGTATGTCCTTTTGGGAAGAGTGTAGCTAGCGAAATCGGCTATGCCATTGCATTGAAACGAATCCGCCATTGCAGCAAGAGAATTGTTGTTCTAAATCCTGATTTTGATTTAGAAGCTATGATTTGTCCCTATATCGACAAACAAGTTAAGAGTATTTCAGAGTTAATCAACTACTTACAAAGTAACTAATGTCATCTTCGTTTTTTGCAACTGGTGAGCGGCACACGGCCGCTCACCATCGCGTTACAATTTAACGCTCTCCGTCAACTGTTTCATCAGGTTGGACAGCGGCCTCCGCAGCTTAGCACGGTCCTTCTGCAAAGTCCTAATGTCCTCCGGGTAGACGGCGCAGTAGGTGTTTGGCGTGGATTGCACTTGATTGAAATTGTTGGAGCGTCGCTGCCGGAGAGACACCGGAGCCTTGACCGGGGACAGATCAACGTGGAGTAGCTGTTCTTCCTCATGTTGGCATTCTTCCTCACTTCTTTCTGGACGAGCCCATACCTCCTTACGCACTAACTGCCAATCAGCTAGTTCATTTCATTGCAGCCATTGTGTGATTCTGCAAACTCTCTTGTGATAGCTACAATGCACAAGCTACATCGCCTGATATGGTCGGCGATCACCTCCGATCAGTCTGCTCCCGGATGGTTCCTTTGTCATACCAGCCCCGAAAGCCCTGCCGCGCAAATTCCTCAATTATAGGATATATATCGCCAGCATTTTGACAGCAATAACTGAAGATAATGAACAGTTCTCCCCTTTATATGGCCGCATATCAATAGATACCTGTTGTAACGAAAACCGGGGATATCGTAGCCACGGTCGCGTTTTTTATCTGTTAAACTATTATACACATGATTGCGTGTCCGCATTTAAAAGCCCTGGAACTTTTTTGGCGCAGGGGATGAAACTGTTAAATGCAGAGGGGCAAGGGAAGTATATGGCACCCCTCAAAATCTGGGATTCATTGCGTGACACACTTCAAAGTTTTTAAGCAATTAAAACAGACAGCGGAGGGCGCATTTTAGCACCAGTCGCTGCCTGTTGTTCAATTCCAATTCCGTAAGGCAGTTGCCAGATGTTTGTTTTTGGCGTTATACTGTCTTACGAAGCGCGCCCATCAGAGGGGGCTGTCAACAAGGTATTTATTCGTCCAATTTCAATACCGCCAGAAATGCCTCGGTGGGGAGCTGGACGCTGCCAAGAGAGCGCATCTTCTTCTTGCCCTCCCGCTGCTTTTCCAAAAGCTTCTTCTTCCGGGAAATATCCCCGCCGTAGCACTTGGCCAGCACGTCCTTCCGCAGAGCCTTCACCGTCTCGCGGGCAATGATCTTGCCGCCGATGGCCGCCTGGATGGGGACCTCGAATAGCTGCCTCGGTATGTTCTCCTTCAGCTTCTCGCACAGCCGCCGGGCACGGGGATAGGCCTTGTCCTTGTGAGCGATCAGGCTCAGAGCGTCCACCGCCTCGCCGTTTAAGAGCAGGTCCACCTTCACCAGCTCCGAGGGCTTGTAGCAGGAAAACTCATAGTCCATGGAGGCGTAGCCCTTCGTGCGAGCTTTCAGGGTGTCGAAAAAGTCGTAGATGATCTCCCCCAGGGGCATCTCGTACGTCAGCTCCACCAGCCGCTGGTCCAGGTACTGCATGCCCTCGTACACCCCCCGCCGGTCCTGGCACAGGGGCATGATGTTGCCCACGAACTCCTGAGGCGTGATAATGCTCATCTTCACGTACGGCTCCCGCGCCTCCAAAATGGCGGACACGTCCGGGTAGTTGTGGGGGTTGTCCACGTACTTCACCGTGCCGTCGGTCATCTCGATCTCGTATATCACCGAGGGCAGGGTGGTCACCAGGTCCAGGTCGAACTCCCGCTCCAGCCGCTCCTGGATGATCTCCAAATGGAGCATGCCCAGAAAGCCGCACCGGAACCCGAACCCCAGCGCCGCGGAGGACTCCGGCTCGAAGGACAGGCTGGCGTCGTTCAGCTGCAGCTTTTCCAGCGCGTCCCGCAGGTCCGGGTACTTGCTGCCGTCCTCGGTGTATATGCCGCAATAGACCATGCTCCTGGCGGGCCGGTAGCCGGGCAGCGGCTGGTTGGCGGGGTTTTCCGCGCCGGTGACCGTGTCGCCTATGCGGGTGTCCTGGACATTCTTGATGCTGGCGGTGAAATAGCCCACCTCGCCGGCTTGCAGGCTGTCGCAGGGCTCCAGCCGGGTGGGCAGCAGATGGCCCACCTCCACCACCTTGTACACCGCGCCGGTGGCCATGAATTGCACGTCCATGTCCCGGCGCAGCACGCCGTCCTTGAGCCGCACCAGCACGATCACGCCCCGGTAGCTGTCGTACTGGCTGTCGAACACCAGGGCTTTCAGGGGCGCGTTGGCGTTGCCCTTTGGCGCGGGGACGTGGGCAATGATGTCGTCCAGCACGGCCTGGATGTTGACGCCGTTTTTGGCGGATATCTCCGGCGCGTCCATGGCGGGGATGCCGATGATGTCCTCGATCTCCGTCTTGACCCGCGCCGGGTCGGCGGCGGGCAGGTCGATCTTGTTGATAACGGGGAGTATCTCCAAATCGTGGTCCAGGGCCAGGTAGGTGTTGGCCAGGGTCTGGGCCTCCACGCCCTGGCTGGCGTCCACCACCAGCACCGCTCCCTCGCACGCGGCGAGAGAACGGCTGACCTCATAGTTAAAGTCCACGTGTCCCGGCGTGTCGATCAGGTTCAACTGGTAGTCCTTCCAGTTCAGCGTCACGGCACGGGCCTTGATGGTGATGCCCCGCTCCCGCTCCAGGTCCATATTGTCCAGGATCTGGTCCTCCATCAGCCGGGACTCCACCGCGCCGCACAGCTCGATGAGCCTGTCGGACAGGGTGGACTTGCCGTGGTCAATGTGGGCGATGATGGAGAAATTTCGTATGTTCTGTTCTTTCATATGCAGCTCTCCGCCTGGTCGGCGATCTGCCGGAGCTGCCGGGCCAGCTGCCGGATGGTCTCCGGGGCGAGACGGGTCCGTGCCTCGTCCCCGGTCCGGCCCAGCAGGAAATCCGCCGTGACGCCGTAATAGTCGCAGGCCCGGCACACGAACGCCAGCCCCGGTTCCCGCGCGCCGTTTTCATAGTGGCTCAAAAGGGCCTGGGATATTTGCAGGTCCGAGGCCGCCTTCCGCTGGCTCACGCCCTTCTCCCGCCGCAGACGGGACAGATTCGCGCAAAACTGCCGCTCGCTCATGGTGCGCCGTCCTCCTGTGAAATGATAACTTACGGTATTATACCCGACGGGCCAAAATTTGTAAACAGAAACTTGAAATTTGCCTATGCCGGTGCTATCATAAATTAAAGCGCTACGGCGCATGAGAAAGTGATATTTTGCAAGAGGAGGCCAGAGGCATGTTTACCTTTCAAACACTGATCGACTCGCTCAGAGCCCGCCCCCGCAAGATCGTCTTCACCGAGGGCAACGACCCGCGCATTCTGGAAGCGGCCGCCCGGCTGCTGTCCGGCACGTTTTTGACGCCTATCCTGATGGGCAACGAGATCGAGATACTTACCGCTGCCCAGCGGGCCGGTTACAATATCCGGGGCGCCACGATCATTGACCCCAAGGAATACCGCGACATTGACATGATGGTGGATAAGATGGCCGAGCTGCGCAAGGGCAAGATGACCCGTGAGCAGTGCGCCGAGGCCCTGACCCACCGCAACTACTTCGGCACCATGCTGGTGGCCACCGGCATGGCCGACGCGCTGCTTGGCGGCGCTACATACTCCACCGCCGACACCGTCCGTCCCGCCTTGCAGCTTATCAAGACCCGGCCGGAGAACAGGATCGTGTCCTCCTGCTTCATCATGGTCCATCCCTCCGCCACCGGCGACAGCACCGTGCTTGCCATGGGCGACTGCGCCATCAACATCCACCCCAGCGAGGACGATCTGGTGGAGATCGCTACGGAAACCATCAAGTGCGCCCGCATGTTCGGCGTGGACCCCAAGGTGGCGTTTTTGAGCTACTCCACCTTCGGCTCCGGCGCCGGCGAGGACGTGGACCGGATGCGCAACGCCGCCGAGCGGGTGAAGGCCCTGATGCCCACCGTGCCCATCACCGGCGAGCTCCAGTTCGACGCCGCCGTGAGCCCCATCGTGGCCCAGACCAAGTGCCCCAACGACCGGGTGGCCGGGTACGCCAACACCTTCATCTTCCCGGACATCAACGCCGGCAACATCGGCTATAAGATCGCCCAGCGCCTTGGCGGCTTCGAGGCCTACGGCCCTATCCTCCGGGGTCTGAACGCCCCCATCAACGACCTCTCCCGCGGCTGCAACGCCGAGGAGGTCTACTCCATGGCTATCATCACCGCAGCCCAAGCGAACATGAGCTAAAAAACAATATAATGCCGCGGTGCACCGGCAAGGTGCGCCGCGGCCGTCTGTCAAAGAAGGCGCGGTTGTTCAAGGAAGGATAACAGCACGTTTTTGCATAAAGGGCCGTGTAAGATAAAGTGTATAAGTTACAGAGGAAGTAACTTATGCACTTTCTTTTTGCAATAGGCAGTCCCGGCCTTACGGCTGCGTAGCCAGTTCGCCACGGATGATAAAATCCACAACCGCTTCTTATAAATTTGAAAATTCTTAACCGCTTTGGATAGAATCTCAATCTGGATACCACGGGGAAACGTCATCAAAGACAGGTCACCGTACCTCGCCGCCGGTCTCCGGGGGAGCGCCCTGACCTGTGCCTGTATCCGGCGCAGACGCCGGTGTGACCTCCGAGCCGGACTCCTGTGCCGGCTCTGCTGTGACCTCCGAGCCAGGCTCCTGTGTCGGCTCCGCTGTGACTTCCGAGCCTGGCTCAGGCGTGACTTCCGTACCCGGCTCCGGTGTGACCTCCGTCGAAGGCGTCGGTGTCGGGGCAGGCGGGGCGGTAGTCGCCGCCGGCGCAGGGATCGGGACCTGTGCCCACAGCGGCGTGGGGCTGGGAGGCGCCGTCTCCGTGTATGCCAGCGCGTAGATAGAGAATTGGTCGGTCAGGATCGTGATGGTATTCGGGTCTTTATCCTGATCTCTCAGGACGGCGGCGACCCCTTCATGGATACGGATCGCCACGAAGGCGCGCCCGTCCGCCCGCAGAGCATCGGGGATATCGATCACCAGCAGGAGCTCCTGCGCCAGAGGTCCCGTCAGCGGCGTTTGCAGGCCGTTGACGATCTTGGACAGCCGCAGGTCCATATACTGGCCAACAGCGCCGACGCCGCTCAGGTCTTTCAAGGCACCGTCCACCAATGCCTTTTCCTCCTGTGTGACGGTCTTGTCGACGTTCAACACATCCAGCCTGACGGATACCGGCGCGCCAACAGCGGCCTGTTGCCGGTCCTTTTCCGTCAGCAGCTGCCGGGCAAGGACGTTGTCGTCAGGCAGCTGCACCACGGGCATGCCATCCTGCTCGACCACCTCTGCGTATATCGGCGCGGGGCTGGGTATGGCCGTGGGCACGGGCGTAGGCGAGACCTCCGGCGCGGAGCTGACGACCTGGAACGCGAACGGAGACAGGCTCTCCGTCAGGAACGTGACCGCGTGGTCGCGGATCACATATGTACCGATCAGGTTCCACCGGCCGTCGCTCTCACAGTGGTACACCGCCAGTCCGTCCCCGTCGGGGAAGCCGGGGTCGCTCACCGTGATGTACAGCGGCTCGGTCATCTCCTTCTTGCTTGTCCAGTTGATGTCCAGCAGGACCACGTTCGCCGCCTCGGGAATTTCCACCGGCCGCCGGGCGCCCTGGGAGACGGAGATGCTGCCGCTCATATTTCGGTCGTCGTACGCGGCGCTGACCTGCGTTGAGCCAACCGCCTGCGCCGTTACCCCGTCCTGCCGTGACCGCATGCGAAGAAAGACGCCGACAGCTATGGCCAACAGGGCAAGCACGATGACCATGGCGCATATCGCCGTTTTACCCCGGCGCTTTCGGGGGACGAACGCGTCTTCCTGGTTGTCCTCCGGGGGCGCGCTGTGCTCCTGCCGTTCCTCCGGCCGCGGCATCGGCCGCGTCCAGGTATCGTCCAGCTTCACCGTGTTCTGGACGGGGCGCGGGCTGCCGCTATTGCCGCCGGAGGACGACCGATAGTCGTTTTCATCCATGGTCACTCCGTCCCCGTCCGGATAGATCAGCTCGGAATCCGACTGGTCATAGAGGATGGCCTCCAGCTCCCGGCGCATCTGCTCCGGACTGGAATACCGCTCCTTCGGGTCGTAGGCGCATGCCTTCAGCACAATCTCCGAAAGCCGTCCCTCGGAATAGTACGGCTTCGGGATCGCCTCCCCTCCTATGCGCCTGGCCAGCGCGTCCCCTCTGGCCCCGTGGGTGATCGGCGCAGGCGCCGGCGGCAGAAACGGGGTGCGGTTCTTGTTCAATAGCCGGTACAGAACGATACCCAGGGAGTAGATGTCGACGCTGTAGCCGTATTCCTTCCCGTGAAACACCTCCGGAGCCATATAGCTGTAGGTCCCCTTCTGGGAAAGCCCCGACATGGTGCTCTCGATCGTGCGGGCGATGCCAAAGTCCCCCAGCTTGAAATCCCCGTTTTCGGACACGAAGATGTTCTCCGGCTTGATGTCCCGGTGGATGATGTTATACTTCTGGCAAAGCTCCAAGGCCCGGCACATGTCGATGCCGAGCCTGATCACGTCCCGTCTGGACATGGGGTGCTGATAGGCGTAGGTGAGCACCGGCGTCAGCAGCTCCATGCGGATGAGGATGTCCCAGCCGACGCCGTCTTCATGGGGCACGACCAGGTGGTCCATATAGTCCACCACATTGGCGGTCCCCCTGAGCTTGGACATGATGGAAAACTCCCGCACCAGGTCCTCCACAACGCCATAAAAATACCGCTGCGCCTCGGCGTAGGACATGCCTTCCTCCATCACGGAGCGCACCTCGTCCTCACTTTGCGGCACGGAGACGACCTTCAGCGCGGCACGGTACGTCTCGCCGAAATCCTGGCGTTCCAGCTCGTACACATTGCCGAAGCTGCCGCCGCCAAGCTTTTTGGTTATGGCCCAGTGCTCAAATACGACTGTGCCCGTCTCGTATGTCTGTCCCATCGTTCCCTCACGCGATTGCGCCGCAGCGTTTTGTTAGTTCGACCAGCCCGGCGCGCCAAACCGGAATGTGAGCGAAGTGGTTCCCAGCTTTACCACATCGCCGTCCTGGAGGCGCCGCTGTTCCGTTTTCTCCAGCTTCTCTCCATTGACCCTCGTCCCGTTTGTAGTATCCAGGTCGCAAACGGCCAGGGCCTCGCCGTCAAAGGAAAGCCTGACGTGTATTTTGGATACCGCCTCGTCGCGTATGACCACATCCGCGGGGAAGATCCGCCCAAAGACGACTGCGTCGCCCTCCCGCAGATAAAGGGTCCTGGGGTCCGCCGTCCGCTGTCCGGCGCGTTCTTCTTCCACCGAGACGGATATGCCCCGCTTTTCCGAGTTCTGCGTCCGGCGGCCATTGCCCGCCGCAGCGGCGCCAAGATATACGGTCTTATCGGCGTTCTGACCGAGAAAGACTGTCGCCTCTGTCTCGTCGGCGCTTGCATACTGAGCGCCTACATTAACGAAGTCGGACGCGCCGTCCGTGTCCGTGGTCTCTTCCTGACCCTTTCCGAAGCGAAACGCACCGTCATACACGGTTTTATATTCCTCGAAGCGGCGGTCCAATTCTGCGACCGTCGGTTCGCCGCTCAGTTCCGCTTTGCTTGGCTCATCCTCGTTCAAAGGCGGGTCGCCGCGTTTTTTTCGGCCCTTCCCCACAACGAAAAGCAGGGTCGCGAGAACGCCGATTAGCACCACCACGCCCGCCACGATCAGCCAGGACAGGGGCGTGGAGGCCGATTCCGGCTCCGGCTCCGGCTCTGCCGGCGGAAGCGCCGGCGGGTCAGACGCGGGCGGAGGCGTCACCTGGGGTCTGCTGGTCGGGACCGGCGTGGCAAGGGCCTCCGGGCCGGGCACACGGGTCCAGTTGACGATCTGCTGCAGTTCATTGCTGGTGATGAAGTTGTCCTCCGTCTCAAAACCCACCAAAAACGTGCTTGGCTCGTTAAAGCTGGATTTCCCCTCCGGATTCGTCATGGTGGCGTGAAGCTCTATCGCGCCGCAGACGATGCCGTAGATCTGGTCCAGGCTGGCTCCTATATTGCTCGCGGGGCCGTCAAATTCGGCGCCGCCGGTGACGTTGGCAAGCTCCACCAAACTGTCTCGATTGACGCCGTTATTGTCGTTCAGGCCGATGCAGTACAGCGGCGCCTGCGCGGTCTGGAGCTGCGTTATGATGTCCTCTTTTGTCGGCGGCGCGTTGGGATCCGGCACTTCATTTTTGCCGTCTGTGATCACAATGACCGCGCTGCGTCCGCCTGCCGCTGCCCGCGCCGCCGTCAGCACGCCCTCGTAGAGGGCGGTCCAGTACTGATTGGGAACGATCCCCGATATGGTCTGCTTGACCTGTTCCTTGTCCCCGCAGTCGCTGAGCAGCTCTGTCACCCACTCTCCGAAGGTGATCACCGTGACCGTGTCGTTAGGGCCCATTTTATCCACATAGGCGTTGAGGGCGGCATGCACGCTCTGCATCATCGCGTCGGTCATCGTCTTGGACACGTCAATGACGAACACATAGTGGATGCCCTGCGCGGCCGGATCATACGAGCTGACGCTTTCCACGCTCGCGCCGACCCCGTCGACGGAAACAGCAAACTGCTCGGGGCTGTATGTACCCATGACCGGGTAGCCCGTTGCGTCATAGAGGTTCACATACATCGTCAGCTCGCCGGCCTTCTGGCGGACCTGGTTGAGGGTCATGCTGCTCACATCCGCGTCGGCGGCATACGCCGTCTGGCACAGCAGCAGCGCGGCCAGCAGGCAGATAAACCCGATTCTCCCCGCACGCTTCATCTCTCTCGTCCCCTTTTGCTGTTCCTGTTTCAAAATCCGCAAACAGGGAGTCGCGGTCTCCCGCACCCCATTTCTTCCGTTAATGCGCAGGTAACACACTACGCGTTATCCAGTCGTCTTTTTCGGCCTAAAGGACCGCCGTATAGATCTCAGCGGTTTTAGCGGTCAATTCTCGTAGACGGCTTCCAATCGCCGAAGGAACTCGTCTCTCTCCTCGTCATCATATCCACGGAAGAAAACATGTTCAATATCGTCGTGATTAAACAGATATTGAAATTGCTCTCCCACATGGCCTTCCGGATATAGAAAACCAAGATAGTCGTACTCCTTCCCGGTCCCTTCCACGTCTATCTGCTTGATGCCGCAAATCATAAGCTTCTTTTCGCCGTCCTTCAGCAAGACGACCGAACCTATAGGGAGAATGTCTTTGATCCTCATTTTGATACCCCCGAACAGTATTATAGTTTGTAAGCTATGCCCAGGACAGTTTTCCAAACCAATTCCCGAGCGTTTCCCCAACGCTCTGGATCCCGTTTCCTATCGCGTTTCCAACGGACTCCATCGTGTCCAAAATCCCGTCGGAAACGAATTCTGTCACGGATTTTCCGGTAAGGGCTTGGACGCCCGCGTTGATACCGGCAACGGCAAGTCCGGTCAACCCTACGACTACTACGCCAGGCGCGGCGACCGTGCCAAGCGCGGCCGTCACAGCGGCGCCCACAACAATGCCGGCCCCATAACTGACCGCGGCGCCCACGGCCGTCTCTGTTACCGTCTCAGCCACGACCCTGGCGTCGGACATCGTCCCTCCGGACTGCCTCTGTTCTTCCCTGTTCTCGGACCAGTTCAACACGCCATCAACCGCGATGCCTGCCCACGCCACCGCCGCGCGGCCCGCGCCATTTTTACCCGCGAAATCGCCCAATATCTCTTTCAGTTGGGCGTTGAAGGGAGATGTCTTATTGGTCAGGTTGTTTGCGAAACGCGTGCTGAATTTCTTGGCGGAGGAAGCTCTTCCGAGCGGACGAAGTCCTGTTACATTTTTGAACCACCATGCCTGCGCTTTTTGTGCCCCGACTGCTCTGCCGATACGCTTATAATTTGACCAAGTCTTCGTCGCTCCTTGTATGAACTGGGTGATATCCACACCCGTCCGAGCGAAGTCCTGCCAACTTTTTCCATTTTTAATGTCTTGCACAAAGTCGTAAATTGTGCCGATATATCCCGCGCCGGCTAACGCCTCGTTCCACCCAAAACGGTCTGAGAACTCTTTCTGGAATTGGTCCCAGCGGGAATACGGTTCGGTCTCAATCGACACACTTACATTGCGAACCATGTAAGGAGCGCCATTTGCATATCCCCACTCATGGCCGCTTCCCTGCGACACACCGTCCGCCAGGCGGACGATCTTGCTGTCCGCCGCGTCGAAGGCCGCGCGGGTCTTAACGACGCCGGACCGGATATCCGACACTGTATCGGCCGTCCGTTTTACCTGGGACCGCAGGGTTTTCACCGCAGAGCGGGCATTGGAAGAGCTCCCGGAAACACGGACGCTCACCTGCCCCCACCATTGGGCGGAGGTGTTCACGCGGTCCAATCCGTCAGCCACGTCCTCCAAGGTCCTTATCAGCGCGCCCAATTCCTCATAGGCGGCGGTCAAACTTTCAGTTTTATATAGGACACGGTCGCCCATCGTGTTTTCTCCTCCCGATGATCTGTCACTTCTCCATCAACTGGGCCATACGCCGGTCCGCCTCTTCCAGCGCGTCGGCAAAGCGGTACAGCGCGCCGCTTACGCTGCTGATATCGCTTTGCAGCGCGCGCAGGTCTCTGCGGGAGCGCTCAAGAGCGTTATCCAGCGCGTCTGCCGCCGATCCGATAAAGTTGCCGTCCAGGCGTCTTTCCGTTTTGTCCAGCCTTGGCATTGCCGAAGAGCCGATCTTATCGGCGCACTGTGACAGCTTTCGCGCCTCCCGGCGGATCTCCGCCGTATCGTATTCATAGCCGGAATTGTTCATGCCATACCTCTCCCCGGCCGGGGGAGCGGGGACGTTTTCGCCGCTCCCCCGGCAAGATGCCTCACAGATTGGACTGGTACGCCGTTCCTGTCTCAATGGCCTGACCGGCCTGGGCCGCGGCCTGCTCCTGCTCCTCGTACACGCTCATCGCCTCTTTCAGCTTGGCGATGACATTGCCCATCACGGTCTCGTTCTGCTGCAGGTTTTTGTACAGCTGGTCGAACTGACTTTTGAACTTTTCGCTGGCGGCGCCGTGCCAGGTGCCGTCCAGGACGCGGACCTCGTTGGAGATCTTCAGATACGAATTTTCCAGCGCCGCCTTTTTCGTTTCATATGTGCTGATGGCGGCCTCCATTGCCTCTTTGCTGACTCTCAGATTGTCAATCACTGCCATGATCTTTTCCTCCTTCTATAATGCTATCATCGCTCATGTGAAGCATATTCTTGTAGTTGTTTTCCAGCTTGTCCAGCGCGTCCATCAGGCCTGTCATGGTCTGCTGCAATTGGACCGCCGCTTCTTTTTCGGTCAGCCCCGCAAAGCGTTCCTCGGCCTTTTCCGCGCTTTTATCCGCGAACGTCATCACCGGAAGTTTTTCGACGACTGTTCGTCGGCGTCCTTGTACTCCTCTTTCGCCGTGGTCAAAGCGGCGGAATACGTGTCGAGCACGGCGGCCATCTCCGTCATCCAGCGGTGAAGCTGCTCCATGTTGTCGACGAACGTCTCAGACGCGTCGCCCGTCCAGGCTTCGCTCAGGTTCTGAGCCGCGCTGTAGACGGCGTCGGCCTCTTCTTTGAAGCTCTGCGTGTAGTTTCTGATGTTGGTAGCTGCTGACTCCATAGCCGACAGAGTCACGTCAAATTCAGCCATGTTAGTTCCTCCTTAAAATCTCCTGTTGGTGTTGTTAATAGATAGTTGGATCTGCATCCTCTATGATACGCTTGAGCCAGAAAGGCAGCGGCGGCGTGTTGATGCGCATATCGGGCATTACGGCAAAAGCTTCCGGGACCCAATTGACATAGGCGGCTGGGGCGGAATACGCCGGCGCGTCGTCGCCTTGCGCCATAGCGTCGATGAGATGCAGGATACGAGCCTCCGCTTCCTGGAATCGCTCATCTGTTTTCAGGATCGCCCTGTTAAGATCGTCTACGCCGTCTCTGAGTTTTTTCAGGCGCCGGGCACAGACGCCAAACTGCTCCGACAGCTTTTGCAGCGTCTTGTTTTCGCCGTCCGGATCTGCTTCCGCCAGCGCCGAATAAACGAGCCCGGTCCGCTGCAGACAGTCCTCCAGCGCGTACTCCGCGCTTCTCAGTTTGTCCGCCGTCTCCTGTGCCGCAGTGCTGCTCCATTGGATCCTCATACGAACCTCCCGTCACAGCTTCTCCGCAAGCTTTTCGTCGGCCAGTTCCAGCGCGTCGGCATATGCATTCATTCGCAGGGACAGATCTTCCAGTTCCGCACAAATGGCCGTGGCTGCCCTGAGAAGCTGCTCCGCCTGTTCTTCCATGGCCCGGGCAGCTTGTCCCCGAAGGCCTTCCATGCTCCGGGACGCCCCTGTCATCATGGGCAGCGCGTCCTCGTCCATTTTCAGCGCCATTTGTTTCACAAGTCTGCCGACATTTCTTGTTTTTGCTGAATCATATACCGCCACGGCTGTACGACCTTTCTTTCAAACGCTTCGCTCAGAGATAAGTCGGCGCGCTCGTGCCTACCTCCAGAGCGCCGCTCTGATTGCCCACGGTGCTCTCGGTGGATTCCATGGTCGCGATGGTGTTGCGCAGGCCGTTCACCGTCTCGTCGATGGCGCGGTCCGCCGTGATGACGTTGGCCTTGATGTCCAAATACTTTGCGCACAGCACCACGTAAGCCGGTCCCTTATAGCAGCTGTCCAGGTGGTTCTTGGCCGCGTCCAGCTTGTTGTATGCGTCATGCAGCGTCTGCCGGGCGGATTCATAGCGCTGGATAGCCGCCATCATCTCAGTCGTGCTGACAAGAATACGATCGTTTGCCATATCGTTTTCCTCCTCCAATTCTCTGCGTTACTGCATGATGCCTTTTACGGCGTCTTCCATCTGGTTGTACATCTCCACGAACTTCCTGACCACGTCGATCATCTGACGAATGACCCGAAGCATCTGCTGGTGCCAGTTGTACGCGGTCTCCTGGTGGGCCACAAAAGCGTCCTTCGTGGCGCCTTCCCACTTGCCGGCCAGATCGTTGGCCGCCGTTTTCGAGGTCTCCACTGCCTCCTCGTAGATCTCCGCTGCCTGGTTCATTTCGTTCGCGGCCTGCAGAAGCTCTGAAGCCTGAACGAGCAGTTCCATGACCATGTCCTGTTCCTCCTTTTTTATTTTTGTTGCCCTGTCCGGGCTGTGGTCACATACTAGCACGCCTTCTGCGTCGGCGCCACGAATTGCGACGAACAGCACGATTTGTGGCGCGAATGACATAAACGCGCGCAAATTCAGAGCAAAATCAGCTTGGAACCGTCATGCAGCCCTGCCTCGGCCACGGTATCCTGCGCGGCCAGGACCGCCTCTCTGTCCCGGTCGCAAAGGACCGCGTGCTCCCGGTCAAAGGTAAGATTCTGCTGTGTCGCCTCCAGGACGCGGATCACCTCGCGAATGACGTCGCCGATCCTGCCGCTTGACGGAAGGCGAAAATCATAGCTGGCCGACGTGGCCGGAATATACACTTCTACGATCACAGATTCCATTGTTTCTTCACCTCATTCAGCCATGATCTTGCCATACAGGGATGACAACCCTTCCAGGCCGTCGCTTTCTCCAAGCGGCCCCTTCCCGCCAACAGCGGCCGTGTGCAGCGTTCCGGGCAGTCTGCCCGCGGCCTCCAGCAGCCGGTCCTTCGCCACGGCCACATTCTGCAGCGGCTCCAGCGTGATCACACCGCCGTTTTCGTCCGCGAGGACGCACATCTGCGGACCGCGCAGCAGCACCAGGGAGCGCTTATTTCCCGTGACCACCAGCCGCTTTTGGCTTGTCCCGATATTTTTGACGATGAGGGATATGACCTTGTCAACAAATATCCGCTCGCCGCACACCATCACTGTCCCGCTTTCCACCAGGCTTTGGACGGTCTCCCCATCCGGCGCCGCAGCCGTTACCGACGGCACGCCCGGCAGCTCCGGCACGTCCATGAGCTTCAGGAGGGCGGCCAGCTCTCCGTGCGTAAACCGGTACGATATCTGTTCTACTGTCTCCGGGATCAAAGGTGAGCCACCTCCCTGATCGCTTGCGCGACGATCTCCTTATACGACCTGGACACCGGTATCTGTTCGCCGGATGTAAGACAGGCCGTCATTTCCGGCGCGTTGAAACTCTCCAAACAGGTCTTATTTACAATGTATGAGCGGTGACAACGCATAAAATCTTCCGGCAGCGTCTCGGCAAGATTGTTAAGACTGGCGCGCACCGTGATCGCCTGGTGCGCTGTGCAGACCCGGAGCAGCTTGTTTTGTGCCTCCAGGTATATGATATCTTTATAGGGAATACGCCGGACTGTCCCGCCCGAATTGGCGACCATATAGCTGTCCTCGCTCGTCTGGCCGTACAGGCTCTCATAATCGCGCAGGATACGTCTCAGACTGGCCCGCGCCAACTCGTCGCGCAGAGGCAGCATCAGGATCCCTGCCGGCCTCATGCAGCTGCTCAGCACGGTGTCAAGGCTGCTGCTTTCATGCAGACAAAGGAGCGCATAACTGTCCCGATTGCGCGCCATAACACGGCGGAAAAGGTCGATACAGCCCTCGACGCCGTTTTTCACCCGCTCGGATATCCCCAGCACCACGAGCATGATGCCGCTCTCCCGCTTCAGCGTCTGTTCCAGCTCCGCGTCTGTTCCGGTCAGCAGTTCTATCCTTAACGACGGATACTCCCTGCGCGTCAGTTCCCCGAGTATTTCCGTCCAATGGCTGCGGACGAACTCGTCCGGCTCGCATATGACCACCGGCAGCATACGTCTTTACTCCTCTTCTTCCTTTTCCGCCAGGGGCACGACGATCTGCAGGGCGTTTCCGTTATCTCCGACAAAACCCTGGCCCAAAGGCATCGCCATGCCTCGCGCCCTGGAATTCAGACTGTTCCCCACGCCGCAAGGGTCAAACTCCGCGAGCTTCCCTCCCAGCGCAACAGCCCGTCCCTGGGCTGCCAGCTTTTTCACCGGGTCCTCCATATAGGCGGTCCTGTCGGCGGAGGAGAATCCCATGAAGATGATAAAGTTGTAGTATTGTTTCTCGACGATCTCTCCCAGCAGCCCCTGCACCAGGGGCAGATACTGCTTGTGCGGCTCTTTGCCGAATCTCGGCGCGAGCTGCCCGGCGTTATCCACCAGGATGCAGCAGGGCTTGAACGCGGCCGCCTGCCGTATCGCGGCCGCCTTGCCTTTTTGCACCGCGGCGTCATGCAGGGGCTTGCGCACCTTGGCATACCGCTCGATGAACGCCTGGAGGAACCCGACGATACTTTCTTCCGTCGTGTATAGCTGCGCGTTCAGCTCGGCGGCCAGGCTGTTCCAGTTTTCGTCCGCGATGATATGTACGTCCGCGCCTCGCGCCGTCATGACCCTCGCCATAAGCTTCAGGAAGTTGGTGACGCCGCTGCGTTTCGGGCCGTAGACGGCCCAGGACGGCGATTTTTCCGTATGCAGCACCGCGACGCAGCCGCGGACCATATCGTAGCCGAACGGGATCGCGAACGGCTCCGCAGCCGCTTCCTTGAATTGCTTCGACGCGTAAAACGCGTCCCAATCGGGCTTTTGCGGCAAGCGGGGTATGGGCGCTGGCCGCTCGCCGGCCCAGGCGGCGTCAAGCTCTTTTGCATACGCCGCGATCCGCTCCGCCCGTTCCACGTCCGACAGCGGCTCGAGCTGTTGCAGCGCCTTGGTAACGGCGTATCTCTTCCACTCCCGCGGCGACGCGAACCCGCCGCCCGTATGGGTCGGCGCCGCGCCGCCCAGGGCAAATTGTATCTCATAGATCCTGCCGTCCGCGATGCCCATGCCGCGCCCAGCCTGGGCCGCGATGGGCGGCATATCGTAGGGGACCGACTTTCCGAGGCATTCGGTATAGTCGCCCCGCTCCTTCATCCGCAGAGCCACGCCGCCGAAGCTGGACCGGATCCGCATTGGCACCTCGTTGTTCGTCATGGCCGTCACGATGAAATGGATCCCCCGTCCGCTGCCTTCCTGCGCCAGGGCCTGGATGCGGGCGGTGTAATAATCCTCGTTGGCGAACATGTCCCGGAGCTGCGCGTATCGGTCGACAAAAACCACGATAGCCGGTTCCGGTTTTTCCCCACGCTTGACGCGTGCCGCGTTATACGCGACGAAGCTGTCGGTGGAGGCCTTCGCGAACAAACTGGCCCGGCGGAGCATCTCATCGAAAAGCATATTGATAAACCGCTTGATCTCCAGATCCTCGCCGTCAAAGGCGATATCGCCCACCTGTGGGAACGCCGCCAGATTGCGGAGCGTCTGGCTGGTCAGGCTGAGGATATAGATGTTGAGATGCTCCGGATCATAGAGGCTGCAAAGAGAATAGACCAGGCTCTGCATGACCGTTGTCTTGCCCGTCCCCGCAAGGCCGGTCACCATCAGGTTGCGGCTCTGCGTCAAATCGACGGTGAAGGGAACATATTGCTGATTGGCCACATCGTCCGCCATGCCTGCCGGGATGATGATATTCCCGATGGGATTGGGATAGCCGCCGCCATCCCGGGCGGCTCTCTTGAACAGTTCAATGTCACGCAGATAGATCTGCGCGGGCAGTTCTGGCAGCCAAAGCTGCCGGTTCTCGGCCAGCCCATGGTCCGCCGCCACATCCATGATCCTGGCAAGCACCGCCTCCATCTGCGAGGGGGCTTTTTCCTCGGTGGGAGAATTGATCCGCGGAGCGGATATAACGCGGCCGATGTCGTTGATAAGCTGCGGCATTTCCTCCGGACGCGGCTCGTCCGGCTTATAGTCAAGGCCGGAATAGCTGGTCTGCACCTGGTGAAATTCCTCGTCGTTGCCGATCTGGATAAAGCACCGCCCCATGCCCTTTATGTAGGCGGCGTCCGGCCGCTTCAGCATCTCCATGGAGTCCTGCCTTGTCTGCACCCGCAGACACAGATGGAACCGGGAGTTGGCCCATATCTCGTCGCTCACCGAGTTGGAGGGCTTTTGGGTGGCCAGGATCAGGTGAATGCCCAGTGAACGGCCCACGCGGGAGGCGCTCACCAGCTCGCTCATAAACTCCGGCTGCTCGCTTTTCAGCTCCGCGAACTCGTCCACGATGATGATGAGGTGGGGCAGCTCCTTGCCGGGCACGTCGCCGAACTGGCGGGTGTAATCGTTGATATTGTTGATTTGGACCTCTTTGAAAATGCGCTCCCGGCGGTGTATCTCGCCGTTGAGCGAGGCCAGCGCCCGGTCGATCACGCGAGGTCCCTGGAGGTTGTCGATAATGCCGGCCACATGGGGGAGGTTCCGGAAGGAATCCGCCATACCGCCGCCCTTGTAGTCGATGAGGATGAATTGGACCTGCCGCGGGCTGTAATTGAGCGCCAGAGAGAGTATATAGGTCTCCAGCATCACGGATTTGCCGGAACCGGTGGTGCCCGCGATAAGACCGTGCGGTCCGTGGAACCGATCGGATATATCCAGCACGAAGGGCTGTGACCCTGCCCGGTAGCCGATGACCGACTTTATCCCGTCATACGTACGGTTTTCCGTCCACATCCGCCAGACCTCCAGGTCCTCCGTGCGGCGCACGCCATAGATATCCAGGAAGGATACGAGCGTCGGGATAGCGGCGTTCTCCGCTACGTCGCGCACCCGCATAGGCGCCATCGTGCGGGAGAAATCCTTCACAAGCCCTTTATCCGGGTACTCAAAAGCCACGGCGCGGGTCATGCCCTCGCTGGTATGAATAGAGCCTCTGCCGCTTTCAACGTTCAGTATCAGCCGGCACTCCTTGGGTAAGCTGGTCATGTCCTCTCCCAGCATCACCAGCGTCATGCCGAGATGGTTGGTGAGCAGCTGGCGCATGATGAGCTCGTCCTCCAGAATGTGATAGTTTGTGCAAAAAACCACATAGTGGGGCAGGGGCACGGCCTTTTTCCCGCCCGCGTCCTCCGTCACGTCATCCTCCGTCTCGGCGGAGTTGCTTTTCCGGATGGACAGCACCTCTTCCAGGTGCGCGACCACATCATGGACGTCGCCGGGGTCCGACGCCACCATCCTGAGCTGTCGGTCCTCGCTGGCGAACACATGCGGCAGCCACCTGGCCCAGGACCATTGCGACAGACTTCCCTCATCTGTCAGCACGGCGATACGGACGTCGTGATAGCTGTGCAGGGAGGCGATCTGCATCAAAAGACCCTGGGCGAACAGGACTGCCCGCGTCCCGCCCAGAATACCGATCACGGCTTCGTCCCGCAGCGCCAGCGTCACGGGGCAGTCGTGCATGACGGAATAGGCGGTCTTGAGCCTCTCCGGTTCTTTGCGCAGCGCGTCGTCGATCAGGGAGAGCTTCTCCTTCGGAATGCCGATCGCGCACGGCATATCTACGTCGCCGGTCCCAACGCGCACGTCGAGGAAATCGCCGTGCAAAGGCATGCGGTCCCACAGCCGGTGGGTGTCGGCCATCGGCAATTGGGCGCATTGCGCCACATTTGGATAGGTGTCGAGCAAGCGCTCCCGCTCCTGCTCGTTCATCGCCTGCAGGGCAAGCTCCGTCTCGGCGATGTACCGGCGGTACATCCCCACGCGGCGCTCTTCCGTCAAAAGCTCGGTCTTTTTTCGGTACTTGCGATTCACCAGCGCCCACATCACCGCCAGTACGGACGATGTGCCGATCATCACCACGCCGCTGGAGAGCAGGTTGCTGCCGTTGCTGGCGACGACTGTGCCCATCAGCATGGGCAGTATCATCGTCATGGACGGGCCCACCTGCAAAAGCAGCGGCTGCGTACCCGGCTCCGCCTTAGGGAGCGGGGCCTCTATTTCCACATCCTCCGCCTGGCAGGGAACGAGCATCCTCGGGATACGCTTATATTCCCGATAGACGCTGGGAAGCTCCGCTGTTTCGCGCTCTTTGTCCGCCGCGTCCTCGGGAAGCCATTTTTCCAGGGTACATTCCCTGCTTCCCGCGGTTTGGCTGACGGCGATGAACTTGTCAAGGTACACGATCTTCAGCCCGGTGGGAAAGGCCAGCACGTCGCCAAAGTTCAGCTTCACCTTGGCGTTCAGGATCTTTCGTCCGTTGATATATGTTCCGTTGGAGGATCGGTCCTGATACCGGACGGACCCGTCCTGCGCCAGCCCCAGCAGACCGTGCGCCCCGCTCATAAGCGCGCCCGAATCGCGGATATCCGCGTTTTCGCTCCGTCCGATCGCCACAGGCCGAGAGGGCAGGCGATACTTTGTGAAGCGCAGCCATTGTTTCTCGAAGGGCTTGACGATCATCCGCATCTCCCGTCCGGAGCGCGTGTCGCACAGAGAAAACACCGTCTCGCCCTTTACCTCGCACTCGCTGCGGCCGCCGCTCTTCCACGCCAGCGGCGCGTTAGGACACACCCAAACGCTGCCGTCCAAAGACCGGACGGCAATATACATATCGTGATCCAGGCCGGTCTCATCCTGGCGGAGAACGATCTTTTTATTCCAGTTGCTTTGATCGGGGAAATAGACGTCCTTGAACTGATCGCCATACATAAGCCACGCGGTGTACATATCGTCTCTCCTCTTCTCTGTCAGTAGTACGCATACTCCACTTCGTAAGGCCGGTCGTTCAGCATGATACGGTCCGCCTGTTCCAGGCGGTAAGGCCGCCCTGCCTCCATGCGCTTGCTGTTCAGATATGTTCCGTTGATAGAACCCTGGTCGACGGCATAGCAGACGCTTTCCTTCGCGTTGTATTCCACGACGAGATGCCGCCGTCCGATCCGGGGATCGGAGATCACATGGTCGCAGCTGGGGTCGCGCCCGATGAAAAACTTCGGCTTATCCACCTTGATGCGCTGTTTGTCGTGTCCGCCCATTTCCGACAGGATCATATAGGTCTTCTCCGCCTTAACCCTGGGCGGCGCCGGGACCGGCTCCAGGCCGTCGGCCGCCGACGGGGCCTTCTTGCGCGCGAACAGCTCCGGCCGCTGCTTTTTCAGCGCCAGCAGGCTCACCAGCAGCGCCACGATGCCCAGCAGCAGATAGAGGATATTGGCCACGGCCAGCAGGAACAGGACCGCGGCCACGGGTATTAGGATGAGAATCAAATACAGCACGCGGTTCTCCGCCACGCCCTCCGGCGTTTTCTTCGCGGTCAGCTTGATGATGAGCACGATGATGACGCAAAGCAAAACGAAGCCGATCAGCAAAATGGCCGCGTTGGGGATGGGCACTCCAGCAATATGGCCCACGCCCTTTATATAGGCAAAGACCCGCTCCCCCAGGCCCTGTTTGCGGGAATAGGGGACCGCATCCTCGCCGAAGAGCTTTTTCTGAAGCTCGGTCGTTATGCCGTCGCCCTGCTCGTAAACCAGCTTGTTGGCGGTCACGAACGCGTCCACCGCCGTTTGGAGGCGGTCGTCGTATACCCCGGGCGTGAACTCGCCCGCGGCGGCGTTATAGCCCAGTTCGTTCAGCCGGTTCTGCACGCGGGTCACGTCGTCTCCCTCGCTGCCGGGCGGGAGCGGGGCGTATTCGTCCTCGACGGGCGTGACCAGCGGTCCCTCCGTCTCGCCCATCACGCGCCAATACAGCACGTTGGTCACGCCGTCCTCATAATACGTGAATTCCGGGTTGAGCCGGCACACCAGCATCACCGCGGCCATGGTGAGGTCGTCCAGCTCCTTCGACTGGAGCACGGCGTCGCTGACGCCGGCGCTGTAAAACCCCAGTTCATGCAGCCGCGCCTTGAAATTGATGATGTCCACGTCCACTACGGAGGGGTCTTCTCCCACCAGGAATTTTGCCCCGTACTCCTCGCTGTCCGCGGCCCACGCGCCGCCGGGGATCAGCGCCAGCGCGCACACGATCGCCAGACATAGCAGCAGACACGTCAAAGGTCTTTGCATTTTCGTGGTAAAGCGTCTCATCATAACAATCTCTCCGTGTATGTTGATCTTCCTGGTATGTCCTCAGAGCCAGGCGTCCGCCTCGCACACGAGTATATCGGCGTCCGGGCAAAAACCGCTCGTCCCCTTGCCGGCGGGCGACAGGGCCACGGCCTTGTCCGCGTCGGCGGCCAGGCGCTCCCAGGCGTTTTTCTCCGCCGGACCAAGCGCATCCCCGCGCGCCAGACATTGCTCCAAATCACGCCGCGCCTGCGCGCAGCTTGCATATCGCCGGCCGGGGTCTTTTTCCAGACAGCGCCGGAGGACCGCGCCCAGGCCGCCGCTCTCCCGTCCGTCGGGCGCACGATCCAAGAGGCCGTTCGCTGTCGGCGCTTCGCCGGTCAGCAGGAAGAACAGCACCGCGCCCAGGCTATAGACGTCCGCTCTCGTGTCCGCCCATCCGCCGCTCTCCGTCAGCTCCGGGGCGGCAAAGCCCGTCGTCCCGGATCCGCCTGTCTGCCTGTCTCCGAACTCGTCATATACCCGCGCCGCCCCCAGATCCAGCAGCTTGACGGCGGGCTTGGCCCGGTCCGTCAGCATGACGTTGGAGGGCTTCAAACCACAAAAGACGATCGGGGTAGGCTGCGTGTGCAGACGATCCAGGGCCTCGCACAGCCGGATACCGACCCGGATAGCATCCGCGGGGCACATTGGCCCGAACGCGCGGACCGTATCAGCCAGTGTCCGTCCCGGCAGATACTCCATGACCATATAGAGCGCGTTTTCCGTCTCAAATACCTCTTCCACCCGCGGCAGGGAGGCGTGAGACAGCTTCACCATCAGCATCGACTCCATCAACGCGGCGTTTTTCCGGCCATCCTCCCCGGTTTGTATCTGCTTGACGGCCCATGTTTTGTTTTGCTCTCTGTCTACCGCCATATAGACGGTCGACAGCCCGTCCCGGCCAAGCTCGCTCAAGACCTCATACCGGCCGTGCAGGACGGAGCCAATATCAGCCATCGGCATTCACCTCCGCCCTTCAGACAAGCCCGACCGCCACGGCGGTAATGTTATCTGTCTCGCCCTGCTCCATCACCCGATGCGCAAGCTCCGACAGTTTTGCCTGCATGCCGTCGCCGTGCCCCGGCAGACAGGCGCAAAGCTCTTGCCTTGCTGTTTCCAGGTCCAAATAATGCCACAATCCGTCGGAACACAGCAGAAATATGTCCGACGGCGAAACGCGCTGCTCCAGGATATCCGGCTCCAGGCCTTCCGATTCACCCAGACACTGATAGAGAATGTTGCGCCTGTTGTCGACCCAGGCCTCCTTCGGGTCTATGGCACCGATGTCGATGCCGCGCTGTACCACAGAGTGGTCCCGTGTCAACTGCCGGACATCGTTTCCCACAGCGTATATCCTTGAGTCGCCCACGTTGGCCGTGACGCAATGCCCGGCATACAAAAGCAGCATCGTCAGGGTCGTGCCGAGTTTGATGCCGTGATTTTCAGAATAGTTTTCCAGCGTCAGACTGATCCGCCTGATGACCGCTTCGATGCTTCCCCGGAGAGCCGGAAACGCGTATCCCTTCCGTAAAAGCGGCGGCAGATCGTTTTCGAACCACTCCGACAGGAGGCGGACCGCCGTGGCGCTCGCCAGCTCCCCGCGGGCGCGGCCTCCCATCCCGTCGCATACCGCCGCCATGACCAGCGGCCCGCCGTCGGTATCAGCGGAACGAATGATCAACGCGTCCTGATTCGTTGGTCTGGTCGTTCCTTTGGTTGAATAATAAGCCGACAATATAGCCATATGTCACACCTGATCTCCCAGTTTCGCTTTTGTGCGCCGGGTTCAGCGCAGGGGCGCAACGTCATAAGTACAGCTGTAAGTATCGCTGAGATCGAGTGCGTAATTGCCCCTTGCGTCGAGATCCAACGAGGTGATGCCGGTCGTGTAATCATAGGCGTCGCCGTCGATGTAGATGATACCCGAATCCAGGCTCCATTTGTACGTGTCGGATCCACGAACGCCGCCGTTCCTGGTCGTCCACCAGTCCACGGTACCGTCCCCATAGAATTTCAGGTTGGTCGCGCTTTGTTTTGGGTCCCGGCCCGCCGTCCAAACGGTTTGCGAGTCCCCAATGATACGCTTGGTATGAAAATCGTTCCAGTATTTCTCTGAGGAGCCGTAATAGTAACTGTACGTAAAGGTCTGGGGCGTTCCATACCCGCCGCTGTAGCTCACCACGATACTGCCGTTGCTCTTCAGCTCCACCGTCCCGTTCGAGTCCCCTGTTGTTTTGAAAGTCCCCTTGTTGTTTTTCAGCGCGACCGTATAAGCGGCATAGTAGTCACCCGGGTAGGAGGTCGTCACAAATTCGATCGAGTCCTCGCTGAGAGAGTTGATCAGAAACAGATCAAACAGATCATCCTTGGAGGTGAGATATACGCCTTCCTCAAAAGTCTGTGTCGTGGACAGCTTGCACGTGATGCTCTGACCGTCGCTCTTGGCGTTATACAGACTCTTGCCGTCCTTGCTCGCCACCTGTACCGCAAAGGTGTACTTGGTCCCGTTCTTGGCTTTCGTCCAGGTGTAACTGGTCTTGGTGGTGTCACCGATCTTTATCCAATCTCCGGAGCCGGTCTTGTAGAATATCCGGTACGCGGCAGCACCGCCCACTTTGCCCCAGGTAAGTTTGATGCCTGTGCCCGCATTCGACACTCCGCTGATTTTTACCTGCCCAATATAGGTCTTGTTGAAACCGTCACTCTTGGCGTTATACAGACTCTTGCCATCCTTGCTCGCCACCTGCACCGCAAAGGTGTACTTGGTACCACTCTTGGCCTTGGTCCAGGTATAGCTGGTGGAAGTCGTGTCCGCTATCTTCGTCCAGTCCCCGGAGCCGGTCTTGTAGAACACCCGGTAAGCGGCCGCGCCGCCGACCTTGCCCCAAGTGAGCTTTACGCCTGTGGGCTTGTTCTCGGCCTTGCTGATTTTTACCTGCCCGATATATGTCTTGTTGAATCCGTCACTCTTGGCGTTATACAGGCTCTTGCCGTCTTTACTCACGACCTGCACCGCAAAGGTGTACTTGGTCCCGCTCTTGGCCTTGGTCCAAGTGTAGCTGGTCGCGGTCGTGTCCGCAATCTTTGTCCAGTCGCCGGAGCCGGTCTTGTAGAATACCCGATAAGCGGCCGCGCCGCCGACCTTGCCCCAGGTAAGCTTCACGCCGGTGGGCTTATTCTCAGCCTTGCTGATTTTTACCTGCCCGATGTATGTCTTGTTGAATCCGTCGCTCTTGGCGTTATACAGACTCTTGCCGTCTTTACTCGCCACCTGGACCGCAAAGGTGTACTTGGTCCCGCTCTTGGCCTTGGTCCAAGTGTAGCTGGTCGCGGTAGTGTCCGCAATCTTCGTCCAATCCCCGGACCCGGTCTTGTAGAACACCCGGTATGCTGCCGCGCCGCCTACTTTGCTCCAAGTGAGCTTCACGCCTGTGGGCTTGTTCTCCGCCTTGCTGATCTTCACTTGGCCGATGTACGTCTTGTTACAATTGGCGCTTTTGGCGCTCTTGACGCTTCCATCCTGACTGAAAGCGACGACGGAAAAAGCATACTTCGTCCCGCTCTGGGCCTTCGTCCAAGTATAGTTCGTCTTGGTGGTATCCGCTATCTTCGTCCATGCCCCGGACCCTATCTTGTAGTAGACCCGGTACTTGGCCGCGCCGGAGACAGCGCTCCAGGTGAGCTTCACGCCGGTGGGCTTGTTCTCCGCCTTGCTGATCTTGGGAGCCGCAAGCTTGGAAGGCGCGGTGGCGCTGCTATAGTGGATCGTGGCCTCCCGTAGGCCGTCGTTATTTCTCCCGAAATAAATAGCGTTCCACTGTGCCTTGGACCCGCCGTAATATACGTCTTTCAAGTCCGTAATGAACGCAAACGCATCATCCCCGATGCTGGCCATGCTGCTGGGGATCGTTATGCTCGTCAAATCGTAACAACACGAAAAGGCGCCGGTGCCAATGCTGGTCACGCCGTTGGGAAGCGTCACGCTCTTAAGGCCCAGGTGGTCGTGGAACACGTGGTCGCCAATGCTGGTCACGCCGCTGGGGACCGTATATGACGCCGCACTTTTTCCTGCCGGATAGCAAACCAGCGTCTTTTTATCGGTGGAAAACAACACCCCATCCACACTGGAATACGTCTTGCTTCCTGCGGCCACCTGGATGCTCGATAAGTTGAAGCAGTAGTCAAACACAAAGTTCCCGATGCTGGTCACGGCAGCAGGGATCGTTATGCTCGTCAGCGGGCAGCCAAAAAAAGCATAAGTACCGATACTGGTCACACTGTCAGGGATCGTCACACTTTCCAAGTTCATGCAATACATGAACATATAGTCCCCGATACTGGTCAAACCTGAGGGAAGCGTTATGCTCTTCAGATTGTAACTGTGGGAAAACCCACTCCCCCCAATGTAGGTCACACTGTCCGGGATCGTTATGTTCGGCAGACTGCTGCAACTATTAAACGCGTGGTCCCCAATACTGGTCACGCTGCCGGGGATCGATACGCTCGTCAGGTTTTCACAAAAATCAAACGCATAGTTGCCGATGCTGGTCACGCCGTCTTCGATGACCACCGCTTGGATGGAGTCCCGACAGCTATACCAGGGGGTCATATACTCATTGCCGAAATCATAATCCTCCATCCATCCCTCGCCGGAGATGGTCAGCGTGCCGTCTTCAGACAGGGACCACCAAACATCGTCGCCATCGCCGCCGCAATAGCCGGAGTACGCCGCTGCGGGCACCGGCTCGGCATCCATATTCTCCGTTGCTTCTTCCGGTTCCTCAACCGGTTCCTCTGTGACGACCGGCTCTTCCGTCATGACCGGCTCTTCCGTCACGACAGGTTCTTCCGTCACGACAGGTTCCTCCGTCACGACCGGCTCTTCCGTCACGACAGGTTCCTCCGTCACGACAGGTTCCTCCGTCACGACCGGCTCTTCCGTCACGACAGGTTCCTCCGTCGCGAACGGCTCTTCTGTGATCTCCACAGGTGCTTCCTCCGCGAACGCCGGGACGCTCAGGGAGAACACAGCCACCACCGCCAGGAGCAGACATAAACCGCGCTTTGCCATACTTTTATCCTCCATGCAGCAAAATGAAAACACCAAGTTCGTCATAACCTACACCGTGCCGGTCAGACTCCCCGCGTCATAATAGAACCACCGGCCCCGCGCTTTGTAAAACACGCCCTGTGCATGGCTGACGATGACTGAATCCACCGCGATATCCGGTTCCATGTCCGGCGTGCGGCGTCCCCGCTGTCACTGTTCATCCCCCTGCCGGTTCAAAGGCTCGTGACCTCCAAGGCCGTGCGGCCGACCTCCAGCGTGTCGCCTACCCGGAGTTCGCGGCCTGCGTCCGCGTCCACCGCATAGCGGACGCCGTTGGACCGCAGGATGGTGCCGTTGGCGGAGCGCAGGTCCCGCACGATCACGCGCGAGCCGTCCCGGAATATCTCGCAGTGGTCGTCCGCCACGTTCTCATCCCGCAGCACGATCCGGTCCGCGCCGTCCGCGCCGCCGCGGCCGACCGTGACCCGGTCCTGGAATCGGGCGGAATAGGCCCGCCTGTTTTGGTTGTCCGTCAGCACCATACGGCTGCTGACCGAGGCGGACGGCGTCGTCTTTTTGGCAGGGCTGTCTTTCCCCAGTTCTACCGTCATAGTGGCGGGAGCGTCTTGCCCCAGCTCCGCCGTCGCGTTGACGGGGGCGTTCTGCCCCAGCTCCGCCGTCGCGTCGGCGGGGGCGGCCTGCCCCAGTTCTACTGTCGCGTTGGCGGCGTCACCCTGTCCCAGCGGTGCTTTTCCATTGTCGGGGGTATCCTGGGTAAACTGCACCGCGTTCGCGCTGGCGCCGGCCGCGAGTCCCGTCCTGGCGGACATGACCGGCGTCGGCCGGGCATGGTAATGGTTTTCCGGGGGCTCCGGGGGCTGATACCCGTTCCCCTGGTCCTGGTGCTCCGCCGCTTCCGTCGTCTTTTGCTTCCGGGCCTTCCGCTTTTTCGCGCCGCTCACAATGGCCACCACCAGCAGCGCCAGCACAGCGCCCGCGCCTCCGGCGGCGATGAGCGGCACATATGTCTGCGCATCCCAGGCAAGCGTGAACTTCTTCTCTTCGCCGTCCCCGGCTTTCGGCTCCTCGTCCGTCCCGGTCTCCGGTCCCGCGCTGCCCGCGGCCGTCCCGCCGGACGCGGCCTCCGGGGAAATATCCCGTCTGTCGCTGACGCTGACGCCCGCCGATGTCACGGCCAGTTCCAGCGTCTTTGCGCCGCCGCCGGCCAGGTCCTCCGGTATGGCCGCCACGGCGCGTGTGCCGCCGTTGATATAAGCCCGCAGACGGTCAACGCCGCCCGCCAGCGTCTCCTTCGCGTCCATCTCGACCCGGCCGCCGCTGGCCAGAACGGCGTCGCTCAGGGCGGCCAGGACGCCGTTGTCCGCACCGGACGCTTCCGCCGCGTACAGCGGCACGCCGCTCTCCACGGCCCGCGTCCGGACCTGGTCCATGTCGGCCGTGTCGGAGGCGGATGACGCGCCGGCCGAGACCAGCACCACCACCCGCCGCCGGGGCAGTCCATCCGCCTGCGCGGCCGCCACCTCCAGCGCCCGCACGGCGCCGCCGCACACCATCGCCTCCGGGTCCGCCGGCCTCAGGCCGTCCAGCGCCATCAGCAGCGTGGTGACATTGTCGGTCAGCTCCATCACGGTGTCGACCTGGGAGCCGAAGGTGACGATAGCCGCCCGGTCCCGCAGACCCATGGCGGCGATCCAGCTTTTCAGGCTCTCCCGGATAGGCGAGAACTGTTCCTCCGACAGCGTTGACGACACATCCACCGCGAACACACAGCCCACGCCCCTGGCGTTGGCCGGCTCCAATTGGGCCGGCAGCGTCCGGCCGCCCAGCGTCAGCGACACGTTTTCCGCCGCCAGATCAGGCAGATCCGCGCCGCTGCCGTCGCCGGCGTGGAAGATCACGGACAGTTCTTCCCCGTCCGAAAAGGTCTGGTCGATCTTCACGCTGGCCGGGAAGGCGGCGTAAGCGCTCACGCTCCCCAGCAGGGCCAGACCCAGTATGAACGAAACAAGCTTTTTCATCCTCTTGCCCTCTTCCTTCTCACCGATCCCTGACTCTCTTCAGCCTTGGACGCAGCACCAGCATGGCCGCCGCCGCAGCGCCCAGCACGCCGATGCCCCCCAGGACGGCGTAAAACATCGTCAGGTTGGCCCGGAACCGCACCCAGCCGCTGCTGGAGACGGTAAAGTCCCTGATCTCCTGGCGGATGTTCTGGTTGCTGGCCTTGTCCGTGCAGACGACCAGCACGCTCTGGCGGGAGGTGTCGTTGCTGTCGCCCTCCTCCAGGGTGAAGGTATAATCGCCGTTGCCGATGGGGGTGAGGGCCAGCTCCCGGCCCAGCCAGCGGACATTGTTCTGCGCGTCCTTCTCGTACCAGACATAATCGCCGTCGGCGTTTTTGGCGGCGGTGCTGTCCAGCTGATACACATGCACGCTGTCCAGCGCGATATTGTCGCTGCAATTGATGGTGACGGTCCTGGACACCGCGTTATAGATGGCGCCCGCCTCCAGATCCGACGCCACATACAGCGGCGGCGTCTTATCCACCACGAAGGACAGCTCAAAGTCCTTGTCCTCGGTGTTGCTCTGGGAGATGTTGCCGGCGGCGTCCTGGGAGTAGACGGAGATGGAATAGCTGCCGTCGTCTATGAACAGGCGGTCGTCCAGAGCGTATTCGTACACGTGCCACCCGGCGGCGTTGGCCTCGTCCTGCTGGCATACATAGTCCTCGCCCACGGTCAGGTCCCGGGTGTTGTTGTTCTTGGTGACGGTGATGTGCACGCTTTCCGGGTCCACATCGTCCACGTTGACCTCCATGACGCGCACATTCTTCACCGAGCGCAGATACCGGCCGCGGATGGCCATGGTCTCCTCATTGGCCGAATAGGACGAGCCGCTGCGGTTGACGGAGAAGCGCATCCGCCCGCCCTCGGCCAGCGAGATCTGCTTTTCCCCGCCGGCGGCGTCCAAAACGGTCATCACGCTGTTGGTCCGTCCGGACTTGTCCGTATGGGTGACCGCCAGGCTGTAAATATCGTCCCTTGTGATATTCTCCAGGGTGAAGGTCTGGGTATAAAGGCCGCTGGCCGGATCGTATGTCACCTGGGAGGCGGAGGTGGACGTCAAATAGGTGCCCGTCACGTCCGCGTCCACACCGTTGGTGAGCCGGATGGCGGTCCCGCCCTCGGCGTAGTTCCGGTCGGCCACGATCACGGCGGGCCGGATCTGGTCGTCCGCGTTGGCCGACTGGTCCGCCACGCCCACGATGCGCACCACCGGGTCGCTGCAGTCCACAGACACGCTCGTCTGCACGCCCGTGGAGGCGTTGCCCGCCAGGTCCACAAAGGCCATATTGACCGTGTACGCACCGTCGTCCTGCAAGACGAAGGACGCGGTGTGCACGTCGCCGCTGCCGCTCCACCGCAGCGTGGGCCGGACCGCGGCGCTGATATCCGCCCCGTCCTTCAGCACGGACAGGCCCGCCGATGCCAGGTTGGGCGCAAAATTGCGCTCCCGCACCAGCAGCGTGACAAGCACCGGCTGCCGGCCGAAACCGCCGCCGCCCAAATACGCGCCGCTGCCGCTGTCCCGGAAAGAGATCTCATAGGCCGGGCTGGTCCTGTCCACGGTAAACGCCTGGGGCGCCGTGCCCGTATAGTCCGTGTGCCAGTCGGAGGTCGTGTTCCCCACCCGGTCCGCGATCTCCATGCTCAGCGTATAGTCGGCGTCATTACCAAAGGCAATGGTGCAGGTATAGGTATCCCGCAGCCCGTCGCCGTCGCTGTCCTCACCCGCGGACCAGGGGCCGACGACGCCCCGCGTGTAGAAGCGCGCGCCGCTGGCGCTGAAGTTCACGTCCTTCACCGTCACGGTGGCGGTACGGGGCGCGCGGAAATACCGCATATTCATGGCGGTATTGTTGTCGTAGCGCACGTGCACCTCCGGCGGCGTGGAGTCCACCCCAAAGCCCTGACTGAGCGCTTCGGCGCTGTTGCCCGCCCGGTCCTTCGCCGTGGCCTGGACAAAGACCAGATTGCTGTCCACGGACGCGGGGATAACGACCCGGCATGTGACAGCCGGATCGTAGTCCGTCCCGGCCGTATAGACCGTCTGCGGCTCGCCGCAGACGGTCCAGGTCTCTCTGTCGCTGGTGTCATACACGCACACGGAGCACACCACGCTTTCCACGCCGGAGGCCACATCGGAATGTATGTCGTCCGCCACATGCACCGTTATCACATGGTCCGTGCCGCGCACCGCGCCGCTTTCAGGCTCTTCAAACTCGATCTCAGGCGCGGCGGTATCCAGCAGCACGTTCGTGCTGCCGGTGTTGCCGTCGTTGGGCGCGAGCGTGCCCGTGTTCCCGGCCAGGTCCGCCGCCGTCACGGTGAGCTGGCCCTTGTATTGCGCCAGCAGCGCGCCGCTCAGCACCGCAAAATAGCAGTCGGTCTGCATATCATAGGCCGCGTCCAGCGTCACGTCTATCGCGCCGCCGTCGCGGATCGTGAACGACCGCACCGGGGAGAGGCTGTCCCCGGCCGTGACCATCACGTCCAGCGACGCCGCCGCCGACAGGACGTAATCCTTGTCCAGCCGCGCGTTCGTCATGTCCCTCCCGTCCCGGGCGGTATAGGCGATCGCCCGGACCTCCGGCGCGCCGTGGTCCACGCACACGACGCCGCCGGTCCCGGTACCCGTGTTGCCCGCCGCGTCCGTGACCGCCAGGTCCGCGCTGTACCGTCCGTCCGCCAGCGTCTGCCCGTCCAGCGTCACGGTCAGCTCCCAGACGCCGTTGGCGTTGGACCAGTCCGAGGTATATTCGGCCTCCGGCGTCACCGTCAGGGCAAACGCGCCCTCCGGGACAGGGTCAAAATTGGCGTCCGTCACGGTAAAGACGATCGTGGCGGCGGGGTCGTCCTGGGTCGTGTAATAGACGCCGTCCCGGCTCTGCGCCGCGGTGACCGCCGCGGACACAACGGGAGCCGCCGTCTCCGCACGCACCGTCAGCGTGGGTCCCGGATCGGCACGGCCGTTATCCGCGTATATCCCGTCGGCCCACGCGCCGTCGCCCAGCTCGAAGGAAAACGTATGCTCGCCGTCGGGAATATACCGCCAGGTGGGCGGCAGTGCTGCGGCGTCGCCGCCAACGACGATGCCCTCGTACCAGGCCCCGTCATAGCGGAACGCCGTCGCGGCCTTGTCGGGACGGATGGTCACAGCGCCGCGGCTCCATGCGCCGCCGGCGGCGGAAGCCGGGTCCACCGCGTAGCTGTCAGGCGCCAGGGTCGGGTCCACTGTCACGTCCGCCGTATCCCGGATGGTCCCGGCCGGTATGGTCAGAACGCCCTGCTGCCCGTCCCAGGTCAGGCCATGCGTCCCCGTTCCGATCGCGTCGGGCAGGTCATATCCGTCCGCCGGAACGACGGTCACGGTGTAGCTGTCAAGATAGACGCCGTTGAAGGCGTAAAGGTCCTGCGCCTGCTGCACCGCCACGGCGGCTCCGTTCCCGTCCGTCACCGTCACGCTCGCCGCGTGGGGCGCCGTGACGTTCACCGTATGCGCTTCCTTCTCGGTGAACACGCTGACGGTCATCTCGCCGCCGGACCCCTTCCCCGTGAGGAAGGTCACCTTGATGTTCCGCTCCGCCTCCACGTATTCAAAGCTGTAGTCGGTCCCGTTCACCAGCTCCGTCCCGTCCACAGACAGCGCCAGAGAGCTGAAAACATAGCCCTCCGCCAGCGCGTCGATATGGATGACATACGCGTCCGAAATATAGTGCTTTTCCTCCTCCGGACCGCTCACCTCTATGTTGCCGTCCCCCTCCAGCGTCACCTGATAGGACGCCGGCCTCGGCGTGGGGCCGGCGGCGGTCGGCGCCGTCGTGGCGGCCGGTTCGACCGTGGCGGTCGGCTCCGCCGTGGCCTCCGGGTCTGTCGTGGCCTCCGGGTCGAAGCCCGCCGCCGGGGCGGTGTTCACCGTGATGCGCAGCACGTTCCCGGCGCCGCCGTCGGTGAGGAAGGTGACCGTGACGGTCTGCTCCTGCTCGTCATATTCCCAGCTGTAGTCAGTATCCTCCTCCAGCTCCATCTCCCCCATCTTCAGCGTCAGGCCGTCAAAAACATAGCCCTCCGCCAGCGCGTCGATATGGATGACATACGCGTCCGAAATATAGTGCTTTTCCTCCTCCGGACCGCTCACCGTTATGTTGTCGTCCCCCTCCGGCATCACCAGATAAAACGGGGGCTCCGGTGTCGGCTCCGGGGTGGGTTCCGGTGTAGGCTCCGGGGTGGGCTCCGGTGTAGGCTCCGGGGTGGGCTCCGGTGTCGGTTCAGGCGTGGGTTCTGGGGTCGGTTCCGGTGTCGGTTCAGGTGTCGGCTCCGGGGTGGATTCCGGGACGTATTCCGGGTTCGTATCCGGCACATACTCCGGGATATACTCCGGAACGTACTCCGGGTTTGTCTCCGGGACGTACTCCGGGACGTATTCCGGGTTCGTATCCGGCACATACTCCGGGATATACTCCGGGACATATTCCGGGACAGTCTCCGGCCCGGTCTCCGATGCATATTCCGGCGCTGCCTCCGGGATGTACTCCGGCACTTCCTCCGGGATGGGCTCCGGCGACGGCACAGCGTCCGCGTCGACGAGCACGATCTCGTCGCCGTACAGCACATCGGCAAAGATGACGATCTCGCCCGTCTCTTTGTCGTAGGAATACTGGGCGTCCGTCTGCTCCGGATCGTCCGGCCTCTCGGGGATGAGTTCCTCGTCCGTCCGCTGTTCCTCCGGCAGGAAGTCCTCGTCGTACCCCGAGAACAGGACGATGCTCTCCGGCAGCCGGAAGCCGTCGTCGGCCTTCAGCACCAGGGTGTAGGTCCAGGCGTCCCGGTCGAACACCCATATGTGTTCCTGCCAGTCGTCAAACTGGAAATAGAGATGGCTGTCCGGCCGCAGTCTGAAATCCGGCTCCGGCCCCTCGTCCGCCAGCGCCATCGCCGGGCACTGGACAAGCAGCATCACGACGACGCATATCCAGGCCAGGACCCGCTCTCTTGCCCCCTGTCTTTTCATCGCTTCTACCCCTCGTTCCCCCAATATGCCCCAAAGCGCGGCCAGTCAGATCCGCTCCTGGGTGTGGATCACCAATATCTTCTCCTTGGGACGGAAACCGAGCCGGCGCTTCGCTTCCTCCACGTCAGAGCGGCGGTCCGCCTCCGGCTCCGGCGGAGCGGCCTCCGTCGGCGGGGTTTCCTGTTCCTTCGGAATAGTTTCCGTCGGCGGGTCCTTCTGCTCCTTCGGAATAATTACCGTCGGCGGGTCCTCCTGCTCCTTCGGAATAGTTTCCGTCGGCGGGTCCTCCTGCTCCTTCGGAATAATTACCGTCGGCGGGGTTTGCCTCGGCGCGCTCTTTCGCGCCGTCTGAACAGGCATAGGCGGCACGCGCTTCTGTCTCGGGGGCGCGGACTTGGGCAGCTCATACACCTGCTCGTCCGTTTTGGCCCAGCGCGTGCCGGCCAGCTTGCCGATGACCTGCCAAATGTGCAGCGCAAAGAACAGCACCGCCGCTATCGCCGCCAGGGCGCCGGCCGCGACAAACAGCGCCGTGGATATGTTTTCATATGTGGACAGCATATTCATCCGCGCACCTCCGCCCTCAGACGCCGTAGTTGGCGGCAAACGTGCGGGCAACGCCGCCGTTCTCCGCCAGCCGCTCGCCGATATAATCCCGGATGCTCACCGTAACGTCGGTGGTGGCGGGCAGCGCCGCCGTGTCCGCCCGGACCGCGGCGATCATCGTCTCGATCTGGTCCCTGGTCACGCCGTCGCTCTTGAATTTGGGCATCAGATTTTCCAGCGCGTACACGATGACCTTGTAGGACTCCCACTCCATCAGCTCCTGCTCGTTGTTATTGCGCAGGTAGTCCTGAAATTCCTCCAGCGTGTTCCAGAAGGACAGATACGTCCCCATGTCGGCCGCCTCGCGGATATTGGTCGCGTACTCACTGTAGAACGAACCGATCCGGCAAAACAGGTCGGTCATTTCCAGCTTGTCAAAGGCATAGCCGTTCGCGGCGCAAACCTCCTGCACCGTGGTGAACCAGGGCAGCGCGCTGACCATCCGCGTGGTCTGGTTGTCGCTGGTGTTCCCGTAATCGTAATAGAACCAGTAGAGCGTGCCGATGTCGTATGTGAGCCGGACGTAATCCTCCAGGCTCCGCTCCTCGATGGCCTTCAGGTTTTGCTGGATCTGCCCTTGCAGCACCGAACGCTCGTCCGTGGAGAAGGAGGAGTCCTGCTTATAGAGGTCGATAAGCCCCTCATAGCCCCGGATATCCGAAACGTCATAGCCGATGGCCTCCAGGTAATAATCCTGCCGCCGGGAGGCGTCCGTCTCCCGATCCCCCAGCAGCAGCGCCGTCTCAAAATTCTGCACGCTCTTGCTGTTGAACAGCGCCCGAAACCCAAAGCCGCCCGCCAGACACACCAGCGCCAGCGAGGCCGGGACAAGAAACATCCCCAGCCGTCTTTTCAGGCCCTTCCGATAGGCCGCCTCCAGGCTCTTGTACCGCCGCAGGTCGTACATCAGTTCCTCGCAGCTATTGTACCGGTCGTCCGGTTCCTCCCGCGTGCACTTCAGGATGATCTGCTCCAGGCCGTCGGACAGCCTGCTGTTCCAATGGCGGATGGGATAGAGCTTCAGGTCCTCCGTCGGACCGTGGCCCGTGACCAGGTTGTACAGCGTCACGCCAAGGCTGAATATATCCGTTCTGGCGTCGGTCTGCTTGCCCCGGCGGCACTGTTCCGGCGCGGCGAATCCGGGCGTGCCCAGCAGGATCGTGTCCCCGGTACGGCCCTCTTTATATTCCCGTGCGATGCCGAAGTCGAAAAGCTGCACGTCCATCTTGTCCGGGTCTTTGAGCATCACGTTGGCCGGCTTCATGTCCCGATAGATGATCGGCGGCCGGCGGCTGTGCAGATAGCCCAGCGCGTCGCAAAGCTGGATGCCGATATGTACCACCGCCTCCTGGGGAAGCGGCCCGTTCTCCCGGAGATATCGGTCCAGGCTGATCCCCTCCATATAGTCCATGACGATATAGATGGTGGTGTCGTTTTCGATGATGTCCACGATGCGGGGGATCAGGGGATGGTCCAGCTGCTTCATCATCTCCGCCTCGGCCAGCAGACTCTGGACGACGATCTGGTTTTTTCGCCCGTCGGACTGCTTGCGGACCTCCTTGACAGCCCACTGCTTATTCAGCCGCCGATCCCGCGCCAGGTAGACGATGGACATGCCGCCCCGGCCGATCTCGGTCAGGATCTCGTATTTGTTGTCCAGTATCATGCCGGTCGTGGCCATCCGTCTGTCACCCCTCGCTGTCCGATATCCACACGGCCGCCGCCGTGATATTGTCCGTCTCGCCCCGGTCCATGGCCGTGCGCGCAAGTCCCTCCAGGACCCGGCTCATCCCGCCGCCGTCTCCGCCGGCGCCGGCGCGCACATGCGCGCGCAATTCCTCCGGCGTCAATTCGTGGCGAAAGCCGTCCGAGCACAGCAGATAGACCGTTCCGGGCGCCGTCTCCCACTCCCGCACGTCCGGCGCCAGGTGGGCCGAGTCTCCTATGCACTGGGTCAGGATATTGCGCCGGTCGTCGCGCTCCGCGTCCTCCGGACGGAGCAGGCCGGTCTGCACGTCCCGCTGCACGAGAGAGTGATCCTCCGTCAGCTGCCGCAGCCGGTCGTTCAGCGCATAGACGCGGGAATCGCCTACATTGGCCGTCACGCACCGTCCCGCGTAAAGCAGCGCCAGGGTCAGCGTGGTCCCCATGCGTATGCCGCTTTGGCGGGCGTAGTCCTCCAGGGCCTTGCTCACCCGATAGATCTCATATTCGATCCCAGAGCGAATGACCACAAAATCATATCCGTCGGCCAGCAGCAGCGGCAGCTCCTCGTCAAACCAGGCGGAGAACGCCTGCGCCACCGCGGCGCTGGCCAGCTCGCCGCACGCCAGACCACCCATGCCGTCGCAGACAGCGGCCAAAACCAGCGGGCCGTTGACCGTGTCCGCCGTGCGCACCAGCAGGGAATCCTCGTTGACCTGCTTGACCGTTCCTTTGTCCGTGAAATACCCTGTCCGCGCCCGCATTTTCGCCACCTGCCAAAATAGGGTGCGTCCATGCAAAAAAGGACGCCCCCTTAATGATACATAATAAAGTATAAACGGACACAGTCCCCATGTCAAGAAAACGCAATCGTATTGAAAACATTAGTAATCGCTCTGTTTCTTTTGTAAAACGCAAAAAACCGGCCGCGCGAACGCTCGCGACAGCCGATTATCTATATGGCTCCCCTTGCGCGGGAGAGACCTTTTCTCTGCTCGTTGTCTACTGTCCGCGGGGGCAAAAAATGATATTGAAGCAGAGTGATTGCAACGCGTCAAACCCCACCGTTTTAAGACTCGTCTGATTGCAAAAGGCCGCGAAAGCCTTATATTATAATGCGGTGGTTTGCGGAAATATAAAATTCTCTCCCCCAGTCTCGTCGGAGCACGCTCGGCCAGGCCGGGATTCGCCGCAAGCGGCAAATCCCGGATAGCCAGCGGCTCCTCCTCTCCCCACGCGACAAGCGTGCCGCGTGGGGGCCCCAATAGGCGCGTGACAGCCCCCTTTCACAAGGGGGGCTGTCAATAACGAGCGCGTTGCGGTGTGGGTTCACCCCCGTCTCACATTGGCCGATATATCCCCCAGAAGAGACGCGGTTTCCATGGCGAAGCTGCTCCGGCGGGCGATGTCCGCCAGGGACACCATGCCCACCGGCCGGCCGGCCTCCGTCACCGGTAAGCGCCGCACCTGCTCCTTCGCCATCAGGGCAGCCGCCTGGCGCACGTCGTCCGAGCTGCGGCAGGTCAGGATGCCGCGGGTCATGATCTCCCGAAGCGGCGTGTCCGCCGGGTCGTAGTCCATGGCCACGCACCGGGTCACGATGTCCCGGTCCGTCACCAGCCCCCGGAGACGCCCGCTGTCGTCGCACACCGGCAGCGCGCCAAGATTGTGCCGCTTCATGAGCCTTGCCGCCGCCGCCACCGGGTCTTTCTGGTTCACGCTCACCACGTGACCGGTCATGAGTTCTGCCACTTTCATTTTCTGCCCCCCTGTAGTATAATCGTATGTAAAGTTGCTCCTGGGAGCAGTATGCCCGGCTTTGGGCAGTTTTATCCGGTTATTTTCTCCGCCAGCGCGGGACCGACCACCTGCGCGAACAGCTCCGCCGATGTCAGCGCCTCCTGCAGCGTGTTGCCGTCGGTGCCGATCTCCAAAAGCACGCTGGCGGGAGCGAGCTGCTGGTTGTAGCGGTTGGAGCTTAAAAGCGCCGGGCGCATGAGATGGGGATAGGCGCGGTCCAGCAAGCCCTGCAGGCTCATGGCGAAGGACAGATTTTCCCGCCAGTTGGGGTGGGACAGCGTCTCGTCCGTGCCCACCACGAACATCATCTGCGCCGCCTCCGGCTCCAGCGCGTCGGACACGGTCTTGTACACGGCGGTGTCGTCCCCGATGGCGTCCCGGTGCAGGTCTATCACCACACGGATGGTGGGGTACTGGGCCAGGCAGCTCTCAATGGCCTCGCCGCTGCGGGCGTAGGCGCCGTCATAGCTGGGCCAGTCGTAGAGCCCCTCGTCCACCAGCACGTCCAGGCCGTATTCCTCCAGCGCGTCACCCAGTGCCCGGCCTACCTTGAGGATGCTGTGGTCCGGGTCCGTGGTGCGGTAATCGCCGCTGGCCTGGTATTGGTCAGTCCCGTCGGGGGTGTACGCCTCCGTGCCGTGGGTGTGGATGATGAGGATCTGCGGGCCGTCCGCCGGTAAGGTCACGTCCGGGGCCATGTCCAGAAGCGCTGAGGCGTCCACGGAATAGGCCGTGTCATTCTGGAGCGGGTCGTTCCAGGTGATGGTGGTGGAGATGACCTCCGCCGCCGGCTCCCACAGGTCCCCGGCCGGGGCGGACTTCACAGGCGCCGGCGTGGGCGCTGATGTGGGCGGGACCGTGACCGGCGCGGCCGTCGCAGGTGGGACCGTGACCGGCGGGACGGTCACCGGCGCGTAGGAGGGGACGGTCTTCGCCTCCGGCAGGACCGGGGTCCCATGGGTCGGCGACGGGGATACGACGGGCGAGACCGGCGGCGCTTCGGTGTTATGCACCGGTGCCGGCGAGGCGCTCCGGCTCGGGAACAGACCGGCGGTCACGTCCCGGGGCAGCTCCGTCACGGGGATGACGCCGGACACGATACCGAGAAACAGGAAACAAACGAGCAGCAGCACGGCGGAAAACAGCTTGAACTTCAAGCCAATGCCCCCTTTCTGGCGTATGGGTATGCCGTGACACATTTTATGTATCAATGAAGTATATGCGGCCCGGCGGAAAAATATGCCGGAAAACATAAAGAACTTTATTTTGAAGGGAGAAAACATAAAAATGGAAGTGACCTATCAGCCCAAGGGCGTATGCTCCCGCCTGATGCACATTGTGGCCGAGGACGGCGTGATCAAAAGTGTGGAGGTAGTGGGGGGCTGCAACGGAAATCTTAAGGGAATCACCGCTCTGGTGGAGGGGATGCGCGTGGAAGACGCCATATCCAGGCTGGACGGCATCCAGTGCGGCGGCAAGGGCACATCCTGCCCGGACCAGTTGGCGCAGGCCTTAAAACAGTTGACATAATTTGCAAGAAAAATTGCGTTTTTGTCGACATAACTGGTCCGGCGGCGGGGGTTGAGCGGCCGTTTTTTTGGAAGAAACTGTCGAATTTTTGGGCGCTTTCCAAATAATTCCAATTCCCGGCCACAAGATGTTGACGAACTTTCGGAACGTTGTGGAAAATTCACACAATTGATTGTGCATTTGTTACAACTTCCAATTTCAAAACCCGCCTTTTTGACACAATGCCAATTGTTTTAGACGCCTTTCTTTCGATATAATAAGGATACCAAAAATGAATTTTGGGAATTTTTTCCCTGCATTTTTGGACCATTACGCGAAAGGGAGGCAGTCCGAATGAAAAGCCGGTGGTTGATGAAGATCGCGGCGGTCCTGTGCGCGCTCTGCCTTGCCATGGGCGTGATGAGCCAGACGGTGTTCGCGCGGGACGACGAGGCGGAGCGGCCGGTCTATGTGCCCGAGGAGCCGGAGGCCACGTTTGTGGTCCTGGACGGCGAGACCGCGCCGGAGCCGGAGGTGACGGACAACCGCACCACCCTGCCCGTGTACGTGGACGGGGAACAGGCGGGCCAGTGCGTCCTGTTCGGCGGCCAGCCCTACATGCGCGTGACGGAGCTGTGCCAGATCTTAGGACCGGACGCGCAGGTGGCGGACAATGGAAACGCGGTCTCGATGGCGGTGAACGGCCTGGTGCTGACCGCGCAGATGGGGCAGCCCTATCTGGTGTGCAACGGCCGGTACCTCTATCTGAAAAACGGTCCGCAGGTCGTGGACGGCGCGGTGGCGCTGCCCATGGAGGATCTGGTCAAGTGCCTGGGTCTGACCGCGTACTGGGATAAGGCCAACTGGTCGCTGTCCCTGGCGGACACAGAGGTGACGCCGCTGGCCAACGGCGAGAAATTCTATGACGAGACGGACGTGTTCTGGCTCAGCCGCCTGATCTTCGCGATGGCGGCGGAACAGCCGCTGCAGGTCCAGCTGGCGGTGGGCAACGTGTGCGTCAACCGGATCGGCTCCGACCGCTTCGCCGGACAGAACAACGTCTATCAGGTCATTTTCGCCAAGAACCAGTTCGACGTGGTGACCAACGGCATGGTCTACGCTCAGCCGGACGAGGCGGCCACGGTGGCGGCCAAGATGGCGCTGGAGGGATGCGACGTGACCGGCGGCGCCAACTATATGGCCGAGGGCGAGCTGGGCGACGGCTATGTGCTTACGGCGGCCTTCGGGAGCTTCCGGTTTTATAAGGCGGTATAAAGAAGGTCCCTATTATAAAAAACCACAGCCCCCTCATCAGAGGGGGCTTATTATACGTTTGGAGTGGACTATGGACGAGATCATTCGTGACGGACTGGCGGCGCTGGGTGTGGCGGCGTCGGAGGAACAGGTGCGGACGATGGCGGGCTACGGCCAGATGCTGCTGCGGGCCAACGAGACGACCAACCTGACGGCCATCCGGGACCCGGCCGCCGCCGCGCGGCTGCACTTTCTGGACAGCGCCGCGCTTTTGACCGTGGCGGACTTCTCCGGGAACAGGGCCGTGGCGGACGTGGGGTCCGGAGCGGGCTTTCCCGGCGTGCCGCTGCGCATTCTGTGCCCTGACATAAAGCTCACCTGCCTGGACAGCGTTGGCAAGAAGATGGACTTCGTGCGCGAAAGCTGCGCCGCGCTGGGGCTGGAGGACGTACAGTGCATATGGGGCCGGGCGGAGGAACAGCCCCAATTGCGGGAGCGGTTCAACATCGTGACCAGCCGGGCGGTGGCCGAGCTGCATTTGCTGGCGGAGCTGTGTCTGCCGCTGGTGAAGGTAGGGGGACTGTTCCTGGCCATGAAAAACCCGGACTGCGGCGAGGAAGCCGCTCGGGGGGACTTCGCCGTGCGGACCCTGGGGGGACGCATACGGGAGATACGGCGGTATGAAGTGCCCGGCGCGGACGTGACCCACGCGGTGGTGGTCGTCGAGAAGATAAAACCCACCCCGGAACAGTATCCACGGCGGTGGGCACAGATCAAAAAGAAACCCTTGGTGGGGTGAGGTATCATGATGATGACGAATGAAGAAGTATGGCGCGTGGCGCTTCGCCAGTCGGCCGTCGACTGCAACTGCGCGCCGGAGGATTTTTTGCGCACGGAGAACGTGATCGCCGCCGCGAACGCGGACCCGCGGGCAAGGGTGTATCTGCCCCGGCCGGTGGAGTGCGAGCTGGTGAGCTACGGCAGCAACGTGGTGGCACAGGTCAGCGACCGGGTCCGGGAGGCGGTGACGGGGTATGTGAACGCCTACCCGGTCGGGCGCGTGTTTGAGACGCCGCAGATCTATGTGCTCAACGAGGCGCTGCGGCCATTCGGCCTGGCGGCATGCTATATCGCGGAGTACTTTCTGCCGGACGTGACCGCGCTGCGGCCGCTGGACTGCCCCTATGACCTGCGGCTGCTGGGACCGGAGGGGTTCGCGGGGCTTTATACGCCTCAGTGGAGCAACGCCCTGTGCGAAAAGCGGAAAGAGCGGGACATGCTGGCGCTGGGGGCATACGACAAGGACACGCTGGTGGGGCTGGCGGGGGTGTCCGCCGACTGTGAGGACATGTGGCAGATCGGCGTGGACGTGCTGCCGGCGTACCGGCGGCGGGGCGTGGCCTCGGCGCTTACAAGCCGGCTGGCGCTGGAGGTTTTCCGGCGGGGGAAGATTCCCTTTTACTGCGCGGCGTGGTGCAATCTCAAGAGCGTGCGCAACGCGCTGAAATGCGGGTTCCGGCCGGCCTGGGTGGAGCTGACGGCAAGGGAGTTGGCGCATGTGGAGGAATTGAACAAATGAAGATTTACAAAATAAGAGCAACAGGGTAAAGAAAAGAGGTGACTCAAGGGAAGAAAGCTTCTAAAATGGTGTTTGCAGAAAACCAGATAGGAGCTGACCCCCATGTGCCACTACAAACATCTTACCATAGAAGAGCGGGAAAAGCTATACCTGATGCGCGGACAGGGAAAGAGCCTGCGGGAG